>JBEKBO010000015.1:0-62340 GCA_050015355.1 Candidatus Korobacteraceae bacterium | reverse complement strand
ACGATGCGCACGCGGCGGGGCACGATGTGCACGCTGGCGCGCATGAACTGCACACCTGGACGAACGTCATCTGCGTTGGCGTTGTGGTGCTCGCGTTCTTGTTTTCGGTGGGCGCGGTTTGGCAACTCGTCCACAGCGGCCTGCCGCACTACGAGAAAGTTCTTTACACCTGGCTGGGCGACGACTCCGGCAAGATGGTGTTCCAGACCTACAGTGGAAAGCCCGCCGAGTTCAAGGCTGAAGCTGGGTTCCTGCTTGATCCCCTTTCGAGCATCTGGCTGCTGTTTGTAACCGGCGTGGGCATGCTGATCCACATTTACTCCACCGGATACATGTCGCATGAAGGCGGGTACTACCGGTTCTTTGGCTACCTGAACCTGTTCATGTTCTCCATGCTGACGCTCATTATGGCGAACAACTACATACTCATGTTCGTCGGTTGGGAGGGTGTGGGCCTCTGCTCGTACCTGCTGATCGGCTTCTACTTCCTGAAGCACTCGGCATCGACGGCGGCTAACAAGGCTTTCATCACCAACCGCGTTGGCGACGCGGGCGTGATCCTCGGGACGTTCACCCTGATGTGGGTGTTTGGAACGGCAAAGTTTACCGACGTCACGGCGCTGGCCCGTTTGCACGCCGGGCAGATTATCGCCGACCCGCACTTGAGCATGCTGATCCAGGCGGCCTGCCTGCTGCTGTTCCTCGGAGCATGCGGCAAATCGGCGCAGCTTCCGCTGTATGTCTGGCTGCCGGATGCCATGGAAGGCCCAACGCCGGTGTCGGCGCTCATCCATGCGGCCACCATGGTCACGGCCGGTGTTTACATGGTGGCGCGCTCGAACGCGCTGTTCGTGCTGGCTCCAGAGGCAATGAAAGTGGTTGCGATCGTGGGCGCGCTGACGGCCATATTCGCCGCATCGATTGGCCTGGTGCAGAACGATATCAAGCGCGTGCTTGCCTATTCGACGGTTTCGCAGTTGGGCTACATGTTCCTGGCGCTCGGCGTCGGCGCATTCGCCGCCGGCTGCTTCCATGTGTTCACGCACGCATTCTTTAAGGCGCTGCTGTTCCTCGGCTCCGGTTCGGTCATCCACGCCATGAGCGGCGAGCAGGATATGCGCAACATGGGCGGCCTGGCAAAGAAAATCCCGATCACTTATAAGACGATGCTGATCGGCACCATCGCCATCGCCGGATTCCCGCCGCTGGCCGGATTCTTCTCGAAAGACGAAATCCTGTGGCAGGCGTGGTCGAGCAACGGCGGCTCAATGCGCGCGCTGTGGTACGTCGGCTACGCCACGGCCATCATGACGGCCTTCTACATGTTCCGGCTGGTCTGGCTGACGTTCTTCAGCCAGCCGCGCATGGATCACGAGACCGCACATCACATTCATGAATCGCCAAAGTCAATGACGGTTCCGTTGGTAATCCTGGCCGTGGGCTCGATCTTTGCCGGTTTGCTTGGAGTGCCGCACGCGTTAGGTGGTTCGAACCGCTTCGAGCGCTTCCTGGAGCCGGTCTTTGACAACCCAGTCATCGCCGGGCGTGCCGTTGCTGGAGCAGAGGTTGAGCATGCGGCTTCCGCCGCGCCGGCGGAGCATGGATCTCCCGCGGTTGCTGCCGAGCACGGCGAAGGGCCAAAGCACGAAGAAGGTCCCAGCAGCAGTGAATACGTGCTGATGGGGCTTTCGGTGGGCGCCGCGTGTATAGGTTTATGGGGAGCACGGAAGGCCTATGCCGAGGCCGGTCAGGGCTATATCGAGCCGATTAACGCCGTGGCTCCGCCGCTCTATCGCACGCTGCTCAACAAGTACTACGTCGACGAGCTTTACGACTACCTGTTCACCGGGCGCAAGTCAATCGGACCGGTGAGGTTGGGAGCGCAGGGCCTGGGCCTTGCACTGTGGAAGTTTGACGCCAACGTGATCGACGGCGGCGTAAACGGCGCCGGTTGGCTGACGAGACTGAGCGGAACAATTTCCAGTTGGTGGGACAAGTGGATCATCGATGGGGTTTGCGTGAACGGGCCCGCCATTGTGGCTCGCGCACTGTCTTACCCGGTCCGGCTCATAGAGTGGGGCCTGGTGCAGTGGTACGCGCTGGTCATGGTGATCGGCGTGTTCGGGTTCGTTTGGTATTACGTAGTTCACTAAGGCGCTGCCTGCGCCTTTCGGCGCGGGTAAACCAGTTGATTCGACGGGAAACGTCACGGACGGAATTTAGAAATGTATAGCCACATCCTCTCAATCATTTTATTTACCCCTCTGGTCGGGGCAATTGTTCTCCTGTTCGTTCCGAAGGAAAACACGAACGCGATCCGCTGGCTGGGGAACATCTTCGCGATGATCGGCTTTGCCGTATCGTTGCCGCTGGTCCCATGGTTCTGGGCCGTTAAGGACCAGCCGGGATTCAAGTTCGTGGAAGGCGGGCAGAACAACTGGATTCCGACGATCGGAGCCGGTTACTCGCTCGGCATCGACGGGATTTCATTCCTGCTGATCATGCTCACCACGCTGCTGGGCGCCATCTCGATCCTCTCCTCATGGGAGGCGATTCAGGTCCGCGTGAAGGAATACTACGTCTGGTTCCTGGTGCTGCAGACCGGCATGCTTGGCGTCTTCATGGCCCTCGATCTCTTCCTGTTCTTCGTCTTCTGGGAAGCGATGCTGGTTCCGATGTACCTGCTCATCGGCATCTGGGGCGGCCCACGCAAGCTTTATGCGGCCATCAAGTTCTTCCTCTACACGCTGGCCGGCTCAGTGCTCATGCTGCTGGGAATCCTGTTCCTGTATTTCTTCCATCACCGGGTGACGGGCGTTTACACCTTTGACCTGCTCTCGCTCTACCGCACGGCTCCGCAGATTCCGGCGGTCTATGGCGACGCCGCTGGCGTGATCCTGTTCCTCGGCTTCTTCATCGGATTCGCGATCAAGGTGCCGATGTTCCCGTTCCACACCTGGTTGCCGGATGCTCATGTGGAAGCGCCGACCGCAGGCTCCGTGATTCTGGCCGGCGTTCTGCTGAAGATGGGAACGTACGGCTTGATACGTTTCTCGCTGCCGTTCTTTCCGTCGGTGATTAAGTTCCCGGTTTTGCGCGGATGGCTGGTCGCGCTGTCGCTGATCGGCATCATCTACGGCGCGCTGGTTTCGCTGATGCAAAAGGATATGAAGAAGCTGGTGGCGTACTCGTCCGTGAGCCACCTCGGCTTCTGCACCCTCGGCATTTTCGCGCTGAACCAGGCCGGCATTGCCGGTTCCGTCATACAACAGATTAACCACGGTATTTCGACCGGCGCACTGTTCTTGATCGTCGGCATTCTTTATGAGCGGCGTCACACGCGCGACATCGCCGAGTACGGCGGTATTTCAACCGTGATGCCGATTTACGCCACCGTCACGCTGATCATGTTCATGTCGTCGCTGGGATTGCCGCTGCTGAACGGCTTCGTGGGCGAGTTCACGATTTTGCAAGGCACGTTCATGGCTAACCCTACATGGGCGGCCTGGGCGGTTCCCGGTGTTGTTCTCGGGGCGGCCTATCTGCTCTGGCTCTATCAGCGTGTTTTCTTCGGTCCGGTGACCAATCCGAAGAATGAAAAGCTGCTCGACCTTACGCCGCGCGAGCTGGCGACCTTTGTCCCGTTGATCATCTGCGCGTTCTGGATCGGCCTCTATCCGAAGCCGTTGTTCCGCATCCTCGATCAGCCCGTGACCGAAATGGTGGAGCGCATCAACAGCAACGGGTATTACAACGCTGCGGCTCCGGCGCTGACCGTTCCGGCCCCTGCTCCGAAGGCGGAGACCAAGACTGATGCCGCCGCGCCGAAGATCACCGCCAACATAGTCGTGGCTGCAACCACGGCCCCGTTGGCCCAGCCAGGGAAGAAGTAACGCTCTGGCGTTTCGCAGGTTGCGGGGAAACGCGCCGAAGCCGGTTTTTCGCAGCCTCTTGGCCCCAGGGTTTTGGGGTAACGATATTGCCTTCCGGCCATTTCGATAACGTGCCGGGAGCTTGAAGGGATAATAAAGATCGTGGCAACGCCGATCTCACAATACTTCTCCAGCTCCGATTACCTGCTATCGCTGCCGATCGTGCTGCTCACACTGTTCGCGCTGGGGATCCTGCTGATCGATTTGATCTTGCCAGCCGAGTGGAAGCGCTTGAATGCCGTGACTGCCTTACTGGGCTTGTGCTTCTCCGCCGCCGGAGTTTACAAGATCCAATTCGCCTTACACAGCCAGGCGATTACGTTCCGCTCAGGATTTTTTGGCGGGGTTCTGATGGACCGCATCGCCATTTACTTCTTCTACCTGTTCCTGGTGGGAGCGGCGGTGGCGATCCTGATGTCGGTGCGTTACCTGGAAATCGAGCGCGAATCGCATGGCGAATTTTACGCACTGATCCTGTTCTCCGTCGTTGGCATGATGTGCATGGCTTGCGGCTTCGATCTGGTGCTTCTGTTCATTGGGCTTGAGCTGATGGCCTTGTCGACCTACGTGCTGGTCGGCTTCCTGCGCCGTGATAAGCGCTCCAATGAAGCAGCGCTGAAGTATCTGTTGCTGGGCGCTTTTTCATCCGGCATCTTCGCCTATGGATTGTCGCTGCTCTACGGTCTTTCCGGTTCCACCAATCTTGCCGAGATCGGCATCGCGCTACAGGCCCGTATCGCCACGAATCCCCGCGACCCGGTGATCATACTGGCACTGATCACCACCGCGACCGGCCTGCTGTTCAAGATCGCAGCCGTTCCATTCCATCAATGGGCGCCCGACGCTTACGAAGGAGCGCCAACCAGTGTTACCGGGTTCATGTCGGTGGCAGTGAAGGCCGCGGCATGGGCGATGCTGTTGCGCATCTTCCTGTTTGCGCTTTATCCGCTGCGGACCATGTATATTCCGCTGCTGATCTTCGTTTCGGTCGCGACCATGACGGGCGGTAACCTGGCGGCGATCACCCAGACGAACCTGAAGCGGCTGCTTGCATATTCCTCGATCGCTCATGTCGGTTACATGCTGCTCGGCCTGGTCGCCAGCGACGGCAAAGAGAACCAGACCGGCATTCAGGGAATCCTGGTGTACCTGTTGGTGTACACCTTCATGAACCTCGGCGCTTTCGCCGTCATCACCTCTCTACGCCGCCGGAATATCATCGGCGACGATATTGAAGACATCAACGGATTGTTTTTCAAGGCCCCGACCGAAGCCCTGCTGATGCTGGCCTTCCTGTTGTCGCTGGCCGGCATTCCGCCATTCGCCGGATTCCTCGGGAAGTACTTCATCTTCCTCAGCCTGGTGCAGACGGGACATTACACGCTGGCTACCATCGCCGTGCTCTATGCCGTGATTGGCTTGTACTACTACATGAAGGTCGCCAATGCGATGTTCATGAAGCAGGCGGTCGATGCCGAGCCGGTTCACGTTGGTCCGGGGATGCGCCTTGCGCTCACGATCGCCGGAGTGGGCACGATCGGAATCGGAATTTTTCCGAACCTGTTCATCCAAGCCGTGTATTGGTCGCTGAATAGCGGCCCCCTGAACTCAATCGCTCAGCTTGTCAAGTAGACAAACGCAAGATGTGAGCCGGAAGCGGTCGCGGTTCCGGCTTGTTGCCTGTTCACGAACTCGGAGCCGCTTACATAGGTCAAGCGTATAATGTCTTTGAGGTACTGGTAATGTTTGAAGGCTTGTTTCAACCGATGCATCTTATTGTGATTCTTTTCATAGCCCTGCTCGTTTTTGGACCCAAAAAGCTTCCGGAACTGGGCAAGGGGTTAGGGGAAGGAATTCGCTCTTTCAAGAAAAGCCTCAGCGACGAGGAAGCCAAGCCCGTCGACAACTTAACGGCAAAGACGGAAGCCGGACCTAAGGCGTAACCGCACTCCTGGCCACGAAAGTCCCATCGTTTCATTCTGCGAGAAGGCAGCGCCGCCGTTTGCCTAGCCGGGGTACAACCAGTCGCAGCCTTGGCTCCCAGCCAAGGTTTTGTAAGGCAGCGCCGTTTGCGTAGCCGGGGGCATAACTGCTAGCCTTGCTTGGCCATGGATGACAGCGACTCCAAGCATTCGGAAGGCAAGAAAAACAAAGATCCGCTGGTTCTGCTGGCCCGCTACTCGGAGATAGGATTTATCCTTCCGGCGGCCGTTATTGTTGGATACCTGATCGGTCTGGCGCTCGACCACTGGCTGCATCAACACTGGATTTACCTGGCAGGGCTGATTTTTGGCGCCATCGTCGGCTTCATCAAAATGATCCGCATGGCACTCTCTTCTTTCAATGAACGAGAATGAACAACCTGCGTCGGCGCCCGACAGTCAGGCGTCTGCAACTCTGGGCGCGCGCCTTTCGGAGGCCTTCTACGACCGCGCGGTCTGGCGCATGCAGCGCACCATCGGCGTCATCGGGATCGCCATCATTGCGGGTTCGGCGCTGAGATTCGGGTTGGCGGTTGCACTCGGCGCCACTCTGGGCGTCGCCCTCTCATGGCACAATTTCCGCTGGCTGACGCAAGCGGTGAACGCTCTGGGCGAGCGCATTACTACCGGGCAAAGCCGCGAGCGCGGAGGCATTATCGTTTTCCGCTTTACTGCCCGCATCCTTTTGGTGGCGCTGGGATCGTATGCTATATTCAGATGTTCCCAAAGGGGCCTTTACGGGTACCTGGTTGGCTTGTGTGTGCCCGTTCCCGCCTTGCTTTGCGAGGCTGTTTACGAGGTATTTGGCGCCTTCCGGCGCGGACTATAAGGCGGTTTCAGACTAGGTGTATCCCGGAGCTGTCAACGCCGGGCTCGTCGCCCGGCTGCTTTGCGGGATGTACCTATTGCGAAACTGGCCTAGCCTGATTGCAACGATATCCGAATGGAACCACTACTTCCTTTTACTGCGCTTCTGAACCGGCTCTTTGCGGCTCCCGTCGCGGCGTTGCTGCACACGTTGGGAATTCCCGTCAAACACCCGAGCGAGCCCATTCCAAATTATGTGGCGATGCAGATACTGGTTGCCCTCCTGCTTGTGCTGCTGTTTCTCATCGTGCGCTCGCGGCTCTCGGTCGAGAAGCCGGGCGGCCTCCAGCACACGATGGAGAGTCTCGATGGCTTTGTCAGCGATTCGTGCCACGAGATCATCGGGCATGATTATCAGCGATACGTTCCATATATATCCATACTGGGACTGTTCATCATTTCCTGCAATCTGCTTGGGCTGGTGCCGTTTTTTGAAACTCCGACGGGAGTGCCCTCGGTGCCGCTGGGTTGTGCCCTCGTAACGTGGTTTTACTATCACTACAATGGTATCCGTACCAACGGCGCGGGCTATATCAAGCACTTTTTGGGGCCGACGGTATGGCTTTGGTGGTTGATTCCTCCCATTGAAATCTGCAGCCACCTGGCACGAATTCTTTCACTCACTGTCCGTCTTTATGCCAACATGTTTGCCGGAGATATGGTGACATTGGTGTTCTTTTCCTTGATGCCGATTGGAGTGCCCGTAATTTTCATGGGCCTGCACATCGGCGTGGCATTCATCCAGACCTATATCTTTATGTTGCTGTCGATGGTGTATCTGGGTGAGGCTGTAGCGCACGAACACTAGGTCGCTTTGCAGGCTCGGGTCAGGCTGCTAGACATCAGCCATGAGTTTTCAAGTTTGGTTTTCGCTGCAAGCGTGAGGGCGTCGCAGTGGAGGGCGCCAACCACCCACTGGCAGCGACACTCAGCCCCACGGGGCATTTACAGGAGCAAGACAATGCGTAAACTAATGTTCGTTCTGCTGACGGTCGTGGCCCTCTCGATGATGGTGACGCCCGCCTTTGCGCAAACACCTGCCGCTGAAGCGGCCAAACCCGTTAACTGGGTCGCTATCGCCTCCGGCTTCGGCATGGCCATTGCCGCCGGAATGGCTGCCCTCGGTCAGGGCAGGGTCGGCTCGGCTGCCTGCGAAGGCATGGCGCGCAATCCTTCTGCTCGCGCCGGAATTCAGCTTGCCATGATTCTTGGGTTGGCCTTCATCGAATCGCTGGTGTTGTTTACGCTCGTCGTAATCTTCGCCAAGGTAGTGTAGTTCGCCCGGCAGAGTCTTTTGAACTTGTATTGGTATGGGGCCTCCTCTCTGTGGGAGGCCCTTTGCTTTTGGAGGCAACGTCAATTGGAGGCAACGTCAAGTAGACGCGCATCCCAGCACACACTCTTGCATGGTGCCCCACATCTGCCGCAGTTAGCAGATGTGGGAGTTCTGAAGATATACCGTGGCCGCAGTTCCGGAGATTTTGATCGTCAACGCACGAGTGTACGGGCCGCGCCAATGGCGAAGTTGAGCACAGGGCCTGGCAGCACGCCAAGATAAATGGTGGCGATCAGGCTGAGCACCATCGCGAGGCCCGCCGTAAATGGAATTGGCGGCACGGGGGCGTCGCTCTGCGGTTCGCGCATGTACATCAACACGATCAAGCGCAGATAGTAGTACGCGCCGATGGCGCTGTTGATGACGCCGATGATGGTGAGGCCCACAAGGCTCGACTGTAGCGCGGCGGTGAAGACGTAAAATTTTGCAAGAAATCCGCCGGTGATTGGGATTCCGATCAGGGAGAGCAGGAAAACGGTCAACGCTGCCGCCAGCATGGGTGAGCGGCGGCCGAGCCCGGCATAATCATCAACGTTCACGTACTTCTCGCCGGCACTCGCGAAATGGCTCACCACGGCGAAGGCGCCGACGTTCATGGCGGCATAAGATGCGGAGTAAAACATCGCGGCAGAGATTCCCGCGCTGCTGTCGCGGATGGCGGTAAAAGCGACCAGCAAGTATCCGGCATGGGCAATCGACGAATAGGCCAACAGGCGCTTAACATTCGATTGTACCAGCGCTCCGAGGTTGCCGAGCGTCATCGACAAGGCCGCCGAAACCCATATCATCCAGAACCACCCGGGTCGCGGCTGGCCCCAAAATCCGTTTGCGCTGGCGGTGCCGAACAGCACGCGCAGCAGCACGGCAAACGCCGCCGCCTTGGGAGCGGTCGACATGAACCCCACGACCGGCGCCGGAGCGCCTTCGTAGACATCCGGGGTCCACACCTGGAATGGCGCGGTAGCAACTTTGAAGCCGAGACCTACGAACATCATGGCCATGGCCATATACGCCAGCGTGGGCGCCCCGTTGCGCAGTGCGGCGGCAATCTGGTCAACGTTCGTCGAGCCGGTGGCGCCGAACATGAGTGCGACGCCGTAGAGGAAGAAAGCGGTGGCGAACGAGCCCAGCAGGAAATATTTGAGGGACGACTCCGCGCTGCTGGCGACGCGGCGGCGGAAGCCCGCAAGCACGTACGTCGCGATGGAAGAGATCTCGAGGGCAATGAAGATGAGCACCAACTCAATGGCAGAGGACATCAGGCACATGCCGACCGTGCCGAGCAGGATCAGACCGTAGTACTCGCCGAGGCGGATTTTCTGCACTTCCAGGTATTCGAACGAGCTGAGCGTAGTGATCAGCGCAACCATGATGACGACGACGTGGAAGAACACACTGAAGCCATCGACCCGCACCATGTTGAAAAACGCCGTGCCGGGAAATGCCGCCTGATAAAAGGTGGCGCACAGAGCGCAGAGGCATCCGAGAGCCGCGACGAATCCCATGGACTTGCGGCTGTCATACTCAGGCAGCAGCGGGTCTGCCAACATTACGATCATGCCGAAGACCGAAAGCACGATTTCTGGAAGAATTCGGATGTAGTCGATGCCGGGTATCATCGGCCGTTCACCTGGTTTGCTTTCTCCAACGAGGCCATAGCTGCTTGCGCGGCCGGGGTCGCGTCTGCCGGCGCAACCCTGTGATGCGCCGGAGCAGCAGCCTGCTTCTGGAATGGTGCGAGCATCTGGGCGACAGACTGGTCGATGCGGTTCATCCACATGGACGGAGCGACGCCCATGACCAGCGCGGCAATTGCGAGCGGCCAGAGGCAACTGCGCTCGCGACGGTCAAGATCGGGCAAGCCGGCATTCACGGGGTTCGTGACGCTTCCGTAGAAAAGACGCTGGTAGAGCCAGAGCAGATAGCAGGCGCTCCAGATCACACCGCTTGCCGCAAGCACGCCCCACCAAGCCTTTGCCTGAAACGATCCGGTGAGGATCAAGTATTCGCCGATAAAACCGTTCAGCAACGGCAAGCCTATTGAAGACAAGGTGATGACCAGGAAGAATGTCGCGTAGACAGGCATCGGGGTCGCGAGACCGCCGTACTCCGCGATTTCGTAGGTGTGCCGCCGCTCGTAGATAATGCCGCAGAGGATGAACAGCGCGCCGGTGGAGACGCCATGATTCAGCATTTGATAGACGGCGCCGTCAACTCCGGCCATGGTGAAGCTGAAGATGCCGAGCACTACGAATCCCAGGTGGCTGATGGAAGAATAAGCAACCAGTTTTTTCAGATTCGGTTGCACCATGGCAACCAGCGCACCGTAAATGATTCCGATGATTGCCAGGATCGCGATCCAGCCGGCGTTGCGGCGGGCCTGCTCCGGAAACAGCCCGACATTGAAGCGCAACAGACCATAAGTACCCATCTTCAGTAATACCGCGGCCAAAAGAACGGAGCCGGCGGCTGGCGCTTCGACGTGCGCGTCGGGCAGCCAGGTGTGCAGCGGGAAGAGTGGCACCTTAACCGCAAATGCAACAAAGAAGCCGAGGAAGAGCCACTGTGCGGCATACTCCATTCCCGGCACCGCGCCGGCCTGCAACAGCGCTTGCAGCGTTACGAAGTCAAAGGTTCCGCTCTTGGCGTAGAGCCAGATGATTGCGGCGAGCATAAAGACCGACGCAACCATCGTGTACAGAAAGAACTTAACGGCCGCGTAAACGCGGCGCTCGTGGCCGTACATCCCGATCAGCAAGGCCATCGGGATCAGCGTTGCTTCCCAAAAGAAGTAAAACAAAAAAAGATCGAGCGACACGAATACGCCGATCATTGCCGTTTCCAACACCAGCAGGAGGATGAAAAATTCCTTCACCCGGTCGCGGATCGAGCGCCACGAGATCATTACGCACAAGGGAACCAGGAACGTCGTGAGCAGCACCAGCCAGAGCGAGATGCCGTCGATACCCATGTGGTAATGGATGTTCGGCGTCGGAATCCAGGCTTTGTCGATTTCATACGCCAGCGAGAGACGCGACGGCAGCAGAGCGTGACCGGCGGTCAGATGTGGCTGCGCCTGCTTGACCTGGTCGCGGAAATACCAGGGCAAATGGAGCGAAAGCAGGAACGTGACAATGCTGACCAGAAACGCAAAGGCACGGATGTCGCGATCACGCCGGGGAAACAACGCGAGCAGCAGCGCCCCGAACACCGGCACAAACGTCACCAGCGTGAGAATGTAGGGATTGACACTTGCAGCTATCATCGCGTTCCCATCCAAACCATGTAGAGGATGACCAGCGCCGCTCCGGCCGTAACCCAACCGGCATAAGAGCGGATGTTGCCGGACTGTTGGTGACGCAGCGAATCGCCAATCTCACGCACGCCCTGCGCGCCGCTGTTCACGCTTCCGTCAATCAGCGTGGCGTCGATTCCGCGCCAGAGCACGCGAGTGGAAAAAGCAATCAGCGGGCCGATGATGGCCGCGCCGTAGATTTCGTCGACGTAATACTTATTCAGCACGGCCGTGTAAAGGCCGCCAAGCGAATTGGCGATTTTGGCCGGCAGGTCGCGCCGCTTGACGTATAAAAGCCAAGCGAGACCGAGGCCCGCAAACGCAACCGCCACCGAGACGCCCGTCAGCGTCAACTCCAGCGAACTGTCCTCAGCGGCCTGCGACTGCTCCTGCTCGGGATGCGCGCCCCCGTGTGCTGTTCCCGCTGCTTCCGCCGTGATGGTCGGCATGACCGGTGCCAGAAAGTGCTCGATGTGATTTCCGCCGTGGAGCGCTTTGGGCACGCCCACATATCCCCCGATGACGGACAACACGGCAAGCAGCACGAGCGGAACCACCATTGCCCAAGGACTTTCGTGCGGTTCTCCATGGCCTCCGTGATCGTGAGCATTGGTCGGAGGAGCCTGCGGGGGCACGGCATGCGTGTGTCCGGCGTGTTCGGCCGAGGCCGTGGCGGCGTGCGGTTGGGCCTCATGTGAAGTGTGCTGCGCGGCGACGGGACCGCGATATTCGTTGAAGAAAGTCATGAACAGCAACCGGAACATGTAAAAGCTGGTCATGAACGCCGTAGTGATGCCGAGCAACCAAAACGCCCAGTGTCCATGCGGGCTGGAGAAAGCCTGCCAGAGGATCTCATCCTTAGAGAAGAAACCCGAGAGCCCCGGAATCCCGGCGATCGCACACGTGGCGATCAGCATGGTCCAGAACGTATAGGGCGCGTACTTCTTCAGGCCGCCCATCTTGCGCATATCCTGTTCGCCGCCGACGGCGTGAATCGCCGAGCCGGCGCCGAGGAAGAGTAGCGCTTTGAAAAAGGCGTGCGTCATCAGGTGGAAAATACCCGCCGAGTACGCGGCCACGCCGCAGGCCAGGAACATGTATCCGAGCTGCGAAACCGTGGAGTAGGCGAGCACACGCTTGATGTCCGTCTGGGTGATTCCGATGGTCGCGGCAAAGAACGAGGTCAGGCAGCCGATGATGGCGACGACCGCAAGCGCAGTCGTTGACCGGCTGAAGATGGCGTTGGAGCGCGCAATCATGTAAACGCCGGCGGTAACCATGGTGGCCGCATGGATCAGGGCGGAGACCGGCGTCGGACCTTCCATCGCGTCAGGCAGCCAGACGTAGAGAGGAATCTGCGCCGATTTACCGGTGGCGCCGACCAGCATCAGCAGCGCGATGGCAGTCAGCAGACCGGCTCCGGACTCGATGCCAGGCGAGAACTCCGCAACCTTGTGGAATATGTCCGTGTACTGGAGGGTGCCGAAGTGCTTAACCAGCAGGAACAAGGCAATGAGGAAACCGAAATCGCCGACGCGGTTGGCGATGAACGCTTTTTTCCCGGCGTTCGCCGCCGAATCGCGCAAAAAGAAGAAGCCAATCAGCAAATAGGAAGCGAGGCCCACGCCCTCCCAGCCGACGAACATGAGCAGGTAGTTGTCCGCCAGCACCAGCGTGAGCATGAAGAACATGAACAGGTTTAGGTAGCTGAAAAAGCGGTAGTATCCGCCCTCGTGCCCCATGTATCCGACCGAGTAGACATGGATGAGAAAGCCGACGCCGGTGACCACCAGCATCATGATCATCGAGAGGTGATCGAGATAGAAGCCGTACTCCACCACGAAGTCGCCGCTGCGCAGCCAGACCCCGATTCGTTCGATATAGGGGAGCTGATCGGCCGGCATGCCAAGCAGGCGTATCGCCGCCAACAGCGCCCAGGCGAACGATGCCGCCGTCGAGGCCAAGGCGACGGCGCTCACCATCTTGTTCGAGAACCGCCGGCCGAAAAATCCATTGATGGCGGCGCCCGCGGCGGGCAAAACTGGAATCAACCAGAGATTCAAGGTCATAGCTTCAGCAAATTCACGCGGTCGACATTCAGGGTTTCGCGCGTGCGGAAGACGGCAATGATGATCGCAAATCCAACGGCGGCTTCAGCGGCCGCCACTACCATCACGAAAAAAACGAAGATATAGCCGCTCAGCGCCTGCCACTGCGCGGCAAAGGTCACGAAGGTGAGGTTCACCGCGTTCAGCATCAGTTCGATCGACATGAAGATGGTGATGATGTTGCGCTTGATGAGGAAGCCCGCAACCCCGCAGGCAAACAGGATCGCGCTCAGCACAAGATAATAGGAAATCGGCACCATCAGTCGCTTCCTCTCCGCGCCAGAACTACGGCGCCCATAATCGCGATCAGGATCAGCACCGAGGTCACCTCGAACGGCAGCAGGAAATCCCGGAAGAGAAGGCGCCCCATGCCAGGGGCGGTGCCGTGTAGCTGGCCGATTATGACCGAACCCGGGCCGGGATAGCGGGTGGCTAACACCCAGGTGGCCGTGGAGAGTCCCAGAATCAGTCCTGGCACGCCTAACAAAATCGCCACCCGGCTGCCCTTGGTCTCTTCTTCGGCGCCGGCATTGAGCAGCATGATGACGAAAATGAACAGCACCATCACTGCGCCTGCGTAAATGATGATTTGAATGGCGGCAACAAACTCTGCGCCGAGCAAGAGGTAGATCAGAGCGAGCGAGCCCGTGACGAGCACGAGAGACAGCGCGCTGTTGATCGGATGGCGCTGCACCAGGAGGTTAATCGCTCCTCCCACGCACAGGGCCGCGAAGATCAGAAACAGAATAAGGTGCGACATCGGTTATACACCCGCGGGTTACGCCCGCAGGGCCACAATCAGCCCGGTAACAAGAATGTTGGCGATTGAGAGCGGCAAAAGAAACTTCCAGCCGAACCCCATCAGTTGATCGTAGCGGAAGCGCGGCAGCGTGCCGCGCACCCAGATGTAAAGAAAGATAAAGCAAAATACGCGCGCCAAAAACCACAGGATTGGAAGCAGCGATTGCAGGATCGGCGGTCCGAAAACAGGTCCACTCCATCCGCCCAGAAACATGACCGACGCCAGGCAAGCTACGGTCACCATGTTGGCGTACTCGGCCATGAAGAACATGGCGAACTTCATCGAGCTGTACTCGGTGTGATAACCGGCCACGAGTTCGGTCTCCGCCTCGGCGAGGTCGAATGGAATGCGGTTGGTTTCGGCAAAAGCCGCCATCAGATAAATGAAGAAGGCTACGATTTGCCAGCCACCATTAAAGATGTTCCAGTGCCACGGACTGCCTAGTTGCCGCTCGACGATGGTTCGCAGACTGAACGACCCGGAAACCATCAGTACGCCCACCAGTGACAGCCCGAGCGCAACCTCATAGCTAATCATTTGCGCGCTGGCGCGCAAAGCGCCGAGCAACGAGTACTTGCTGTTGGACGACCACCCGGCAAGCGCGATGCCGTAAACTCCAAGCGAGG
Source organism: Candidatus Korobacteraceae bacterium (assembly GCA_050015355.1). Lineage (GTDB taxonomy): Bacteria > Acidobacteriota > Terriglobia > Terriglobales > Acidobacteriaceae > CAWBRT01. The sequence goes on along the minus strand of JBEKBO010000015.1, from coordinate 47,392 downwards.
TAACGCCAAGGATGATGAGCAGGCCGATGCCGATATCGGCCGGCTGATTGTTTGCCGTCTCGACCCCGGTAATCTGAATAGGAGTGGTTACGCTGCCGACGGTGATGTTTGGTCCAATAGGCACAAGAGCAATCGAAGTCAGCGCCATCACCAGGGCAAGCATCGGGGCCAGAATGAACAAAGTCCGATTGACATAAGGCGGCGTCAAGTCTTCCTTCAGGATGAACTTGATGCCGTCAGCAAGCGGCTGCAGCAGGCCGAATGGACCGACGCGGGTAGGTCCCCAGCGGTTCTGCATGTGGCCCACCACCTTCCGCTCCAGCCAGACGGAGTAGGCCACAATCGTCAGCAGCACGCCGACGGTAATCGCGATCTTGATGATGGCGACGAGCAAAAACATTCCGACATTCATTGAGTCATGCATTCCCAAGAGCAAACTTGCTTCGCGGAGCATACCCGCACTCACGTTGCTTCGTTCCTTCGTGAAACAGCAAATCCGCGAACGGCAAACCTGCTGCCGCAAGCAGCCGGTCAGTCAGCCACAACTTCGGTGTCAACCCGAGATTTGCTCTTATTCTCCATCACTGAGTTCAGCGTATTCGAATAACGGCCAAGCGTACCGGAGGTAAACAGCGCGTCCTGCGAGGGAACGATCCATTCCGGATGACTCTGAATCCCCGCCGGTTGAATGTTTACCAGTCGAGTCGGCTGATCGTTGCCGGCCAGCAACCCCAGCCGGGAGACATCGTAGCCCGGGACCAACCGCTGAATCTCGTCGAGCACCGCGGCCGGATCGAATGGCGACACCTTTGGCTCAAGCCCGCGGGCGCGAAGCCAAACCGCATGACGGTCGGCCTCGCCCGACTGCGCGCCGCGCGTCTGGCCGAAATCGGCGCGCATGCCGCCGCCGAACGGCACAAGCTTGCGGATGTCGAAGCCCATCTTTTCCGCAATGCGCACAATGATCTCAAAATCGCTTTTGACGGTCGCAACATCGCCCGCTTTCTTCAACAACTGCAAATCGCCGCAGGTATTGGTGAATGTGCCGGCCTTCTCGTAGGCGTTCGCCGCCGGCAGAATTACGTCCGCCAGCATCGCTGTTTCCGTCATGAACATATCCTGGACCACCAGGAAAGGAGTGTGCAGAATGAAGGGGTCCACCGCGTAGCGCGCAACCGGGTTGGAGCCGACCACATACAGGGCATGAAGCTTGAGATCGCGAGCGGCGTCGAGCATTTGCGCGAGGCTCAAGCCGGGCTGCGCCGGGATCCGCCCTCCCCACTCAGCGTCGAAGATCGAGCCGGAAGCGAGCGGAGCGTAGCCGGGCAGCAGGTCAGGGTAGAGCCCCATATCGGCAGCCCCACGCGAGTTAGCGTAATCGCCGAGGCAGATGAATCGCGCTTGCTGTGGGGCGCCGAATCTTACCAGGGCCGCTACGTCGTCTCCGCGAAGTTCGGAGCCGAAAATGATAACCAAATCTGGTTCGGTCCTGAGTGTGTCGCGCAACTTGGAGAGCGCTTCGGGTGCAATTCCCGTGATGGCTTGCGCGGCGGAATCATCTCCGGCAAGGTATTGGGCGAACTTACCTTCGCTTCCCGCCGGAAGCTGCGTGAAGCTGGCCGCCTGTCTGCCGAGCTTGATGGGTTGCGAGTTGACGATGTGCAGCTTGGCGCGATGCAGCCGTACGTTGTTGCGGATCTGCCACGCCAGCAGCGGATGCTGATTCGTCGGATCGTTGCCGACCAGCAGGATCGCTGGCGCCTGGAAGACCTCGCGCATGCTCGCCGTTTTCGCGTTATTCCCGGCGAGGGCCTTGGCGAAAGACGGATAATCCGCCGTGCGGTGATGGTCGATATTATTGGTTCCCAGCACCAGACGCGCGAACTTCTGAAGCAGATAATTCTCTTCGTTCGTGGTGCGGTTGGAACCGATAACGCCGATTGCATCCGCGCCGTGGCGAGCGATGATCTCGCGAAAGTTGCGGGCGACGGTATCGATTGCTTCCGTCCAGGCGACGGGAACAAGCCTGCCATCGCGGCGCACCATTGGCTGCTTGATGCGCTCGGGATGGTTGGCGAAATCGAAGGCGTAGCGTCCCTTGATGCAGAGAAAATCGCCGTTGATGCCGCTCTTGTCGCGATTGTCTCCGCGCACGATCTCCATGCCGCTGTCGCTGCGGCGGCAGCCCAGCGTCGTGAGGCAACCATCGCCGCAGTGGGTGCAGACGGTGCCGACGTGGTTCATCTCCCACGGACGCGTCTTGTATCGGTAAGCTCCCGAGGTAAGTGCGCCGACCGGACAGATGTCGATGCACATGCCGCATTCTTCGCACTCGAGGTGATCGCTATTGTTAGGAGCGATAACCGAACTCTGGCCGCGGTTTTGGATGCCCAGCGCCCACACGTCCATGCCCTCGCCGCAGACGCGGATGCAGCGATAGCACAGAATGCAGCGCGGGCGGTCAAAGAAGACGACAGGGGACCATTGCTGCTCGTCGCGGTGGCTCTTGATGTCGATAAACTTCGACTCCGACGCTCCATACTTGAACGTCATGTCCTGCAACTCGCACTCGCCTCCGGCGTCGCAGACAGGACAATCCAGCGGATGATTGGCAAGCAGCAACTCGAGCATGCTCTTGCGCGCCTGCACAACCTTTTCGGTCTCGGTGTGCACGACCATGCCCTCGCCAACCTGCGTGGTGCAGGCGGTCTGAAGCTTCGGCAGCTTTTCGACTTCCACCAGGCACATGCGGCAGGCGCCCTGCAGCGAAAGCCCGGGGTAATAGCAGAACGAAGGCACTTCGATGCCTGTATTCTTGCAGGCATCGATCAGCAGCGTGCCGGCAGGAACCGATAAGGCCTTGCCGTTAACGGTAATCTTGACGAGTTTGGGTGCGTCTGCCATGAAAACTCACCGGGGTCCCCGACAAGCCCTTGGTTGGCTTGTTGGGGCAGAGCCTACGGATGTTGACCACTCGGGAATTCCGGGTCTGTCTTGATTTCTTCCACCTGCAAGGCGTGGCGCTCGGGATGCACTGCCATGAGCGTCAGCAACTGGTAGCCGTCCAGCGTGCCCGCCAGCGGATGCGGCACGACCTTGGCGCGAAGCTCTTCGACCGAGATGCTTTCGGCAAACTGCAAAGTGCGGTCGCGCGCGCTCCGGAAGCGTTCGAGCGCCTCGAACAGGCTATCGCAGCGTCCTTTCGGCTCGGAGCGTTCGGGAGCCTTGTTTTTGCGCGTTCGGTCGTGGGCTAGCGCCAGGATACTCACGTCCTTCGCCGGGTCGGACGAGCCGGATTCGGCCAGCTTCTCCCACACTCGAAGCATCTGCTCCTCGGCCACCGCGACGTGCTCCGCGCACTCGAGAATCGACCAGGTGCCGGGCGTCCTGCGCCACGTTGAACTGCTATCGAGCACTCCGTGGAAAGCGCAAAGATACCGGTTGCGCCCCTCTTGCAGGCGTGCAATCAGTATTTCCTTATCGGTTGGTGGAACTGTTGTTGCGCTTTGCTCTGCCATTCTCGATTCTTTCTCAGTGTGCTTCCACTGGAACCGCATGTTCGGCGCCCGCTTTCTCATACGGACACGGGCGGCCCTCCAGGTGATCTTCGAACTCGTTGCGAAACTTGGTAAGAAAACCGATGGTCGGCATGGCCGCGGCGTCGCCCAAGGGACAGAACGTGCGTCCAAGCATGTTTTCGGCCAGGTATTGCATGTTGTCGATGTCCTTCGCGACTCCGCCTCCGGCATGGAAGCGGCGCAGCGTTTTTCGCAGCCAGTCGGTCCCTTCGCGACATGGTATGCACCAGCCGCAGCTCTCGTGCTGGTAGAACTGCATAGTGCGCAACGCGAACTTGACGATACAGGTCTGGTCGTCGAGGACCACCACCCCGCCGGAACCGAGCATGGTGCCGGCCTTCATCATCGCATCGAAGTCCATCGCCACGTCGATCTCGCCGGCCTTAAGCACAGGCACGGAAGATCCGCCGGGAACGACCGCCTTCAACTTGTTCCCATTGGCAATGCCGCCGCCAACCTCGTAAATCATCTGCTTCAGGTTGTAGCCCATCGGCAGCTCATAAACGCCAGGCTTGGCGACGTGTCCGCTTAGGCAGAACAGGCGTGTACCGCCATTCCGGGGCGTGCCTATTTCGGCGTATTTCTGGCCGCCCATCAGCATGATGTGCGGCACGGTCGCCAAGGTCTCGGCGTTATTGATGACCGTGGGTCCGCCCCAGAGTCCGACAACGGCGGGGAATGGCGGCTTGATGCGTGGCACGCCGCGCTTGCCCTCCAGCGACTCCATCAGCGCGGATTCCTCGCCGACTTCGTAGGCGCCGGCGCCGCCGTGCCAATAAATATCCAGGTCGTAACCGCTGCCGAAAATGTTCTTCCCGAGAAAGCCCTTCGCGTAAGCGTCGGCGATGGCCCTCTGCATGATTTCCAAGAGGTAGCGATACTCGCCGCGGATGTAGATGTAACCCTTGTGCGAGTTGATGGCGATGGCGGCAATCATCACGCCCTCGATCACGGCGTGCGGGTCGTGCTCGAAGATCAGGCGGTCCTTGCACGTCCCCGGCTCGGACTCGTCTCCGTTGCAGAGCACGTACTTGGGCTTGGCCGATTCCTTCGGAACAAACGACCATTTCATGCCCGCCGGAAAACCAGCGCCGCCACGTCCGCGCAGATTGGATGCTTTCATCTCGTTGATGATCGCTTCCGGTCCAATCTGTAGCGCCTTTTGCACGGCCTTATAGCCGTCGAGTTCGAGATAGCGGTCGATGTCGGTGGCGCCCATGCCAAAGCGCCGGGAGATGATCTTGACCTCGTCGGGATGTGAAACCAGATATGCCATGAACCGGTTCTCAGTTACCTGCTCTCGATTCCTGTTCTCATGGTCGAGCTACTTCGAGGCCTTGTCGCGGTATGCCTCAATGATCTCGTCCACCTTTTCCGGCGTGAGGTTTTCGTGGAAGTCGTAGTTGACCTGCATGGCGGGAGCCCAACTGCACGCCCCAATGCACTCCACCTCTTCCACGGAAAACATGCCGTCGGGGGTGATACCGTGATTCTGCGCCACCCCAAGCTTCTTCTTTGCGTGCTCGAGAATCTCTTCGCCGCCGCGCAGCAGGCAGGAAATGTTGGTGCAAACCTGCACGTTGTATTTGCCGGCGGGCTTGGTCCGCAGCATGGAGTAATAACTGATTACGTTGCGCACCTCGAGCGGAGTAATCTCCAGGCGGCCGGCAATCTCCTGGATTGCTTCGTCCGTCAGGCAGCCGAGCTCGTCCTGCACGTAAAGCAGAAAAGGGACAAGAACCGAGCGCTTGATCGGGTAATGAGTAAGCATGTCCGCAAAGCGCGCTTCCAGTTGGTCAGAAAATTTCATCGTTCAGAGTTCCCATTTCCAGTTCCCCGACGGTGGTGAAAACAGTTTCCGCGCCCCACGCGCGGCGTCGCTAGCGGTCGACATCTCCCAGCACGATATCGATGCTGCCGATCGCCGCCACAACGTCGGCGATCAGTTGCCCCTGGCACATTGGCAGGATAGCATTCAGGTTGGCGAAAGACGGGCTGCGCATGTGCACGCGATACGGCTTGGCGGTGCCGTCGCTGACGATGTAGTATCCCATTTCGCCCCGCGGCGACTCGACTCCCTGGTAGACCTCGCCGGCCGGCACGGTAAATCCCTCGGTAACAATCTTGAAGTGATAGATGAGGGCTTCCATCTGGGTCTTCATTTTTTCGCGGTCAGGCAACACGACCTTGGGAGCGTCGGCCTTAATCGGACCCTCGGGCATGCCGGCCAGCGCCTGCTGAATAATTTTTGTCGATTCCCGCATCTCCTGCACGCGAATCACATAACGTGCGAAGACGTCCCCCTCGGTGGCGAGCGGAACCTTGAAATCGAACTGGTCATAACTCGAATAAGGCATATCGCGGCGCAGATCCCAATCCACGCCGCTTCCGCGGGCGACGCCGCCACTTAGCCCCAGCGCGATGGCATCTTCGTAGGTGATCTTTCCCACGCCCTTCGTCCGCCCTGTCCAGATGGGGTTCTGCGTGAGCAGGTCTTCGTACTCGTCGATGTGACCTGGAAAGGCGTCGATGAAGCGCTTCACGCGCTCAAAGAATCCCAACGGAACTTCGAGCGCCAGGCCGCCGACGCGGAAGTAGGAGGTCATCATCCGCTGGCCGCTGACCATCTCAAAGAGGCGCAGAATGTCTTCACGCTCGCGGAAGCAGTAAAGGAACACGGTCATGGCGCCCACGTCCATGGCGTGCGTCCCCAGCCACACCAGGTGAGAGTTGAGGCGCGTCAACTCGTTCAACAGGACGCGAATCCACTGCGCGCGCTTCGGCATCTCCAGCCCAAGAAGCTTTTCGACCGCCAGCACGTAAGCCAGGTTGTTGGTCATCGGGCAGAGATAGTCGATGCGGTCGGTGAGAGGCACGACTTGCTGATAGAACTTGGCTTCGCAGGTCTTCTCAATCCCGGTATGCAGGAAACCGATGTCAGGCCGGATGCGGACGATGGTTTCGCCATCGAGTTCCAGCAAGAGCCTGAGCACACCATGCGTGGAAGGGTGCTGCGGCCCCATGTTGAGGACCATCGTACGGTCGTCTCCGATGACCTCGACAACCGGTTCAAGGTTGCTGAACTTGCTGGCCATTAACGGTATCCCTCAACCGGGTAGTCCTTGCGCAGCGGATGGCCCTCCCAGTCCTCGGGCATCATGATGCGGCGAAGATACGGATGGCCGTGGAAACGGACTCCAAACAGGTCAAAGACCTCGCGTTCAAAGGGATTTGCACCGGGCCAAAGGTCGGTAAGCGAATCCACGCCCGGATCGGCTGAATCCAACTTTACCTTGATCCGGATGCGCTCCTTGCGCGCCATCGACAGCAGGGAATAGACAACCTCGAAACGCGGCTCCTCCGGATACCAGTCCACGCAGGTGATGTCGGAAAGAAAGTTGAAACCGGTGGCGGCATCGTCCCGCAGCAGCGCACAGGCCTCGCGCAAGCATTCGCGCCGCACCCGGATCGTCAGCTCGCCGCGATCGAATTTCGCGCCGGTAACCGCCTCTGCCTTCCACGAAAGCAACCGGGCCAGCGCCGGACGGTCTTTTAATTGTTCCAGATCGGTAATCGCAGCAGCCAGTGCCATCAGGGTTACAGGACCTCATTCCTGGTGGGCTTATTCCAGTCAAGTGCGCCCTTTTTCCAGATGTAAAACAAACCGACCAGCACGATCGCAATGTACACCACCATCTCCCAGAAGCCGAACATCTTCAGCTCCTTAAGGAGAATAGCCCAGGGGTACAGAAAAACCGCCTCTACGTCGAACAGGATGAACAACATCGCGACCAAATAGAACTTCACGGAGAAGCGCTGCCTGACATCCCCTATGGGCTGCATACCGCATTCATACGGAGACATCTTGACCCGGTTCCGCTTGTGCTGTCCCACCAGGGTCGATAACACAACGATGGCGCCGGCGAGAACGCCGGCGACCAGCACGTGAAGCATGAGCGGAATGTACCGCACAAAATAATTATCTGGCATAGGACGACTCGCCCCGGGGTACGGGCGCATAAGGCGAATACTTGAGTGTAGATTTCAGGCGTCCTTGTAGTCAAGAACGCACAGCCAGCAGCCCGCGAAGTATTCTTTCAGCAGGTTGGTGCTCAGCATTCGGCTGAGTAATCTACAGAGACAATAAATTTTCTTGCAGCACGCAAGAATCTGCTTTGCAGGAAGCCGGGAAGTGTTCGACAATCGTATCGTACCCTCCCAATGGTATTTGCCGCCCGGAGAAACTGTGATCTTTGGCTATAACACCGAGATCCGCCTAGGCGACACTGTATATCACGTCCAAAGCGAAGCGCGGGGTTCCGAGCAACTGCTCGAGACCCAGGTATTCGTCAAAGGGCACTGTATTACCAAGCGTTCGACCCCATCGGAGCACGGCGGAGATCCGCAATCCGTGCAGGAATCCTTGCGCCTGCAACACCGCTTTGTGGTGGAGTGCATTCGCAAGGGGCAGTTGGAACTGGCGCGAACGGAGGCTCCCGACCTGAATGTCAGCCTGCGTTGCACGAGCGCCAGGCGCGAAGGCGCGGAACTTGTCCTGGGCTTCCAGGTAAGCCGTGGCGGGGTTCCCATGCGCGATGTGAGGCTCAGATGCTTCTTGACTGAAGCAGACAGCGTACTGGATCCCGAGCTGATTTCCGAGCCCGTAACCGATCATGAAGGCATGGTCGGGGTTAGGATCGGTGGCGCACTGCCGGTGAATGCCGAACTCCAGGTGGAGGTGGAAGGCGAAGAACGTAAAACTCTTCGGCGATTCCGTCTTCGCCAGCGGGAAAGCCACTGACTTACAATAGGACCATGAAGCAGGTGATAGTCGGACTGGTCTGGGTTGTGCTGGCCGGTTGGGCGGTGGCACAACAATATCCTCCCGAGGATTTCCCCGCACAGTTGCCGACCAAACAGCAGAAGACGCAGAAGACGCAGAAGCTTCCGTCGACGGACAACGAATTTCCGCTTGGGCCGGATGCCGCCGGTGAGAGTTCCAGCAAGGACACCAAGATAGACCTCAGCCCTCCGATGGGCGATGCGAAAGCGCACCCGAACAGCGGTGTCGCCGACGACGTGCTGGAATTGCGTTCCTACAATCCTCAAAAGGCACGGAAGGCCATTGAAGTCGGCGATTTTTACTTCAGGCGGGACAACTACAGAGCCGCTCTCAACCGCTACCAGGAAGCTCTGCAATGGAAACCCGATGATGCCGAGGCGACTTTCAAGTCGGCCGCCTGCCTCGAGAAGCTCGGACGCCTCCAGGAGGCGCGAGCAAGGTACGAGGCATACCTGAAGCTTCTGCCGGACGGTCCGCACGCCAAGGAGGCGCGTAAGGCGCTTGACAAGCTGCCTGCTGCCGTACCTGAAGCGGCCCGGCACCAGCAGGCGGCCGGGGCGCCCAAAGACAAAGACTGAGGGTCGGCAACACCAAATTTAAAGGCCCGCTTTATCAGCGAGCCTTGTGATTCGATGAGTTCAGAGAATGGTAGAGATTCAGTCGGGGAGCTTGACGCCATCGTGCCTGGCCTCTTCCTGCATGCCGGCAAGCTTCTCGCGTTCCGCGTTCAGTTTCTGCTGTTTTTGGTCTAAATCCTCGCGGTCGAGCTTCTCTGCCTCGGCATATTGCTGCTGATTGTTAACACGCGCGTTCGCGTCGGCTAGGTGAGCGATCTGTTTTTGCTTAAACTCCTGCTCCGCCACTTTGAATTCTCGCTCTAGAAGCGAGATTTTGTCCCGCTCAGCCGAAAATTTGTTATTCCACTCCGCTTCCTGTTTCTTTCGCTCCTCTTCTCTCTTTGCGAGTTCGCCGGCGGCGGCTGGCTTCTCGCTGCCTGCTTTGCTGGTCTTGTCGTCGCTGTCTTTAGCCCCTCCCGTTGCATTTTTCGCGGAGGCTGGCGCTGTGCTCATGGTGTCGACCGAAGGAATCTCGTCGTTCGTCACTACTCGCTTGGCGCGGGGGTGGGGCGTATTGCGGGTTTCGCGTGCTACCTCGCCCAGGTTCTGCGCAAGCAGAGTGCACGCGCCCATGCCGAGAGCGAGTACAATCACGGATCGCATAAGAGCATTCATCGCTTCACCCTGCGTGAGTTCTTGCGCGCCGCACACCAAACCCAGGCTGACCGTGCCGGCGGCAACCACTCACATAGTAAGTTGCTGGAGTGTATTCTAGCCCTGTTTTCATACAAGGTGGGCATTTTTCGCAGGGTGACGAAGGGGCATCACCTTGGTTACACCCTTCGGCCGCAGCCGGGCAGGCAAACGGCGTTCCAAAGCCAGCGCCGTGGCCTGGGGATGATAGATTGGAGTCCGGATGTTTGCCCGCCGCACCAACTGGAGCCTGGCGCCAAATGCGCTTGCACGAGCGCTTGAGGAGCACGGCAGAAGCGGTCAAGAGCTGCTGGACTTGACGGCATCGAATCCGACTTGCGTTGGCCTGGAGTATCCCGCGCGGGCGATCGCATGCGCCTTGGCCGACGAGCGCGCCTTGCTCTATGAGCCTGCCGCAAAAGGCTTGCTCGTGGCGCGCCGTGCCGTAGCGAACTACTACGCACAGCAGGGAATCGGTATCGATCCCGAACGCCTTATCCTGACGGTCAGCACCAGCGAAGCGTACTCTTACTGCTTTCGCCTGCTCTGCGATCCTGGCGACGAGGTGCTGGTTCCGAGCCCGAGTTATCCGCTATTCGAGTTCCTGGCCGACATCCAGGACGTTCGCCTGGTGCCGTTCGAACTGGTTTACGACGAGGGCTGGCAGATCGAGTTCGAGTCGTTACGCCGCGGCATCAGCGCGCGTTCACGGGCAGTGCTCGTGGTGCAGCCCAACAATCCAACGGGCTCGTACGTCAAGCGTTGGGAGCTCGAACGGCTCAACGTTCTCTGCCGCGAGCATCAACTGGCGCTGATTGCCGACGAGGTTTTTCTGGACTATGCCGTCGAATCCGGTGAGCGTCTCAGCTTCGGCGGCAACAGCGGCGCCTTGAGCTTTACCTTGAGCGGCCTGTCGAAAATCAGCGGGCTACCGCAGATGAAGTTGGCCTGGATCGCTTGCAGCGGGCCTGGGGACTTGGCCGCCGATGCCATGAGCAGACTGGAAGTCATCGCCGACACCTATCTCTCTCCCAATGCGCCTGTGCAACTCGCCGCTGAGGCGCTGCTGGAGGTTCGGCACTCCGTCCAGCGGCAACTCGGCCAGCGAATTCGCAACAATCTCGCCGAGTTGGACGCGCAACTTTCACGGCAACAGCTTTGTCATCGCCTGCGCGTCGAAGGTGGCTGGTACGCCGTGTTGCGGATGCCCGCCGTGTGCGCCGATGAGGAGTTTGCGCTCGCCTTGCTGCGCAAGTTCAACGTACTGGTGCATCCCGGGCACTTCTTCAACTTTCACGGAGGCTGTTTTCTGGTGCTCAGTCTTATCACCCCGGAAGTTGCTTTCGGCGAAGGCTTGCGGCGGCTGCTTGCCTTGTCCGGGATGATGTCCGGTATGATGAATACATGATTCACGAAATTCTGGCTGTCGGCCCGTTGCAGTGCAATTGCTCCATCGTAGGCGACGAGAACAACCGCGAGGCCATGGTCATTGATCCGGGAGACGACATCGATGCGGTCATGGAGATCGTGACCCGCCACGGTCTCCAGGTGAAACAGATCGTGGTCACGCACGCTCACATCGATCACGTTGGCGGCGCCATGAAGCTCAAACAACGCACCGGCGCCCCCATTCTGCTGAACCAGAACGACTCCGACCTGCTGCGCATGCTGGACACGCAGGCTTCGTGGCTCGGGATGCGCCCGCCCGGCAAAGTGGCCATCGACCAGAGCATAACGAGCGGCGACACGGTCAAGGCCGGCGCGGTCGAAGGCAAAGTGCTGCATACCCCGGGACACACCGAAGGCTCCATCTGCCTCTACTTCGAACCTGAGAAGCGATTGGTTGCAGGAGACACGTTGTTTGCCGGAAGCATTGGCCGCACCGATCTACCTGGCGGATCTTACGACAAGATCATTCACTCTCTGCACGAGAGTGTGCTGGCGCTGCCTGATGAAACGGTGGTGGTGCCGGGGCACGGTTCGCTGACCACCATCGGCGAAGAACGCGAAACCAACCCATTCCTTCGGTGAGCCCAGGATTTGACGCTCAGGACGGTTCCCTTATTGGTATATCCAATATTTCCCGAGAGAACGTCATGGCGACCGGAGCGCCGAGCGCCGGTGGCCGGAGCAGCCAAGCTGCGTACCCGACATTACATTCGAGAAGCAAGATGCGATTCGGGCGCGGAGCGGAGCCACCCTTTGTTTTAGGCTGTTTTTCAGCAGTAAGGAATTTCAGCAGCCTGTTAAGCGTTCTGGGCCATGCTTTGCGGCGCTTCTGCCTCAAGGCTCTCCCCGAGGCACTCATCAAGCGCTGATGCGCAAACAAGATATGTGTTAGCCATGACCGTCAGATTGTGTTTTTCAAGCAGGGAGAGAGCGCGCGTCGCCATGTCGCGCAGCAGATTGGCCTCATCATGCCACGTCGTCGACAGCTTCCGTAACTCGCGAAAAGAATCGCCGTTCATGGTGTGCGGCTTTCTCATGTCGGAGTGGAATTTCGGCATCAGAGTAGCACAATCTGGTACCATGTCCTAAACGAAAATTGCGCTTTCGGAGCATTATTCTCGGTTTGTGGCTCAAGAAAAAGCCCCGCGATGCGAGGCTCGATGCTTTCGAACTTCCCTAAGCCGCCGCTTATTTCTGTGCCGGTGGCGGCGATACGGGAGCGGGCTTCTGGGCAGGTGTTTGAGTGGTGGCGGGAGTTCCGGTCAACACGGACCCGCCGGCTCCAGCGCGGCGCGTGGCCATGATTGCCAGCGTGAACGAAGTGATCATGAAGATGACTGCGGCCCAGGTAGTCGCCTTAGTTAGAGCATTGGCGGCCGAACGCGGTCCGAAGGCAGTCTGGCTGCCTTGACCGCCAAAGGCGGCGGCGATATCGGCGCTCTTGCCGCTCTGCAACAGCACAACAGCGATCAGAAACAGACAAACAATGACGTGAACAGCGGTGACCAGTGCAACCATGCTCTTCCTTTCCGGCCTGCATGCCGGTGACGATAATCCGAGGTCCCCGGCACGCGCCAAAGTTGCGCGTGTTGGGGTGGAAGCCGGGGTCCGTTAGCGCCCATCTGGTTCGGAGCGCAATAATGCCAGTACGCCGCCCGATCCCGCCAACTCTGCCGGCTTGAACAACGACAGACTCCAGCGGCTCCCACAGCACAAACCGGCGCCTTCGAGCCTCGGGAGTTTATGGTGCGGAAGGCGGGACTTGAACCCGCACGCCTTTCGGCGCCACCCCCTCAAGATGGTGTGTCTGCCAATTCCACCACTTCCGCACGTCGCTAGCCCATCAACCGCAACTGCGCGGTTGAGTGGGGCCCGCAGAATAGCGCAATCACAGGACTTCGGCTATGCCGGCCGAAGGTAACTCGGGTCCAATGACCACGAACAGAGGCATCGTAATTATAGCAAACCGCCGACCCGGAGCAAACCTGAGCACCCTCCAATTTCGTGAGTATGCGCTTGAAATGCTCGATAATACGGGGCTGCCTTTTCAGCAGCCCCGTATTATCGGGAGCGAGTTTGGCCTACGTCAGCGCCTAATCGCAGACATCCTCAATCGGACCCACGGCCAGTGCCGCTGAATACAGAGCCACCGCATCGGCTCCGGGCAATGGCTGGCTCTTGGCGACCGCTGGAGCTGACGCGCGAGGCGTGACTTTGCGGCCGTCGTGGTAGATCACCACCAACGTTTTGGTGTTACTGATGTTATCCAGCGGGTTGGCCGCCAGCACGACCAGGTCGGCGCGATTGCCTTTCTTCAGCGTTCCGCGGTCCTTGATGCCGATCAACTTGGCGGTTTCGCCGGTGGCGACGGTGATTGCCCGCAACGGCGTCATGCCCGTGGCGACCATCAACTCCAACTCGTTGTGCTCCGACCAGCCGGGTATCCGGCTCGGAGGGGCTGCTCCTGAATCGGTGCCGAAGCCGAGCTTAACCCCAGCGTCATTGAGAGTCTTGTAGTTCTTCATGCCCTGTGCGAGTGCAGCCCTGCATTTGGCCACGATGGGATTGGCATCGGTCTTGGCCTTGTACTCGGGATCGCTGAAAATGGCCTTGACCTCGGGAGACAGTGCCGCGTTCAAGAACTGGTTCTGCTGCCAATTCGCGGTGTCGGCGAAGTAGAAGAAAGACTGGTCCACGCTGAGCGTCGGGATGTACCAGATTCCCTTGGCTTTCATCGACGAAATCAGTTCCTGGTCGACGGGCAGGTCGCGGATACTGTGTGCCAGCACGTCAACGTTGTCGGCCACCAACTGCTTCGCGTCGGCAAGATAGAAGACGTGGGCCGCAACCTTCAGCTTGTTCTTGTGCCCCTCGTCTATCACGGCCTTATAAACCGCCGGGTCCATCTTCGGGAATGCCCCGAAGCCGTCGTCGACCCAGATCTTGAGGAAGGCAGGATGCCGTGCGGCAGCTTCGCGAACCAATTTTCGCGCCTCTTCGGGGGTAGCTGGACGGTACATCTGATCAGGAGCCAACTTGAATGGCGGTAAGGCGTTGGGAACTCCGAATCCGCGATCGGCGGGAAACACGGTCGCGCCGCTGAGCTTGCCGGCGCGCTGTTCCTCACGGATGTCATAGATGAGGTCCCGATTGACGCCGAGCGACATCATTGAGGTGACGCCGTACTGCTCGTACTGGTTCAGCGAGGCCATGACGTTCTCGCGCGTGTAGGCGTCCTCGCGTTGTACGCCTTTCAACATCACCCCAAGATGAGAGTGCGCCGAGATCAGGCCCGGCATAATGGTCTTGCCGCTGACGTCGATTACCTGCGCGCCCTTCGGCGTCTTGATCTTGGCCGCCGGGCCGATCGCGGAGATCTGGTTGCCCTTGATGACGACCACTCCGTTTTCGATGGGCGGGTTACCGGTGCCGTCGATAATGCGGGCACCCTTGAGAACGGTTATTGTGTCGGCATCGGCGGCATACAGAAACGACGCCGTGAAACTGAGCGCAAACAATACCAGCAAAGCAACTGTGAAACGACGCATCGAGGAACCTCTCTGTTCTTGTGGAATTGCACAACAGCGGGGAGCAAACATGGCGCACCAGCGCCGCCTGGCTCGGTCAGCCCGCTTTGAAATCGTTTCGCCTCAACCTGACGTAAAGCTGGTCGAGGCACTAACAGCCGAAGGGGAATTACCCCGTGTTAACTTGCATAACTTGCCGATGGGCGGCGATTGTAGCATTTTCCGGTAATGGGGATAAGAGATTTTTCTGGAGATTGAAACAGGGCGCGGAGTAGCAAGGCGGGTGCCCCGTTCAAGCGAAGCTAGGGCGGGGTAGTTGTCGTTCTCATAGTGCCTATTTGAAACATTCTCTTGAGTTCGAGCACTTTGGTGACAAAAGAAAGCCCCACCCAAGCTTCGCTTGAATGGGGCACCCAATGCGCGTTTCCCACTACGTTTGGAGGGTTTAGTACATTCCGCCCATGCCGCCGCCGCCGTGTGGCATTGAAGGTTCCTTCTTCTCTTCAGGAATATCGCAAACCAGGGCTTCGGTGGTAAGCATCAGGGCCGCGATTGAACCGGCGTTCTGCAGAGCAATGCGGGCGACCTTGGTCGGGTCGACGACACCGACCTTGATCATGTCGGCGAACTGGCCGGTCTGAGCGTCATAGCCGAAGGTCTTGTCCTTGTGCTCGCGGATTTTGCCGATGATGACCGCGCCCTCTTCGCCGGAGTTGGCGACGATCTGGCGCAACGGCTCTTCCAGGGCGCGCTTCACGATGTTGGCGCCGATCTTCTCGTCGCCTTCCAACTTCAGCGCATCGATGGAATCGACGCAGCGCAGAAGCGCTACGCCGCCGCCGGGCACAATGCCTTCCTCGACAGCCGCGCGGGTCGCGTGCATGGCGTCTTCAACGCGGGCCTTCTTTTCCTTCATTTCGGTCTCGGTCGCGGCGCCCACCTTGATGACAGCAACGCCGCCAACGAGCTTGGCCAGGCGCTCCTGGAGCTTCTCGCGGTCGTAGTCGCTGGTGGTTTTGTCGATCTGGCCGCGGATTTCCTTAACCCGGCCTTCGATCTCCTTGGACGATCCCTTGCCCTCGACGAGCGTGGTGTTGTCCTTGTCGACGGTGAGCTTCTTGGCTTGGCCAAGATCGCTCATCTGCACGTTCTCGAGCTTGATGCCGAGGTCTTCGGTGATGGCTTTACCGCCGGTGATGGTGGCAATGTCCTGCAGCATGGCCTTGCGGCGATCGCCGAAGCCCGGAGCCTTGACGGCGCAAACCTGCAGCGTGCCGCGCAGCTTGTTGACCACCAGGGTGGCGAGCGCTTCGCCGTCGACGTCTTCGGCGATGATTAGCAGCGGCTTGCCGCTCTTGGCGATCTGCTCAAGCAACGGGAGCAAGTCCTTCATCGACGAGATTTTCTTTTCGTGGATGAGGATCAGCGCGTTTTCCAGCGAGCACTCCATGCGCTCGGGATCGGTGACGAAATAAGGAGACAGATAGCCGCGGTCGAACTGCATGCCCTCGACCACATCCAACTGCGTCTCCATGGTCTTCGCTTCCTCGACGGTGATGACGCCGTCCTTGCCGACCTTCTTCATTGCCTCGGCGATGATCTTGCCGATCGTCGCGTCGTTGTTGGCGGAAATCGTGGCGACCTGGGTGATCTTGCTGATATCGCCCTCGACCTTCTGCGAGAGGGCGTCGATAGCGCCGGGAATGCGGTTGCCATCGTGATCGAGGGAGCCGGTCACGGCAACAATTGCCTTCTCGATACCGCGCTTCAGAGCCATCGGATTGGCGCCGGCGGCCACTGTCTTTACGCCTTCGCGGAAGATGGCCTGGGCGAGAACGGTGGCAGTGGTGGTGCCGTCACCGGCAACGTCGCTGGTCTTGCTGGCGACTTCGCGCACCATCTGTGCGCCCATGTTCTCCAGAGCATCTTTCAGCTCGATTTCTTTGGCAACGGTGACGCCGTCCTTGGTAATCAGCGGCGAACCGAATTTCTTTTCAATCACTACGTTGCGGCCCTTGGGTCCAAGGGTCACCTTTACGGCGTCGGCCAGGATATTGACGCCGCGGAGAATTGCCTGACGGGATTCCTCACCGTGAACAATCTGTTTTGCCATGTTGCTAAAGCTCCTTAAAACTTTGCATTGTGCCGGGCTCTTCGCCGCGGCTTCGATTTCGTGTGGGCCTGCGCCCGTGAGAGATCCTTCGCTTCGCTCAGGATGACGGCTGTTCTTGCCAAGAGATCCTTCGCTTCGCTCAGGATGACGGCTGCGGGCTCAGACGCCCGCAAAGCGCCGTCACTTCTTGGCCGATTTAGCGGCGCCTTCCAGAATGCCGAGAACTTCCTCTTCGCGCATGATGAGGAATTCTTCCCCATCGATCTTGATCTCGGTCCCGGAGTACTTGCCGAACAAAATGCGGTTGCCTGCCTTTACGTCCAGCGGGAACACTTTGCCCTCGTCGTTGCTCTTGCCCTTGCCGACGGCGATCACTTCGCCTTCCTGGGGCTTATCTTTGGCACTGTCGGGGATGATAATGCCGCCACGAGTCGTTTCGGACTCCTCTATGCGACGGACCACGATACGGTCGTGCAGCGGAGTAAGCTTTGCTGCCATGCTGAAACTCCTTTCGGAAAATGAAGGTTTAACGTCTCTAATCGAGCTGCTAAGGTCTTAACCCCATGCCGCGCGTGCGGCGACCTTCAGATCCCTGCTTTACTGCGCCGGTTACAAAGCCCCGGTTGGTTGGCTGACGGGTTCTTCCGGATCTGGGATAGACCATTCGGCTAGAGCGATGCGGGTTGCGGGTACAACTCTGTTAGCACTCTAACCAGACGAGTGCTAATTTATCCGATTTCAAGCCTTCCTGTCAAGCGCAGCATGAGTGACTTTCGCTCAAATATGATCTGCAAAGTGTCATCCTGCCACAAACCGGCTGATTCCGAGTGTCGGAATATCTGGAAAGCAGCTATGCCACCGTATAAGGCGAGCTAATGCAAGCACTTGCACGCACTTACTCTGGAGTTTTGAGGAGCTGAAGGCGAGGTCGCAGCCTCGGTCATCCAGGTTTCAGCAAAGGTTATTAGCAAAATTGACAATGAAAATTCAGTGCTAGGCAACATGACTTGGCCCTGGCAGTTCTAAGCAACCACGCCAAAGACGGCGGCGGTCTACGTCGCTGTCATTTTTGGGCGAGACTGCGGGGATCTCGTGCGCCGTTCTGGGTATGTGCTCCGGATGTTCCGTTGGATTGCATTACGCAATGCCTGTGTAGGGGTCTTGACGCTGTTTGTGTTGGGTTTCCTGGTGCTGCCACAGCCCCTGGCGGCCCAACAGCAAGCCAACGAAGACGTCGCAACGACACCATCCTCAGCAGCGGGGATGACTGTGGCGCCGAGGGATAAGGGGGGCGCGAACACTAAACGTGACCACCACTCCGTTCCCGTGAAATACGATGTCAGCAGAATTGGCGAACGCGGCATTGGCGATGGACTCAATTTCTACTCGCTGGAGCGAGAGATGTCCCTGGGCCGCGAGTTGTCGGCACAGGTCGACGCGCAGGCGCGGATCGTTTCCGATCCGATGGTGAACGAATACATTAATCACATGGGCCAAACCATCGTGCGAAATTCCGACGCCAAGGTTCCGTTCACCATCAAGGTGATCGACAACGACGAAGTGAACGCCTTCGCGCTGCCCGGTGGATATTTCTTCGTGAACACGGGTCTTATTATGGCGGCCGATAACGAAGCCGAACTCGCCGGCGTGATGGCGCATGAGATCGCGCACGTGGCCGCGCGCCATGCCACCAAGACATTGACTCGCAACCAACTGATCAACCTGGCGTCGATTCCACTGGTCTTCGTCGGTGGACCGCTGGTGTTTGCGATGGAGCAGGCGGCGGGAGTTGCAGTGCCGGTGTCGTTTCTGAAGTTCAGCCGCGACGCCGAGAGCGAGGCCGACCTGCTCGGGCTCGAGTATGAGTATTCAGCCGGATACGATCCCGCGGCTTTCGTGCAGTTTTTTGAAAAGCTCGGCCAGGAGCAAAAGCACAAGCTTGGACTCCTCGCCAAAGCTTTTGCCACCCATCCCATGACCGCCGACCGGATTAAGCGGGCCCAGGACGAGATTCAGGAATACCTGCCTCCTCGCACTGAGTACCTGTTGGACACCAGCGAGTTCCAGGAGGTTAAAGCGCACCTTTCCTCGCTGCTGAACGGTCGCAGACTGATGGGGCCACAAAACGGCAATCGTCCAACGTTGCACCGGCGCGGCCGCCCGACGTTGAACACAAGCGGCGCGAGCACGGATGATTCGACGAACGACTCCCCCAAGACCACGGCGCAGAAGTCCAGCGAGGACGATGAGGGCCGCCCAACGCTGAAACGGCAGAATTGAGCACGCGCTGACTCAGTTCCGCGCTTCAAGAAGCTACCCTTAAACAAACTACCCCACGTTAGCCAACGACAGGCGAACGTGGGGCACCTAGCCGCCCCCTAAGAACTAACAGGCTCTAGAAGTTCCCATCGTTTGCGCACCGACGCGCCAGCAACGCAAACTGCGCCGCACGTCTGCTTGCCAGGCCGGCTCGCGGTTAGCAGCTCCGGCGGAGTATTCCGTGAACCTGCGGTACAATGGCGGCGATTCCGGGAATTCATCTGCACCCCAACAGACCGAACAACGGGTCTGTCGGGGACCCCGGAGAAGCGCAAGGGAGAACCGTATGACAGGCGCGGTTGCACGCCGTTGGTGGCCCCATCCATCCCGTATCTGGCTGGTTACCGCAGTGCTGCTGCTGGTGCCGGTTGTTGTCCATGCCGGTCAGAAGGACCCTGAGCAGAGTTCAGAGCTGCACTTCCTGATTATCAGGCAGGAAAACGGCAAGCCTGTGCGCAATGCCAGCGTGGTATTGCACAAGTTGGATAAAGATGGAAGGCAGCGGAGCGACGGCTTTGAGTTGAAGACCGATAACGAGGGCAAGGCGTCGGTGGATGGCATACCGTACGGCAGGTTGCGCGTGCAGGTAATCGCGCATGGCCTTCAGACCTACGGCGAAGATTATGATGTGAAGCAGCCGGCGATGGAGTTCAAGATAGAGCTGAAGCCGCCCAAGCACCAGATTTCAATCTATTGATCGGCGACGGCGGAATGCAGGCAGGCGCGGAATCGACTACGCGGCGCGAGAATCGGAGCTGAAGCAGAGGCGGGCTTCATCGTCGTCGGTCGCGGAACCGTGAACCGCGTCATAGGTCTTGGCGGCGGCAACGAAAAGCATCCCCAGGCAGAGGAGCAGAAACAGAATCGCGACCCGAATAACCGTCAGTGCGCTCATCATTAGTGGGAACACTGCTCAGGGAAAAAGGTTGCTCAGCTTGGAGGCCAGCACCCGGACAGCGTTTTCAGCTCAGCCAGACTTCTCCGTGAGCGCCGATTCCAACTCCTCGACGGCGGCCCGGTGTTGCTCTTTTGCCCATTCGTTGTCCCAAATACCACGAGCCTGCATGTACCTCTTCATGAAGTCCAGCGGATCGCCGGGAGTAGCGAGTCGAGTTCTTTTGCGCGCCGCAACTACCTGGGTGCTTTCGATCACGGTAGCACCTTGCCCGAAGCGGGCGTGGTGGATGGCTTCCGTAGTGATGCGATAGAGCGCAACAGGGTCGTGGACATCCGTAGTGATCACGGGCACGCCAAATTCGCCATAAACGGAGTGCGGGTCTTCGCGGTTACGGCTGGCGTGTTTACCCGCCGGGAGATGCAATCGCGTCTCGACGTAAAACAGAATGGGCAGGCGGCACTCCGCGCAGGCGCGCAAGATATGACGAAAGCTTTGGTTGGGCGAGTGCTCTCCGAGCAGCACGAAGAAGACGCATTCCTCGCCCCGCAGTTTGCTTATGAAAGCCATGGTAGCGGCGAACTGACCGAGCGAGAAGCGATCGCGGACGCCGGGTGGAAGCGCGTCATGAGCGGCGGCAGGGGCAGGCGCGGCTTTCAGCAGCTCGGCGAAAGTTTCTCCCTGGGCCAGGCGGGCGGCGGCCCTCGCGTTGAACAGCCGGTCATGCTTGCGGGCGCAAATGGCAGCTGTAATCTCGGCCAGCAGACAAGACTGAGCAAAGACGGCGCTGGTCGGCGGCGGCCCGGACAAAAGCCGGAGGTGGGGCTCCACAACCTGGAATCGCTGAATGGTGGCGTACAGGTGACGCAGAACCCGATCCGGGACCAGCGAGGTTTCATTCTCTGGAGGATGAACCTCGGGATGCTGGACGACCGTGAGTTGGTGTTGGAGGTCTGTCATGCTTCTACCGGCCACGGCAATTCTACATTGCGGCTTGACGGAAGGCAGGGGATACAATTCTGTTTCCATAGATGGGCAAGGTTTTCCACCGGAGTTGTGGAAATTGGTTGAATAACTCCGGGAACATTCCCTGAAATGGGCCCAGATTACTAATTTCTCCATTTTGCACTGGATGAAGTGCTACTTGGGAGTGATTTGGTTTGAGGAATTTCTTTTGAACAAAGTCAGGATCGATAAACTGCTGGTCGAGCGCGGGTTGACCTCGTCGCGCGAGCGGGCGCAGGCGCTGATACTGGCAGGACGTGTCCTAGTGGACGAGCAGAAGGTTGAGAAATCGGGTACGGCGGTCGATGGCAGCGCGGTCATCCGTTTGCTTGGCGAAGGCATTCGTTACGTAAGCCGGGGCGGCCTGAAGCTTGAACATGCGCTGGCCCATTGGCAGATTGACGTGCGCGGCGCAACGTGCATGGATGTCGGTGCTTCCACCGGTGGCTTCACGGATTGCCTGTTGCAGCACGGCGCGGCGCTGGTGCTGGCCGTCGACACCGGTTACGGCCAGATCGATGCGCGCTTGCGCGGCGATAAGCGCGTGCGCCTGTTGGAGAAAACCAACGCCCGCTACCTGGAAGCGGCGCAGGTGCCGGAGCGTATCGCGTTGATTGCCATGGATGTTTCGTTCATCTCTGCTACACTCGTGCTCCCCGCCGTAGTGCGCGCCGCGTTTGCCGGAAAAGCCGCCGCGCGGCAGGAAGCAGTCATCCTGGTGAAGCCGCAGTTTGAAGCCGGGCGCCAGCAAGTCGGCAAGGGTGGAATCGTACGCGATCCGGAAGCGCAGCAGTTTGCGGTCGAAAGAGTTCGTGGCGCAGTGGCGGAACTTGGGGCTACGGGGATTGAAGTTACGGAGTCACCGATTTTTGGTGCGGAAGGCAATCGCGAGTTCCTGTTACACTGCATGTTTCACTTGTGAGCAGATGCTGTGAGCAACCCGGGTTCCGCGCATTGGCGGAGAGTAGCAGGGAAGCAATGCTAACGATCCTTGGTAAGCTCGTTGTAGCGCGGCCACTTTCACTTGTCGAAGGAGCCAGGTAGCCTCATATCCACATGAAAAGCGCAGCCATCATCTCAAAACCAGCTAAGAATGAGCTCCACGCGGTTGTCCCCGAGGTGATCGATTGGCTCACGAAACGAGACTATCGGGTTGTAATGGATCAGCAGACCGCGGCTTATGGGGTGGCGCAGAACGTTTTCCCCCGATACGAACTGGGTTGGGAGAATCCATCGTTCGCCATCGTGCTGGGAGGGGATGGGACATTGCTATCGGCGGCGCGCGCGGTGTCGCGGCAAGGCATTCCGATTCTGGCGATCAATCTCGGCTCGCTGGGATTTCTCACCGAAGTTCCACTGCCCTCGTTGTTTGAGACCCTGGCGGCGGTAGATGCGGGCACCTGTCCGATAGAAGCGCGCTCCGTACTGGAAGTTGTGTTGCGCCGGGGCGGAGAGATTGTGGAGCGCTACTACGCGCTCAATGACGTGGTAGTCGGCAAGACCGCTCTGGCACGTCTCATTCGTTTCGATCTGCACGTGGAAGACTCGCTGGTCTACACCTGTCGCGCCGACGGGCTGATAGTGGCCACACCAACGGGTTCAACCGCGTATTCGCTGGCCGCGGGTGGTCCGGTGGTGGTGCCTACGACCGAAGCTTTTGTCATTACGCCGGTGTCTCCGCACTCGCTTACGCACCGGCCGCTGGTGTTGAGCGACAAGGTCACAATCCGAATCCAACTCAGCAAGGACGAGGAAGGTTTTCTGAGCATCGATGGCCAGGTGGGATTTCCGATCACGCAGGGCGAGGTGGTGGAATGCCGGCGCGCCGCACACACCGTCAAGCTCTTCCGCAAGTCAGGCTCGTTCTTCGAGGTGCTGCACAACAAGCTCAAATGGGGCCAACGCTGAACCGAAGTTGAGGTGTTGAGGCGGCGTCTGAGCGGGGTTCCCAGAAAGCCAGAATTCAGGCTTTCTGGGGTGCCCTGGGCCGCCTGCCGAAATCCTGAGC
Source organism: Candidatus Korobacteraceae bacterium (assembly GCA_050015355.1). GTDB lineage: Bacteria > Acidobacteriota > Terriglobia > Terriglobales > Acidobacteriaceae > CAWBRT01. The sequence continues at coordinate 24,405 of JBEKBO010000015.1, read as the reverse complement.
GAGCCGGGGTCCCCGGCAACGGCTGCTTTTGCCGTTGCTGGGGTGGGGGAAGCGAAGGAACCCGCAATCCCAGTACGGCGTGGGATTTAGGCGCAGCCGGAGGACTTCATCCCAAAGCCTTAAGCGGCGCGTTGCGGGATAGTTTCCTGGGATCCTTCGCTGCGCTCAGGATGACAATCGCCAGTTTTCTTAGTGAATGCGCAGTATGCGCGGGACACTACCCCTAGGGTTGCGGGCGCGACTCCTGGTTGCCTTCCTCTCCCCGCGCAACCTGTTTGAGAACGTCGAGGAGCCAGAAGCGCGCCTCAATCTCGCACTTCTTAGAACAGAAGACGCACTGCTCGCGGGCACGGCTACAGCCGATGACATATTCGGTGCTGCACCAGGCGCAGGCTCCTATCGTGATGCCAGGATTGGAATAGCGATCGTTTTGCATGGCAGCTTCAGACCAGATTCGCGGAAGGTGTACCCGCGAAGCAGCCGGGAATTCAGCCCCGGCGGTGCTGGTACTGGGTACATCAACCTTGAAATTGCTCTAGTAACATTCTGGGCGGCGCAGCGGCCGCGAGAAATCGGTGGAATCGCGCAGAAAGTTCCTGAGATCGCCTTAGTCCTTTTCGCGGGTGCCCGCCAGAGCAGTTTCAAGGTCGGCCCCCGTACGCCCGGCTCTTTCTTGGATACACCTTCCGCGATTCAGGCCTACATCTCCGCGCACAGCAGCTCCCGCACGCTTTCGCGGCGGCGAATCAGCCGCGTGCGCGAGCCTTCGACAAGCACTTCGGCGGCACGAGGGCGGGTGTTGTAGTTGGACGAGAGCACCATGCCATAGGCGCCCGTATCGAGAATCGCCAGCAGCTCTCCAGACTCGACGGGCGGCAGTTGGCGCTGGCGGGCAAAAAAATCTCCCGACTCGCAAATCGGCCCAACCACGTCGACCGGCGACCACGAATCCTTTTTCCCCTTAGGCAATGCAACCGGGACAATCTCGTGATAGGCGCCGTAAAGCGAGGGCCGGATGAGGTCATTCATGGCGGCATCGACGATCGCAAAATGCTTGCTGTCGTTCTGCTTGCTGTAGAGCTTGCGGGTGAGCAACACCCCTGTGGGCGCGACGATGGAGCGTCCGGGCTCGAGCAGAAGGTGCAGATCGGTCTTGCGCAGCGGCGCAAGCAACGCCTTTGCGTAGAGGGCGGCCAGCTTCGGCAGCGCGAGCCTGGGATCGTTTTCGTAGCTGATTCCCAGTCCGCCGCCGGCATCGATGTAGCCGATATTGAGGCCGTCGACGAGCAGTTCGCGAACCAGCGCCAGCACGCGCTGCATGGTCTCGCGAAACGGTGCAATGTTCGTGATCTGAGAGCCGATATGCACGCTCACACCCGCCGGCTCAAGCCACTCCTGTTCGGCGGCAAGCGCGTAGAGAGTGCGCGCCTCGCCGATCGGGACGCCGAACTTGTGCTCGTGCAGTCCGGTGGCGATGTAAGGGTGCGTCCCGGCGTTGACATCCGGGTTGACGCGAAACGCGATGCGCGCCGTTTTGCGCAGCAGCGCGGCGCGCTCGGCAAGCACGTGCAGTTCGGCTTCGCTTTCGAGATTGAACATCAGAATACCGGCACGAAGCGCCGCGTCCATTTCCGCCGGAGTTTTACCGACGCCGGAAAAGACGACATGGCGGGCCGCCCGGCGGTCGGCAATCAATACGCGCTCCAGTTCGCCGCCCGAGACGACATCGAAGCCCGAGCCAAGTTGGGCGAGCAGGCGAAGAATCGACAGATTGGAGTTGGCCTTTACCGAGTAGCAGACGGTGTGCGGATGGCCGCCGAAAGCCGCATCAAATGTCTGGAAGCGCTGCTTGATCGCGGTTGCCGAATAGGCATACAGGGGCGTGCCGAACTTATCGGCGAGGGCGCGCAAAGAGACTCCCTCGCAGTGCAGCTCGGGCACGCCGCGGCGTTTTGGCGAGGCGCGATAGATGAATGCCGGCGGGCGGCCACTGAGCTTTCGATGCGTCACGCTTGCTCCTCCAAGCTTGCTCCTCCAAGGAAGATAGAAGGCTTATGAGAGTTCATCAGCTTTCGTCCATCATAGCAAGGCCTCCGCGCGCTTGCCGCATGGACGTACCTGCAACCGGAGCTGTAGCATTTGCCCGATGCCTCTGGGGAAACTGGGCATTTCAGAAATTCGTGTATTCCGCGTCACCACGGCTTCACGACTGCACCTTTCGCTAAACTGGTCTAGAATCTCAAGCGGGAGAAAGTACAGATGCTGGTAGCCGAGTTCAAAAAGTTGATAGACGAAGTTCGCCGAGAGGGAGTCGAAGAGATCAGTTTCCTGGATCTGAAGGAGATGCAGCAGGAAGAAGAGGACTTTCTCCTGATCGATGTGCGGGAGCCACACGAGCTGGCCGCGGGAATGATCCCCGGGGCCGTGAGCCTCCCCCGGGGAATGTTGGAACTGGATATCGATAAGTTCACAACGGACAAAGACAAACAGATTGTGCTCTATTGCGCAGGCGGCGGACGCTCCCTGCTCTCGGCGTACATGCTGGGCAGGATGGGCTTCCGTAATGCCGTCTCACTCATCGGCGGATACGAGCAGTGGAGCAAGGCTCAACCAAGAACGCAATAGGCGCCCCACTACGCGTAAAAGTGCGCGTAGCGGGGACCGGCGGTCAACTTTGCGAAAGGGAATTGGCGATGGCAAAATCGGTACATGCAACCTGGCTTGGTCACTCGACTTTTACGATCGAAACACCGGAAGGGAAGATCCTGCTGATCGATCCCTGGGTGAAGAGCAATCCTGCCTGTCCGGAGAAGCTGAAGAAACCGGACAAGATTGACGTCCTGCTTTGCACCCACGGCCATTTCGATCACATTGGCGATGCCGTGGGAATCTGCAAGGAGCAGAATCCGGTTGTGGTCGGCATCTTTGAACTCTGCGCCTGGTTGAACAAGAAAGGCGCAAAGCAGATTAGCCCGATGAACAAAGGCGGCTCGCAGACAGTGGAGAACGTGCGCATCACCATGATTCACGCCGATCACTCCTGCGGCATCCAGGAGGACGACGGCTCCATAATCTACGGCGGCGAGCCTTGCGGTTTCGTGCTGGAGTTCTCCAACGGACAGAAGATATACCACTCCGGCGATACGGCCCTGTTTGGCGACATGGCGCTGGTGCGGGAACTGTATGCCCCGGAAATCGTGATGCTGCCCATCGGCGATCACTTCACCATGGGGCCACGCGAGGCGGAATATGCCTGCCGTTTGCTGAAGCCCAAGGTCTTGGTTCCGATGCACTTCGGAACGTTTCCGCTGTTGACCGGCAAGCCCGGCGAGCTGAAGAAAGCGGCCGCCGAATTGGGCTTCGAGTTAATGGAATTCAAGCCGGGAGACCGCAAGGAACTGCGCGCCGGACAGTTGGTCGCTTCACACTGACCGGCCAATTGGCGGCATTGTGGACGTGTTGCGCGTTACTTGATCAGCAGGCACAGCTCGACCAAGAATGTCCCCAAGGCCGTCAAGCAGATGTAACGCTCAATGATTTCGGTGGAATATTGCCGCGAGGCGTGCGAGGCGTGCGTCGATTGATTGCTTACCACGAGATAAAGGCCGGCATGATTACGGGGCTTGGCGGGATTACCTGTGACAGCCTTTCGCATGTTTTTAATATCGGCGAAATTCATCTTTTCGAGCAGTGACCTGCATCACAGCGGGGCAGGACATGAACAGGTTGCATGGCGGAAATTTGTAACAGTGAAACCTAAATAGACTTTACCGGGATCGCCAGCAGATCATCCACAAGCCCTATTTCCTTTTGCACAAAAGGTTCGGCGTACTTCACGCCGGCCAGCAATCCATAAAAAGACGCCATGGCTTCGAGACGCTGACGGATTTCGGCCTGCATCGGGAACAGGCCGGCCCCTTCACTCTGGTCAGCATACTGCGACTGGTAGGCCATGAGCGCCTGGAAGCGGGTTTCGAACTGATCGGTAATGTCGACAACGAAGGAAGGCCGGACATCGAAATAGAGAGAGGCGTAGACGATCTTGAATGGCCGGTGCGGGGGAAGTTCAGCGATGGCCTCAATATCCTGGGGCGCGGCGGGCGTCGACTGCCGCGTCTGGCCGAGCTTGCCGAGGCCGGCCAGGAAGCAGGCCTCATAACCGAGCGTGGAACACGTGTAGTGGTCGGGGTGCCGTCCCTGCCAATAGGGAAGCACCACGACGCGAGGCCGCTGTTGGCGCAGCACGCGGGCGATCTTCAGGCGGTTTTCCCAGGTGTTTTCCACGCGGCCATCAGGGATGTCGAGCGCCTGGCGCCATGAGACGCTCAGTAGGGCGGCGGCATGGTTCGCCTCGCGGGCGCGGTCTTCGGCGCTGCCGCGGGTGCCCATCTCTCCCTGGGTGAGGTCGAGGATTCCGGTGCGATAGCCACGCTGGGCCATTTTGAGCAGGGTGCCACCGCAGGTCTGCTCGACGTCGTCGCGGTGAGCGGCAATGGCAAGGATGTCGACAGTGTCAGGCATGGGGCGACGTGCTCCTCGGAACAGCACTATCAGTAGCCTACTTTTTGCGCTCGACCAGGTAGCGCGCGATGGCTTCGAGGGTATCGGCGCGAGCGCCAAAGTTGTCCAGCGCCGCGCACGCCTGGGTAATGAGCTGATCCGCCATCCGCACTGATTTTTCCAATCCGTAGAGTGATGGATACGTTACTTTTTCAACGGCGAGATCCTTGCCGGCGGTCTTGCCCAACTGCTCGGAGGTCTGCGTTACGTCGAGAATATCGTCGGCAATCTGGAAAGCCAGGCCGGCGGCGCGGCCGAATTCGCGCACGCGCTGCAGTTCAGTAGCCGTGGCGTTGGCATAGATGCAGCCGGAGATGAGACAGGCCGTGATCAGCGCCCCAGTCTTGGAGCGGTGAATGTATTCCAGGGTCTTGGCGTCGGGCTTGGTGTGCTCCGCTTCGAGGTCCAGCACCTGGCCGCCGATCATGCCGTCGATGGTGCCCGTGGCATGGGCGATCTCTTCGATGATGCGCACGCGCGCCTCGGCCGCGCACTGCAAGCGCGCCAGCACCTCGTAGGCGTAGGTTTGCAGCGCGTCGCCGGCGAGAATGGCGGTGGCCTCGCCGAAAGCGACGTGGCAGGTGGGGCGTCCGCGGCGAAGATCGTCGTTATCGAGCGCCGGCAGGTCGTCGTGGATAAGCGAATAGGTGTGCAGCATTTCAACGGCCGCACCCAACTCGGCAATGCCCGGCGGCAGCGCGCTGGAGGGGGCCACGTAGACCATGCGCGCGGCTTCCATGCACAAGATCGGACGAAGGCGCTTGCCACCGGCAAATACGCTGTGGCGCATGGCGGCGTGGATCGAAGGCGGATATTGCGTATCCGGCGGAAGCAGGCGCTCGAGTGCCGCATCGGCGGCCTGCTGGCCCTGAAGAAGAATCTCTTTGAGCATAGGCTAAGAGCCGCAGTATACAGGATGACATCCTAAATCTTAAGACACTACTCCACGTTAGCCAACGGCGGGCGAACGTGGGGGGCACCGTCAGCGACTGAAAAACGCACGCAGCCGCCGGCGCTCACCATTCTTCGACGGCGATGGCTCGAATGGGTGAAGCCGTAAGTCCGATGAAGTGCAGCGGGAGACCGATAAAAAAGAGCCGCGTTTTAGTGAGCTTGTCCAGGTTGACGAGGTTCTCGATGATGCCGATTTCATTGCCCAACAGTTCCATGTGACATGGACGCTGCATGTCGCCGCCGGTGTCCGCGTTCGGCAGATCCAGGCCCACCGACTTGATTTTCCTGGCGCACAGCCACTTGGCGGCGGGCCAGCTTATGCCGGCTGCCTTAAAGATTGCATCGCCCCACTTGCCGGGCCAGGTTCGCAGCAGCACGATGTCGCCTGGCTTGATCTGTTCGCCTTTGGCCGCCAGTTTTTTCTCCATTATTTCAACGGTTACGGGTTGGTCCGCCGGTTTGTCGGACACGTCGAGGAAGATGGCTTCTCCGAGAGTGTTCTCCAGAGGAACGGCGTCCATGGATTTTCCGCCCGGGATGAAGTGCAGAGGCGCGTCAAGGTGAGTGCCGATATGATCGCAGATGAGCAGCAGCTTGCTGGCGTATCCCTTGCAGGGAGACTGGTATCGGGGAGCGGTAAACCAGTGAGTTACATGGTCCGTGATGATGGTTTCGGGGTGAGTGGGATTGGTCTTCAGCCCCGGCGGAAGCGGCAGCGTCAAGTCTACGATTTTCAATCTCTTTATCCCTTCTGCTGGCGGCAAAAATGGCGGCCTCGCGGCGTCGGCATGGCAGCCAAGTCGCAGCCTGTCCAGCATAAAGGGTTTGCCGGTTCGAGATCACCCGTTTTTTCTGGAGCTTGTTTCGTAGGCCTGCAAAACCTTCAGGCCTAAGTCACAGGGGATTTACAAAAGATTTGACGGCTCCGCGACGTTTCTCCGGCTGTGGGATATCGCTGGCGACAACCTTCATTTCGCGCCAGTCGTAGGGAAACTCCTTGCCGCAGCCGAGGCACACCACGTAGGTTCCGGTGGTGCCGGCGGCAGAACAGCTATGCCGGTCCTTAGGCGTGAAAGGGAAACTGTAGTTCTTGTGAGTACATCCGAACATTGCGTTCAGAAATCCCGACAGTACCATGTTCCCACCCCAGGCTAGAGCCCTTGCGCCGTGAATTCCGGACCATCCACTTGCGATAGCACTATAGATTCGAAGGCGGGAGAAAAGGTTCGTCCAACTGTAGTTTGGGAATCAAGAAGAACAAAAGAAAACGGTCAAACCGAGGCCGAAAGGAAAGGAGCGGGAACTCAGGCGAGAGACTCGTAAAATTCGAATTCGCTAAGCGTCCGTTTTTGCCTTGTGCTGCTTACATTTGCCGATAATGGCAGTGCGCAGCCGATTTCGCAGATCGTCTGGCAGCTCGAACAACTGGGAGTCACGATAGATTTCGATGGTTCGCTTGGTGGTGTTGCAAACGACATAACAGTTATGGCACCAGTGCAAATGATCTTCCAGTTCAGCGCGGATGCGCTGATCCGTCGTGTTATCCAGGTAGTCCGAAAGCTCCTTCAAAAATTCAGAGCAGGTCACTGTTTACTATCTCCATTGCGCCGCTTGAAGTATTTGTTCAGCCGCTCGCGCAGCTGTAATCGAGCGCGCAGCAATCGTGACTTCACAGCCGGAATACTGAGATTCAGAGCTTCAGCCGTTTCCTCGGTGCTCAGAGCTTCCACGTCGCGCAGTACGAAAACAGTGCGAAATCCCGGTGACAGGCCCTGAATGGTTTTGCTCAGTATGTCTTTCAATTCAGCCTGACTATACAACTGTTCCGGGTTAGGAGACCAGTCCGCGACCTCGCGCGGTATGGAATCCTCTTCCGTCTTTACGTCTTCGTCGAGAGAGACCGTGCGTTCCGGGCGCCGCCGCCGCAAACGCATGAGGGCTTCATTGACTGCGATCCTGACCAGCCAGGTATAGAACTTTGACTGGCCTTGAAACTGCCCCAGATTCTGGAACGCCTTCAGGAATGCGTCCTGGACGACGTCCTCCGCGTCCTCCCGGTTCTGCGTAATATGCTGAGCGATGCGAAATACGTTACGGTCGTAACGCCGCACCAGTTGCTCGAATGCACCAACGTCTCCGTTTCGGGCCGCATTGACCAGTACGGATTCGTCGCTAACCGGCTCACTTACTTTGGATTCGATGGCTCCCATTCTTCTTCCGATTCAAAGATTTCCAGATCAGCAGTCGAACATAATCTTGATTCAATTGTATAGGTTCGGGCTTGGTTCTGTCCGAAAGCAGGCCTGCGATTCTCGGCTCTGGTCCTCGGCGCACTTCCATGCCATTCTAACCGTAGCGGGCGATTCCGGCGAGGCTCAACCAGGGCGGGAAGTATGAAGTTTGATCCCTTCCAAAGTTGAGGGCTTTGTTTAGCGGCAAAGCAATCTTATAATCATGCGGTTAGCAGGCCGCTGAAAAAGATGCCGAAGCCCGCCAAAACGGTTTTGCAGCAGCCGGCTAGAGCAGGAGAGCAACGTGCAAGAGAATCTTTCGGAAGCGGCTGAAAAGCTGGCTTCCAGATTGGTCAGGCAATGGGGCGAGGAGCTGCGGCGAAGCATCGGTGAAGAGCTGCAGCCGGTTTTGGAAGCCGAAATCACCCGCGCCGGGCATGAAGTCGCATTCGTCATTGCCTCCGACCTGGTACGACTTTTGCAGGCGGCCAACCAGGTCGAGATCCTCAGTGTGCTATTGCAGAGTACGCAGCCGTTTGCCGCTCGCGCGGGCTTGCTGATTCTGCGCGGCGGATTTTTTGTAGGGTGGCAGTCGCGAGGAATGCGGGATGCTTCGGCATTTACGCGCATCTCGATTCCCGCCGCTGATCGCGTGATCGAACGGCTCGGCAAGGAGCGCCAGCCGGTCAAGTTGCAAGCTTCGGAAATTGGCGATGTCTTTGCGTCTGCTGCGCCTGCCAGCCCAGGAGATATTGTTCTCTTTCCATTGTTGATTCGCGACCGCCTGGCCGGAGTCGTCTATGCGGACGGAGGTTTGACGAGCTCGGTAGTTCAGGTCGAGGTGGTGCAGGCCATGTGCTTAATTGCCTGCATAGCGGTGGAAACGGCTTCGTTGCGCAAACCAGCCGGGTCGGGCGCGATTCAGTCGACGCAGTCGGGAACAAGTTCGGAGCCTGTGCGGCCCGCACCGGCAGTGGCGGTTGCACGGCCAGAACCGCCGGCAACAGTCATTCCGGTGGCTGATCCCGTGGTTGCGGCGCAGCCCGCCGCAGTCGCCACAAGGAGCTTCGCCGCCGCCGCGGCGCCCGCAGTGACGCCGCCTGCTCCAGCGCCGCCGGTGACGCCATCCCTGGGTGCGTCTCAAAGCGATGACGTGCGTGCCAAGGCGAAGCGGTTTGCCAAATTGCTGGTGGAGGAGATCCAACTTTACAACCAGGTGAAGGTGGCTGAAGGGCGGTCGAAACGAGACTTGTACGAACGCTTGCGGCCCGATATCGAGAAGAGCCGCGCGGCGTACCAGAAACGCTACGGTGAAGTGATTCGCGATGCGGATTATTTTGCCGAAGAACTGGTGCGTATCCTCGCTAGTAACGATCGCACGCTACTAGGCAGCGGCTTTCCGGGTTAAACTGGATAGTACGGACTCAAAGAGAACCCAATAGTGATGTGCAAGCGATTTTTGTCTCTGTGCCTGCTTCTCTCGGCTTTACTTAGCGCGGTTTCCGGTTGGTCACAAGACGGAGCTGAAAAGGCTTCTCCGGCGAAAAAGAGCGACGCCAGCGGCAAAGCGGCTGCAAACAAACCTTCCACCAGCCAAAAGAAAAGCACAAGCCAGAAGAAGGCTGCGGCATCCAAGCGCGCCGCGCCGGCCAAGAGCGCTCACAAGACGACGGCCAAACAACGGGCAAACTCGGCGCGCATCAAGCGCATGACGCGCGCATTCGTGGCTTCGGCAACGTTGAAGCCGATGGCCCATCAGTTGATCGAGGCACGCACTCCGGCTGCCTATGCCGGGGTGGAGAAGTATGCGCGGCAGCATGCCGGCACGGATGCGGGAGGCATGGCGTGGCTGGCGATCGGTTACGCGTACATCCTGGACCGTGAATACGCCAAGGCAATTGCGCCTTTGGAAAAGGCAAGACCGTACGCCGGCGAACTGGCCGATTACGTCCGGTACTTTGAGGCGTTGGCTTATGGCGGCAGCGGACAGAGCGATAAGGTAGTTGCAACCCTCAAGAACTTTTCGAAAGACTGCGCGGATTCGATTTTCCTCAATGACGCCAGAGCGATCTATGGCGAAGCGCTGGTGGCTTCGGGCCGGGCGTTGGAGGCGGTCAACTTCCTGGAGGCGAATCGTGCGCCCACGCGGGCCGATGCCGAGCTTGCGCTCGGACATGCCTACCTGAACAGCGGCAATCCGGCGAAGGGAATGGAGATTCTGCGCCATCTCTACCTGACCATGCCGCTCAGCCCTGAAGCCGAGCAGGCTGGCGCCGAACTGATTGCGAAGGGGTCGAGCCTGACCGGCAGCTATGGCGACCTCAAGATGCACGCAGCGCTGCTGGCACAGGGAAATCGCTGGCCGGACGCCGCACGCGAGTACCGGCAGTTGCTGGCTATGGCTCCGCCGGCGGAGCGCGGCGAGATCGAAGTGGGGCTGGGCAATGCACTGCGTCACAGCGGCAAAGGCGGCGCGCGCGAAGGGCGCGACTTGCTGCAGCACGCACAGACGACGGGAGAAGCCAACGCGCAGCGGCTTTACGAGCTGGTGGAAATCGCCCGCACGGAAGGCAACGAGGGCGACCTGCTGAACTATCTCTCACAGTTTCGGCAATCGGCGCCCACCAGCCCATGGTTTCAATCGGCGCTGATTTCGGCTGGGAATCTATACCTGCTGAAGAAGGATTACGATCACGCCATCGATTACTACCGCGAGGCGCACGAACGTTTTCCGGGCAGCGGCAGGGCCTCTTACGCACACTGGAAAGCGGCTTGGCTGACCTATCGACAGGGACGGACGGAAGAGGCGAAAAAAGAATTTACGCAACACGTGCAGAGTTATCCGGCTTCGCTGGAGACCGCCGCCGCAGTCTACTGGCGCGGACGAATCGCGGAAGAGCAGAGCGATTTGCCTTTGGCCCGGGCGTGGTATGCGAAGGTCGCGGAACGTTACCGCAACTATTATTACGGCCATCTGGCGACAGAGAGGCTGGCGAAAATCGCGGTTTCACCCGCGGCACACGATCCGCTTCTCGACACCATTCCTCCGCTCGCGCCACTGAGTGCAGCCGCGGCGCTGACCAACATACCGGGGGATGCGTTGCGCGTGGAAAAGAGCAAGCTTTTGGAAAACGCCGGAATGACCGACTTCGCCATCAAGGAATTGCGGGCGTCCGATGGTGGCAAGGGGGCGAACTGGGCAACGCTGGAAATCGCCCGCATCTATCGCGAAGGGGGCCAGGATCATCGGGCTCTTCGCTTCATGAAATCGGCTGTGCCCAGCTACTTTGCAATTGATATTTCCGTGCTTCCCCGGCCCTACTGGGATTACTTGTTCCCCCGGCCGTACTGGACGGACGTCCGCCGCTTCGCCATGGAGAACCAACTCGATCCTTACCTGGTGGCGGCGCTCATACGGCAGGAGTCGGAGTTCAATCCTGGCGCGGTTTCGCGGGCGAACGCCTTTGGCCTGATGCAATTGCTGCCCATCACAGGCAAGAAAACCGCCAAAGAACTGCGCATCCGCGGTTTCCGGACGGAGACGCTACTGGTTCCGAACATCAACCTGCAGCTCGGAACGCGCTATTTCCGCGATATGGTTGAACACTATAACGGCCAGGTGGAGTACGCATTGGCCGCCTATAACGCCGGCCCCAACCGCGTCGAAGACTGGCTCAGCGCGGGCAACTACCGCGACGTAGCGGAGTTCGTCGAGTCGATTCCGTTTACCGAGACGCGCGAGTATGTGCAGTCGATTATGCGCAACGCGAGGATTTACCGCAGGCTGTATCCGCAGTAACCGCGCTACACTTTGACCTTGCCGCTACGGATATCCGCGAGGATTGAGTTACACACCTCGACGCACTTATCGCAAATATGAGCGGGCGCTACCCCTGTGCCCTGTGGCGAGGAGATCAAGTGCGTCACATCTTCTTGATATTTGCCGCAAAAAGAACAGCGGAAAATCACGACTTCGGCTGCTTCGGGGCTGCTCTCCGCATCGGCTTCCGGCGCGGCCGCCAGCCAACGTTTCGCGCGTCGCCATTCCATCCACTGCCTGCAAGTGAAGAAGCAGGAGACGACGAATGGGATAACGAAATAAAAGAAGCTCCTGGCGGTGGCGGTCACTACCGCGACGATTGCTACGGACAGCGTGAGCACTCCGCTACAGCACATCCAGCGCAGGTGGCGCGCCACCTCTTCTTCTCCAGACTGTCTGAGCCCGCGGCTGCCTTCGTTATCTTGATCGATCCAGCTCATACATCTCCGTCCATACAAGGGCTTGCCCAACGCTGAAGCCGGCCTTCACGAAGCGATCTTGCCTGGGTGCGGCTGGGGAAATACGATATCGGCCATGAGCAGAATGGCGCCGACTACGATGGCGCTATCGGCAACGTTGAAATCGGGCCAGATGTGTTCGCCGATATAAAAATGCAGAAAATCGACCACTCGGCCGTGCACCAGGCGATCCCATAAGTTGCCGGCCGCTCCGCCCAGAATCAGCGATAGCCCGATTGCGGTTGAGTCGAGGGCGTGATCCGACTTCCACAGCAGATAGGTGATGACGGCCATCGCCAGCAGCGACAGCACTACCAGCAGCGAAGTCTTCCACGCCGCCGGCGACTCGGCGAAAAGCCCGAAAGCCGCCCCCCGATTCTCGACGTGAGTGATGCGGAAAAGGCGCGGGATCACCTGGATGCCGGAGCCGTTCAGCGGAATTGATCGTGCAATCAGCCACTTGCTAGCGCGGTCGCCGACAACCACGAGCGCGGCAATCAGAAACTGGTACAGGCGATACGGGCGGCCTGTCACGATGCTGCCCCCGCGTTTTCCTCTTCCTTTTCCTTTTCGATGACCTTAAGCGCGGCGGAGCAACGGTCGCAGACGGTTGGATACGACTGATCCTCGCCGACGTGCGTCGAGTAGTTCCAGCAGCGGTCGCACTTCTGGCCGGGAGCGTGGTGAATTTCCACCGCAAGCGCAACCGCTCCGTCGGTCGATTCGCCCAACCTCAACCCCACCGAGGAGACGACAAACAGGGCGTTCAAGTGGCCGCGATAGCGCTCCAGCAGTTTGTACGATTCCGCGGGGGCGGTGATGACGATTGCGGCTTCCAGTTCGCTGTTGATGACCTTCTCGTTGCGAGCCTGCTCGATGGCCTTATTCACTTCATCGCGAATCGCCACCAAGGTTTCCCAATCGCCACGGAGAGTTGCTGCGGCATCGCGATCCCGGATCTCGCCGGTGATGTCGTGATCGTTCGGGAACAAGGCCATATGCGCGCTTTCAGGGCGCGACTTCAACACCGGCAAGAACCGCCAAACTTCATCCGCGGTGAAAGTCATGATGGGCGCGACCAGGCGCGCCAGCGCCTCGGCGATTCGCCACATCGCCGTCTGCGCCGACCTGCGTTCGCGCGATGTGCGCGGAAAGGTGTAGAGGCGATCCTTCAGCACCGCCATGTAGAGCGCGCTCAGGTCGACGACGCAGAACTGAATCAGCCGCTGATAGATGCGGTGAAAGAGCATCTGGTCGTACCACTCGCGCAGTTCGCGGGCGAGGTCGACCGTGCGCAGCAGCATGAATTGATCGAGCGGTTCCATCTGTTCAAACGGCACGAGGTCGCGCACGGGGTCGAAGCCGTGAAGATTGCTGAGCAGATAGCGGAAGGTGTTGCGCACTTTGCGGTAGTTCTCGGCCACGCGCTGCACCAGGGTTTCCGAGGCGCGCACGTCCTCGCGGAAGTCGACCGAAGCCACCCAGAGGCGCACGACTTCCGCCCCAAGCCGTTTGCAGATATCGACCGGGTCAACCACATTGCCCAGCGACTTCGACATCGCCCGGCCTTGCTCGTCGAGCGTCCAGCCATTGGTCACCACGGCGCGGTAGGGCGCCGCATGGTGCAGCCCTACGCCGCAGAGCAGGGAAGAATGGAACCATCCCCGGTGCTGATCGCCGCCCTCCAGGTAAACGTCTGCGGGCCATGGCATGTCCGGCGTGTGGCCCAGCACGGCCGCCTGGCTTGAGCCGGACTCGAACCAGACGTCGATGATGTCCATTTCCTTGCGGAACGAAGTGCCGCCACAGTTTGCGCATTTTGTCCCGGCGGGCAGGATTTCGCTCGGCTGGAGGCGATACCACGAGTCGGTGCCCTCGCGAGCAAACAGATCGACTACGGCGCGATTGGCCGCCTTCGACTGCAACACTTCGCCACAGCCCGTGCAGAAAAAGACGGCGATGGGGACACCCCAGACGCGCTGGCGCGAGATGCACCAATCCGGACGCGTGGCGATCATGTTGGAGATGCGCTCTTCGCCCCAAGCCGGGTCCCACTTGACCTTCTTGATCTCGTCGAGCGAGACGCTGCGCAGCGTGCCTTGGTTAAGCTTGCCCTCCATGGAGATGAACCACTGCTCGGTGGCGCGGAAGATGACTGGATTGTGGCAGCGCCAGCAATGCGGGTAGGAGTGCTCGATGTCCTCGCGGCCAAGCAGCGCGCCTCGCGTCTTCAGCAGTTGAACGATCGGTTCGTTCGCTTTGAAAACGGTCATGCCGTCATACTCGGGCAATCCGTGGAGCAGGTGGCCGGAGCCGTCGACGTTGCATGTCTGGTCAATGCCGTACTCGACTCCGGTATAGAAGTCGTCGGCGCCGTGAGAGGGAGCAGTGTGAACCGCACCGGTTCCCTGGTCCATGGTCACATAGTCAGCCAGCACGCCGAGGACCTGGCGATCGAGAAAAGGATGCGCGAAGGTTACCCGCTCAAGTTTGGAACCGGGAAAACTGGCAATGGAAAGCAGCTCGCCCAGTTGGCACTTGCGGGCGGTTTCCTCGGCAAGCTTGCGGGCAACAATGTACACCCACTCGCCGCTCGCAATCGCGACGTACTCTTCCCGCGGGTTGTAGGCGACGGCCATGGAGGCCGGCAGCGTCCATGGGGTAGTCGTCCAGATAATGGTCGCGACCTTTTTCCCGGTCAGTGCCGGATCGATCGCGGCCGGGTCACTGGTCAGCGCATAGCGAACCCAGACGCTAGGGCTGGTGTGGTTGGCATATTCGACTTCAGCTTCGGCCAGAGCGGTCTCGTCGTGAATGCACCAGTAGACGGGCTTCAGACCCTTGTAGACCATGCCCTTCTCAAAGAAGGCGTAGAAGTTCGCAATCACCCATGATTCGAATTGCGGGGTCATGGTCGAGTAAGGCTCTTCGAAGCGGCCAAAGACGCCGATGCGTTTGAACTGCTCGCGCTGCAAGTCGAGATATTTCTCGGCATATTTCCGGCACGCCTGGCGCACCTGCAGCGGGTCCATTTGCAACTTCTTGCGCCCGAGTGACTCGTCGACCTTAATCTCGATGGGCAGGCCGTGGCAGTCCCATCCAGGCACATACGGTGCGTCAAAACCCGCCATGTTGCGCGATTTGACAATGAAATCCTTGAGGCATTTGTTCAGCGCGTGCCCAAGGTGGATGGGGCCGTTGGCGTAAGGAGGGCCGTCGTGCAGGACGTAAATGGGTGCGCCGCGCCGTGACTCACGAATTTTCTCGTAGACATGGATTTTTTCCCAATGAGCGAGCATTTTGGGCTCATTCTGCGGCAGGTTGGCCTTCATCGGGAACTCGGTTTTCGGCAGGTTAAGGGTCGACTTGAGATCTAGCGGCACTCCGGTCCTTTCTCGTCTGGCCGGGCTCTACCGGTTCGCGCCATCGCAACGCTCACCGGAACCCTGGATTTCCACCAGCAAGCCCTCACGGGGGCCGCGATGGAGCCGGGAAGGCCCAGTACATTAGTCAAGCGGCGGAACTTCGCGCCGATTCTTCATTATAGGGGTCCGGAAGCGAGAGTCCAATCCGGGGCCCCAGAATCAGGAATAGCACTATGGTGAAACGCAACAACAAGGAAAATCGACCTGCTGCGTTCAGGAAAAATTTCATAAGCGTTCATTTTCGCAGGCGTCGAAAGCAGGAGAGCAGCATCTAACGATTGGAATGGGAAACTCAGCGCGAGCGCGCGGAGTTGATCGGCAACTCGCATTTCGTAGCAAATGGGCATTTTAGTCCCGCGTGCAACTTGGCGACCGATGTGCTCATCTTTCTAGCCGATAGTCAAAGGCCCCGGTAACGGAGAGAGGGACAAAGACGGCTTATATGGCGAACGACGTTTTGAATGCGCCGATACTTAACACCGGCAGACTCGACCTGTTGCCCAGGGGTAGTTTCGATCAATCGCTTTGGGAATCCCTGTTCAGTAATATCCGAGAGACCTTTTTCCCCGAGAAGTTGCCGCCGTTGCAACTTACGTCGCGTCCGGTCAAGGTTCGCGATATCTGGGGCGCATACAACTACAAGAAGCAAGGCGCTTGGGTCTCGCTCGTGGTGCATGCATTGGCTGTCGGTGGGCTGATTGCCCTCACGATTCTCGGGGCGAAGGCCGTCAAGCAAGAGGTGCACGAGACGGTCACGTTAATCGCACCGCCTGTTTCCGATTATCTACCTCCGATTTCAATGAAAAAGAATGATGTCATTGGCGGCGGCGGTGGCGGTGGCGACCATGACAAGATTCCCGCTGTGAAGGGCAAACTGCCCAAGCCGGCGATGGAGCAGATCACTCCACCGGCGATGGTCGTGCGGAATGACCATCCCAAACTGGCGGTGGAACCGACGGTTGTCATGCCGCCGCAGGTAAAGTTGCCGACCATGAACGCGATGAATTTTGGTGACCCGAAGGCCGTGCTTCCCAGCGGACCGGCTTCCAACGGCACCGGTTCGGGAGGCGGAATAGGTTCGGGCAGCGGCGGTGGCGTGGGTGTCGGAACTGGTCCTGGGGTTGGGCAAGGCCGCGGCGGTGGGATTGGCGGCGGCGTTTTCCGAGTGGGCAACGGGGTTTCGGCTCCGCGCGCCCTCGATGCGCCGGATCCCGAGTATTCGGAAGAAGCCCGCAAGGCGAAGTACCAGGGAACAGTCGTCCTTTGGATGGTTGTCGACCCGAACGGCGCTCCGCAGCAGGTCCGTGTGACGCGCAAACTTGGCATGGGGCTGGATGAGAAGGCGATTGAAGCAGTCCGCAAATGGAAGTTCGAGCCGGCCATGAAGGATGGCAAGCCCGTGGCCGTACAGATCAGCGTGGAAGTTAATTTCCGGTTGTACTAGCTCCGTTGCTGACTCGCCGGCGCTAAGCGCCGGCCTGTCGCAGGAGCCCGGATTGCGCCGAAGCTGACGCGAAAAGCCGGAATTAAAAGGAGAGGCAAACCTGCCTCTCCTTTTTGCGTTTTGGGAGAGTTTGCGGACTTTCGGAGCTTGAGAGGCTCCGCAATCACCTGCGATGGGGTGACCCTCTTGACACCGGCAGGAATGCGCACAGCGCCGCCAAATCTGCTAAGTTAAAAATTCAACATGCCAGCGTCCAACCAGACATGCATGCTGTGCGGCGAGCCCCTGACCCCGGCGGGGCGATGCGCCAATTGCGAGGCGGCGGTTTCGCTGCGCCGGCATAAGCTCGGACTGCCCGTGCTGGTGCTGATCATCATTGCCGGTTTCAGCTTTACGCGCATGGTGGTGGACTGGTTCAACCATCGGCAGGACGAGCTGGCTTCCGCTTGGTATCAGAAAGGCGTGGCTGCGCTCAACTCGCACCGTCCCGAACAGGCGGTTGAAGATTTTGAGACTGCACTGGTCTATGCCAAGCAGGACGACGACGAATACCGCGTTCGACTTGCCGACGCACTGCTTGCCGCCGGACGTCCGAACGAGGCTCGTTCGCGTCTGCTGAGCCTGTTGGAGGAACATCCGACCGATTCAGTGGTGAACCTGGAGCTGGCGCGGATTGCGGCCGGCAAGGGCGAGTTGCGAGATGCAATTCGGTATTATCGTGGCGCCATTGACGGCATCTGGAGTCCGGGGAGAACGCCCGCGGTCGAACGCCTCAATGCGCGATTCGAACTGCTGGAAGTGCTGGCCGCAAATCACCAGAATGACGCTGCCGAGGCAGAGCTGGCAACGCTATTGCCTGAGCTTCCGCCGAGCGCGGACGCCCACACGCGGCTTGGGCAGATCTATTTCAAACTGGGTGACGCGCGCCGGGCGCTTGCCGAGTTTCAGCACGCCCGACAACTGGATCGTAATTTTGCTGCCGCCTATGCGGGCACCGGTGCAGTGGCGCTCCAGGCTGGCGATTATCCGGCAGCCAAGCGCTACTTGATGGAGGCGGTGAGGCTGGACGATCAGAACGCAAACTCCAAGGACCTGCTAACCAGAACGGAGCAACTGCTGGCAGCCGATCCTTTCTCACCAGGAGTGAACGCGGCAGAACGGGCTCGGCGCACGGTCGCCGCCTACGAGGCGGCCGTGAAACGGCTCGACGAGTGCGTTCGCTCCCGCGCGAAAGCCGCGGCCGGCGGTCAGTCGCATACACCTTCCCCGGAGATGCAAGCAGATGAGGATAAACTCGCTCAGCTCCAGAGCTGGGCCGAGCAACTCAGACGCTACTCGACGGAAGGCCACTTGAAGGGGCACGGCGACGTGGTGGAGAACATGATGCGCTTCGTTTTCGCCACCGAAGATGCCGCGGGGAGGCTGTGTGGCGCACCGAATGGGATGGACGAGCTGCTAACCACCATCGGCCATCATCGCTGGGGGGCCAGGAAATGACGCCGGTCGAAAGGCGAACAACCAGCGGCAGTCCCGTCCGGCGAAAGTACTGGTCGTCTTTGCGGCGGATGCTGACCGGGTCAGCGCTTTTGTCGTTGCGCGAGGAGCAGTTCTTTCTCGTGCTGTCGGTCATTATCGGCTCGATTGCGGGACTGGCGGTGGTGCTTTTCAGGGTTGCCATCACCGCCGTGCGATGGCTGCTGCTGGGTACCGGTCTGCGGCCGGGCGCTCCGCGGGTGTTCATCGCTCCGGCGCTGGCCGGTTTGCTGATTGCAGTTTTGATCGGCAAATTTTTTCCGCGCGTGCGCGGCAGCGGCGTGAACCAAACGAAGGGCGCGCTCTATATCTATGACGGTTACGTGGGGAGCAGAACCACGATCGGCAAGTTTCTGACCAGCGCGCTGGCGATTGGCAGCGGACAATCACTCGGTCCGGAAGATCCTTCGCTGCAGGTCGGCGCCGGCATAGCATCCTTAATCGGAAGACGCCTGCGACTTTCGCGCGAACGCTTGCGGCTGATTGCGCCTGTCGGCGCGGCGGCGGGACTGGCGGCGGCCTTCAATGCGCCGATCACCGCCGTGTTATTCGTCATTGAAGAAGTCATTGGCCGCTGGACTGCGGGCATTCTCGGCGCGGTGGTGCTGTCGGCCATATCGAGCACGGTGGTTGAGCGCTGGTTTCTCGGGCAGGAGCCGCTGTTCCGCGTGCCGGAGTATCATCTCGAACACCCGGGCGAGTTGATTGCTTATGCGGCGCTGGGAGTGTTGGGCGGCGTCGCGTCGGTGTTTTTCGTCAAGTTCATAGCCTTGCTCCGCCCATGGCTACGGCGTCTGCCGCCATGGACGCAATACCTGCAACCGGGAGTGGCCGGGCTGCTGATCGGGTTGATCGGCATCCGTTTTCCGCAAGTCATGGGCGCCGGCTACAGCTCAATCGACCAGGCGATGAATGCGCGTTTCGGCTGGGAAATCCTGGGAATCCTGGCTGGATTGAAGATCCTGACGACCGGAATATCCTTTACCAGTGGTACTCCGGGCGGGCTGTTCGCTCCCACGTTGTTCATCGGCGCGATGCTGGGCGGCGCCGTCGGCGGACTCGAGCAGTCATTCTTTCCGCAGTTGTCGATTCCCGTTGGCGCCTATGCGCTCATCGGCATGGGGACACTGTTCGCGGGAATCCTGCGCGCACCCATGACGTCGATCATCATGATCCTGGAGGTGAGCGGCAATTATTCGATCATCCTTCCGGTCATCGTCTCGAACACGGTTGCATATCTGATTTCGCGCAGCTTTCAGCGGGTGCCGATCTTCGATCTGCTCTCGCGGCAGGACGGCCTCGACCTGCCGTCGCTGGAAGAAGAGCGCGAAGTCGCAATCCTGCGCGTGGAAAACGCGCTGTGCCCGTTCGCGGAACAAGTGCTCGATGGCAACGGCACCCTTTTTCACGCTCGGCACGTGGTGCAAGGCGCAAAAGGCGATTTCTTCCTGGTGAAGTTGCCGGGCGGGCGATGGGCCGGAGTTTCGCGGCAGACGCTGCTGGAACTTGAGCCTGAGGGAAGCGAATCGTTAGGCTCGCGGTTGCACATGTTCATTCCCGCGCTCTATCCGGATCAGCCCCTGGAGACGGCCCTGCGCCACATCAGCGACTGGCCCTTCCTGCCCGTGGTACATCGAGCAGATCCCGCAATGCTGATCGGGATTATCTCGGTTCAAGACGCAATCAACGCCTACAGGAACGCCGGGGTAGAAGAGCCGGAAGACCGGTTGCCGCCGAACTAGCAAGCTGCGAAAAAACGCGCCGCAGCCGGGGCCCCCAACAAGCCTGCTGTTGGCTTCTTGGGGTGGAAGCCGGGGTCCCCAACAAGCCTGCTGTTGGCTTCTTGGGGTGGAAGCCGGGGTCCACGGCACGCGCCGTGGTTGCGCTTGTTGAGGCAGCACAAGCGAGGGGCCAAGTGATGTGGGCACCTCGTGGACCCACCTCACCTAGGGCGGTTCCCCAGTAGGTGTATCCCAATAGATCAGACTGTCATGGCGAGCGAAGTCGAGCCACCTTTTGTTTCTGCTGCTGAAAACAAAGGGTGGCTCCACTCCGCTTCGCTCCGGTCGCCATGACATCCTCTTGGGAATTTGGATACACCAACATGGGAACTGGCCTGAAATCTGTTTTTCCGCAGCCTGCTAGGCGGTCGCAAGCCTGCATCAGGCTGCCTTGGCAATGGATCTCCGAAGGTGCGTGCCGGAAGCGGCCCGGAGGATACCGGCGATGTCGTTGGGCGCACAACAATCGGCTGCGCCGGCGGCCAGCGCCGCTACCCACATCTCCTCATCGGCGAGGCGATGAGTGCAGATAACCGCTGTATTACGATACGACTCGCAGATTTCACGCAACTCCCGGAAATTGACCAATTCGAGATCGACGACTACGGCGTATGGCTCCTTGTTCTGAAAAAGCTTCTCCCGCAACTCGTTCAGGCCGCGTGCTACGCGGATCTCCCGGAAGTGGGTTTGTAGGTTTGCGGCGAGTAGAGCGCCTGCTCTACCGTCTGCCTGGGCTATGAGAATCGACAGGTATTGCATACACATTCTCCCCAGCTCAAATCTTCGCGGTCCACCCGGGTGAGTCAGCATGACTGCCCGGGCTTGCGCGGGATGAGCAAAGCCTCAATGGGCGCTTGCGTGCGCCCCCAGGACTGAGTTGATTCGGCTGCTAATGTGGCTCCGGCCGATCGGCAGTATTGGCGAAGGGCTCGGGTTGCAACCTTCCGTTTTGCTTGAGCAGGATTTCGACCTTGCCTTCGGCCTCCTCCAGTTCCCGGCGACAGGAATCTGAGAGTCCCACACCTTCTTCGAAGAGTTTTAGAGCCTGCTCCAATGGAAGATCGCCCCGCTCTAATTGCTGGACGATGGTTTCAAGACGTTGAAGGCACTCTTCGAATTTCGGCAAGACCTGCTCCTTGCTGATGATTCTATGTCAGATTCTATTCAGGATAACAGGGAAATTAATGAACTAAGGATGGACGTAACCCCAACAACCGCAAGCGTCGGAAGCTTTTGAATTTATGTATACATACGGCTGCCAGGGAAAAGAAATTCCGGTTTCGCCGCTTCGCTCGCGCCGCGAGTTCGGCAGAGTTCTCTTACACCGCAGCTTCTTGAACCACGAAGAATCGAGAACAACCGCACGCTCATTGACAAGTGGAACGGACAGTTTCCCACTGTGCAGGCAGGGCAGGGCGGCGGAATGATTCTGCAGTTGCCGCACGCACAGTGAGTCATAAAGTTCCGTAGCGAAAGGCTTCCATGGTCGGGTCTGCCGGGGACCCTCAGCATGACAACCCCAAAGCCGAGCAAGCCTAGCCGCTCGCTGCGTCCGTGTCACTTAACCTTGACTGTAATTGACTTGCTGAAGCTTGTGCTCGAATCCCAGGCCTTGACTTGGATTGTATGAGTTCCGGAGCTGAGGCTGAGCGCGGTATTGACGAGTTTTGCCGATCCCTTCTGCGTGTAGACGGCCTTGCCGCCAACGTAGATGATCATTTGTGTTATCGCCTTGCTGTCGGTTGCATAGGCGACGATCTGTACAGGCGAAGTGACCGTGAAGTTAGCGGCCGGGGTGCAGATGGTAATGCTGCGGTTGGTGCTGCTGATTGCGCAGCCCTGGGTGGCGGTTACGCTCTTTGTGGCGGAGGCTGTCGCGCCAAGGCTGTCCGTCACCGTGCCTGTCACTGTGAAAGTGCCGGGCACGTAATAAGTATGGCTCGCCGCTAGGCCCGTGACCGTCGGGCTGCCATCGCCGAAGTTTATGGTGCCGCTGCTGATAGTGCCATCGGGCGACGAGGATTGGGCGAGTGATGCCGCAATCTTCAGTGCGGTCTTTCCGCTGAGCGGCGTAACCGCCAGCACTGCGGTTGGAACTGCTCGCGAAACTATTACCTGCTGGGTCGCGGTAGCCGTCATGCCATTACTGTCGGTGACCGTTCCGGTGACCGTGAAAGTGCCGAGCGAGCTGTAAGTATGGCTCGCTGTCAGGGCCGTAACCGTCGGGCTGCCGTCGCCGAAGTTTATAGTGCCGCTGCTGATGGTGCCATCGGGCGACGAGGAATTAGCCAGCGATGCGAGGACGTTCAGCGGAGCAGCGCCGCTGGAGGGAGTGACGGACAAGACGGCCGTTGGGATGGCGGCCGAAACCGTGACCTTCTGCGTCGTCGAAGCGGTTGCGCTAACACTGTCCGTTACCGTAGCAGTGACCGTAAATGTGCCGGGCGAGGTGTAGGTGTGGCTCGCCGTAGGGCCCGCTACCACCGCGCTGCCGTCGCCGAAGTTTATGGTCGAGCTGGTGATCGTTCCATTCGGAGAGGACGACTGTGCGGTGGAGGCGGATATGGACAGCGGAGCCGTCCCGCTGGTGGCACTGAGGGTAAGCACGGCGTTGGGCGGCTGCGCCTGCGGCATGTATGCGACGGGGGCTGACATTTGATTCAGTACCGAAGGCACGCCAATGGCTTCGACGAAAAGCTGGTAGGTCGTGTTTGGAACCAGGTTGTAGGTGGAAAGATTAAGCGTGTGTGTTCCCGCGGTGACGCGGGCCAGATTCATCAATTTCTGGCCATCCAGGGAGATGAAAACCGCGTAATGATCGACCGCATTTTCGTTGCCGGTAACTGCCCATTGCAGTGACGTTCCGTTGATCGAAGGTGAGATCGCAATGCAGTTGCTAATCCCGGTTTCGATCTCAGTGCCTTCCTCGTAATCATTCCAAGTGACAATT
Organism: Candidatus Korobacteraceae bacterium; assembly: GCA_050015355.1. Classification (GTDB taxonomy): domain Bacteria; phylum Acidobacteriota; class Terriglobia; order Terriglobales; family Acidobacteriaceae; genus CAWBRT01. Next base: position 1,249 of record JBEKBO010000015.1, on the reverse strand, counting down.
TGAATTGCTTGTAGCTGATTGCCTGCCGAGTAGCCAGCTTTGGCAACCGCAGCGAACGTGTCCAGCCAGGTTTGCCCGCAGTGCTGATTCATGATGCGGGGATTGCTCTTGATCCAGGGCGCAAGAGATTCATTGAAGCCGATGTAACTGGCGCCATAAGTTAAGTCGTTCGGAAGGGCCTGCATTCCGGAATAGAAAGTGGAGAGCACGCTTAGGCTCTCATCGTCGCGATTGCCGGTATCGATAATGATCCAGGCGAAGTATCCGTCGGCATCCGCATGGGTCAACCCGCTTGTGCCGATGAAGATGAAATACGGATTGCCGGGAACGCTGGTACGCACCAGGGGCCAGTTGATGGCGTATTTGTCGACGCCGAAAAAGAACACGGCCGGGCGGCCATTAACAGTCATGTAAGCCGGCGAGCCCTCGTAAGTGTTGTTGACATAAGTCAGGTCGCTGATAACCTGCTGCGTTACATCGCACTCCGACGTTGTCGCGCACGTGCTCAGCGCGCCCACATCTTCCTGGACGGCAAAGACGAAAGAACCGTTACTGCTTTCAGCCTCGGCCATGATCAGCAAAGTGGTGTTGTTTTCGACGGCCGCATCGGGGCCGTACCAGTCGACGATGACGCCGGAGATGCCACGGCTCAACATGTCGGTAACCTGCTTGTGTACCTGCGTGGAATCGTCGGAGTTATAGCCTACGTTGAGGTGGTTGGATTGGCCGAACCACGGCATCAATTGCGCGTAGATCGCGGTTGTGGCGCCTGGGTAGAGCAGATTCGCGGTCGCCAGTTTGCTGACATTCCCTGGTGCGGAATCCCCGTTGCTTAGCGCGGTGAAAGAAGAGGCGGCGCTGGTGTTGTTGGCCGTCTCGGCGGATAGCGTGGTTGTCGGGCTGAAAACAAACTGCTGCGCCATGGCAGCAGGCAAGCCGAGCACAGTGATGCTGGCCAGTACTGCCGTGAGCGCAAACTTTTTTATGATTGCGTTCAGGTACTTCGATCCGAGTGGCACAGCAGATCAGATGGCCAGAGATTCGAGCGAGTTTACCTGAAATCGAGAGCTGCTGGCCGGACCTGGACGGGCCGCTGCGGGGAATGCCGATATCCTATGCGAATTCAGTAAAATGGGGGTATTTACTTGACGCCACCGAACGCAAGATGTAGTGTCCGGGGCTGTGAGCGAGGATTACCCGAGGACATTGCTCGAGGTGGAACGGCGCTTCAGCCGCGAGCAGGCCTGCG
>JBEKBO010000014.1:0-63213 GCA_050015355.1 Candidatus Korobacteraceae bacterium | reverse complement strand
CGTGTTTGCCCAGATGCCATGCTTGCTGGGCCAAACACCGGTGATCAGCGTGGTGTGGCTCGGATACGTTACGGTTGGGACAACGCCGGTCACGCCTTCAGCGTAAACTCCCTCGCGCATCATGCGCCGAAGGTTGGGAACCTTTAGCCCAAGCTGTTCCGCCCGTGTTACGTAATCGGGGCGCATTCCGTCCAACGAGATGAGAACTACGCTGCGCGCATCTGCCCTGGCTGCCAAGCCACATATTAAGAGCATGATGACAGCGACAGACAGGCCGAGCCGTACACGTTGCCAATCAGATGAGACCGAACGATTCATTCACACCTCCACTGTCACCCCAATGATAGGCTTCCCGACGGGCGAAAAGTGGGCATCTCTCACCGCTTGCGTTACAAGAACATGAATTATTACGAGATGCTATGAAACGCGAACTAGCGGCGGGCAGGCAGGCACGGGGAGCCCGCTACACATCAGCTTTTTCTTCGAGTGGAATCCGTTATGTTTGGTGCGCGCCTTTGTGTCCGGATAGAGGGGTCGTCGGGCAACAAGACATGGGAGGCACGTCGCGGCCCATCCACGCCACGCTGTTCGAATGCCCGGAACCTCTGCTCATCCTGCGCGGTAATGGACGGAGGCACACGTTCGCGCGCCGCCTTGCTCAAGTGTTCTTCCGAGATGGGTTGCCGCGCTTTGCGGGCCAGGCGCGCAGCTTCGTCCACCAGGACTTTCAGATCGGCCGCCGAGTATCCATCCAGCGATCTCGCCAGGCTGTCGGCATCAATGGCGGTCATGCGGCGGCCATACAGATGGAATTGCAAAATCGCCGAACGTGCAGCGGCGTCGGGCGCCCCGACATAGATTCGTTTGTCGAGCCGGCCGGTCCGCTGCACCGCCGGATCGATTTTCCATGGTTCGTTGGTGGCCGCGATCAGCAGGATTCGGCGCTCGGCGCAGGTTTCCAACTGTTTGAGAAACTCACTTACCTCTTCCGCCGTTTGATGCTGATGGGCGGCAAGCTCTCTGCGCGCGGGAACAATGCCTTCGAATTCGTCGACAAAAACAATCGCCGGCGCGCGCTCGGCGGCGGTGTCAAACAGCTCGCGAATCTTCAGCGTGGTGCCGTGTATGAAGGTGCTGCCAATCTCGGAAGGGAACACTTCCGCGAAGTAGTACCCCATCTCTTCGGCCAGCGCGCGCGAGATAAATGTCTTGCCGCATCCGGGTGGGCCGAACAACAGAATGCCGTTCGGGATCGTTAGGCCGTATGCTTTCAGGTCCTCGGGGTCGCGCATGGCGGTAACGACTTCTTCGTACAGCAATCGCTTGAGTTCGTCCATGCCTCCCACCTTCGCGAGACCATGCTTGGTGGGGTTAGGGATCGGGCTGTCGTCTTCTTTTGTCTCGACGCTCACGGTTATGGGAGTTGCCGCTGACTCCGCCGGCGCAGGCGAAGCGGCTTCTGCAACGGCCGTAATCGTGCCAGTACCAGCGGATGCCAGTTTGCGCTCTGCCGACTCGGTCATGGCGGGCTCCACGTCGCCGGGTTCCGTCCAGCGTTCGATCCAGATGGGGATTGGTCCGCCAGCGTTTTCAGCGCACATGGGGCAATGCTGGTCGTCGGGCGGTTCGCATTGCCAGGGCTCGTGCCCATACGGCATGCCGCAACGGATGCAGATGTGACGGTGCGCATCCTCGCTTATACCGTCTCCGGATTCGGCTGGTTGTTCGGGTGAGTGAACCGCCTCGTTGAACTTGGCGAGGTCGGACATCATTTCGACGATCGAGTCCCCGCGGGTTTGACGGAAGCTGATTTGGAGTTGCTTGTAGGCATGACCGAGCCGCGCCAACTCGACATCCGCCATGCCGCTGTTGATGGCAGCGCCGAATCTTTCGGCCACGCTGCGCGGAATGGCCTCCCAGATCTCGCGCAAGAGTGCTTGCACGGCGCCGCCGAGGAGGGCTTGAATCGAATCTGACCACTCTGCAAACTCTCGCCGGCCGCGTTCGTACTGAAAGCCGCCGATGGTGACTAGCTCCGGAAGCCACGAAGGATCGACAGCGGCTCCTTTTTCAAGTTTTTGCGTCAGCGCTCCGACGGCGTAGTCGAACTCGTCGCGACTGAAGAAAAAGCTGCCCGCATTTGCCGGGAATTGCCGCCTCGGATTCGTCATAACCTCTGGATCGCAAGTTCCTTAATTCCAGACAGACGAAAGGATATGCTCACTCAGCTTCGCCGCAACTGGCCGGGCAACAGAACGCTGAAACGGGGGGAGTCCTTCGTGGCCATTGAGGACTCCCCTCCAAGTTGCTGTCCGGACCGTTGGCTGCTAAGCCGATTCTATTGTCCGGCTCCAGCGGCCTTTGCCTTGACTTTCTGAACCTCTGCTACGGCTTCTGCCTGCATCTCCTTGGCGCGTTTAATGGTCCGCGCCGCGTAAGGCTTCAACCAGAGCAGCGCCATGAACCCCGCGAGTATGTCGCACGCAATCATGGCGTAAAACACGTTGACCCACGAGCCTTCCTTAACACTCGCCATAGCGGCGACCGGTCCAGCGAAAATCGAGGCCGTGCCTTTGGCGGTGTAGACAATGCCGTAGTTAGTAGTGGCCCATTTCCTGCCGAACAGGTCGGCAGTGATCGCCGGGAACAAGGAAAAAATTTCGCCCCAGGCGAAGAACACCACGCTGGACAGCAGTACGAACAGAACCGGCCTGGTGATCGTTTGCAGCAATGCCCATACGGCAATGCCTTCGATCGTGAAGGCCAGGAACATGGCATTCTCGCGGCCAATCCGGTCCGAAATCCAACCCCAGAAGGGCCGGGTTATACCGTTGACGATACGGTTAAGCTGGATTGCCAACACGAGCGCGGACATACCCCAGGCGATAATCACCTTGTCGACGCCATAGTAAGAGGCAATGGGGCTGATCTGGGCAGTAACGACCAAGCCGCCGAAAGCCACCATCGTCATCATTATGTAAATGATGTAGAACGAAGGTTGCTTAATCATCTGCACCCAAGTCATGTCCATCGCGGCGATTGCCACTTTGCTGGGCTTCCAGCCCACCGGCAGCCAGCCGTCCGGCGGTGCGATAATGAACAGCGCGGCAAGCACCACGATCGTCCCCTGGATGAATCCCCAAGTGATGAAAGTGTGCTGGTATCCGGAGGTTTTGATCATCGTGGCTATGGGAGCCACGGTAACTGCGGTTCCTATGCCATACGCGCCGGAGACCACGCCGACGCACAGGCCGCGATGATCGGGAAACCACTTGAGCACGTTGCCAACGCACGCGCCGTAAATGGCACCGGCGCCTATGCCGCCGATCGCATACCACACGATCACTCCGGTCATGGAAGCCGCGTACCCGGATCCGATCCAGCCGGCTCCGACGAGCACGCCACCGATCGCTATCAGCAGGCGTGGTCCAAGCCGGTCGACCAGATATCCTTCAAACGGCACCAGCCAGGTTTCCGCGAAAATAAATGCGGCAAAGGCCACTTGGACCGCCGCAAGCGTTACGCGGAAGTTTGTAGTCAAAGGTTTAGTGAATAGCGTCCAGGCATACTGTAGATTGGCGATCGCCATCATGGCGACGATGCCGGCGCACATTTGTAGCCAGCGATTGACTACACGAGGTTCAGCTTTGGGCCCAGGGACCGTGGATGCTGCCATTGGCAAACCTCCTGAGTGGCACTTGGGTTAACTTCCCTTTTCCGGCCACCCCGTCCAGCCTGAGGCACGTACCGCAGAATAAAGAGGCCCGCCCTTTTTCGGGGCGGGCCAAAGTTCATTCGGAAGCATCAACCTCTTTCTGGATCGGGATCACACCGGGAATCAACCATTTGTTCCACATGTCATCGATCTTGCTCTGGAAGTAATCGACATCGTCATTCGTGAAGTGGGAGAACCGGCCCTGTTTGAGCAAGTACTCCTTTACCGGCGTACGAACTGCCTTGCCGTCGGCGAGCATCTTTGTCTTGCCGAACAGCTTCAGCTTGCCTTCTTCCACTTCATACAGAGGCCAAATGCCGCTGTTGACTGCCAGTTCGCCCAACTCGTAGGACATGATCGGATCAAAATCCCAGCCTTTCGGGCACGGGTTGAGGCAGTGGATGAACGTGGGACCGCCAATCGTCAACGCCTTGCGAATGTTGTTCATCGCCTGCAGCGCGAACGAGGTGGAAATGGTGGACACGTACTTCACAGTTGGATGGCCGGCGATAATCAAGCCCGCCATGTTCTTCTTCCAGCAACGATGCATGATGCGCTTCACCGAGCCGGGAGTACTGAATGAGGTGTGCGCGCCCCACGGAGTGCCGCCGGAAACCTGGATGTCGGTGTTGGCATACGTCTCGTTGTCGTACATCAGGATTAACAGGTTGTACTCGGCATGCAGCATAGCCGACGAAATGCCGCCCAAGCCGGCATCCATACCGCCGCCGTCACCGCAGAAGGCGATGACATTGATCGGTTCGTCCTTCATCTTGCCTTTCCGCATCAGGGCCTTGTAGGCGGCTGCTACGCCCACGGCACCCGACCCGGAGCTGAACAACTGGGTATGCATCCACGGGACGCCCCATGGAGTGGTGTAATAACTGGTGTTGGCAACGTACATGCACCCGGTGCTTCCCAGCACTACCGTTCTGGGGCCGGCGGCTTTCGCCATCAGCCTCATGATCTCCGCGGAATAGCAAGCCTGACAGGTGCGGTGTCCGGAGGTGTAGTACTCCTCGTTGGGGATCTTCTTGACTCCCTTGAAGGCCTCGAGATTCTGTGTGGGTTTCTCGTCGATATAGGTACTCATTTTTCGCTCATCCTTTCCGGCGCCGGAACATTACTTCCGCACCCCGATCCATTGAGTCAGCGGTTGAGACTTGCCTTGCGCGGCTGCGAAGGTGATCTCGGTCATCTTCTCGATATCGGGCAGAGTGACTTCGCGTCCGCCGAGACCGCAGATAAAGCCCAGTACCGGCGGTTTCGGGCCGCTGCCCGGATACAGTGCGGTGCGCACTTCGGTGGCCACGACGCCGCTGAGATACGGCGAACCCAGCGAATAATCGCGGTCGATGACGCCCACTGCCTTGAACCGGCCGAGGCACTTCGCCAGCTCCTCCGTCGGGAAGGGGCGGAACCAGCGCAGGCGCACGAAGCCGACCTTCTTGCCTGCTGCGCGCATCTGCCGGATGGCGACCTTGAGCGGCATGGAGAGCGTGCCCATACCCAGCAGAACGACATCGGCATCTTCGGTCATGTACTCTTCGAAGAACGGGTTGCCGTACTTGCGGCCGAAGACGCTTTCGAACTCGGCATAGACTTCACGCAGCACGTCGCGCGCGCGCTCCGTCACCGCGTAGTTCTGCATGCGGACTTCCATCACCCAGTCCTCGTTGCACTGCGGAGCGACCGAGATGACGTTGTCGGGGTGGAACAACAGGTCGGCGCGGTTATAGCGGGGCAGGAACTTATTGACCTGCGCCTGCGTCGGAATCTTGACCAGCGCCTGCGAGTGGGTGAGGAACGCGCCGTCGAGGCTGATGGCGCAGGGTGTGAATATGCGCCGATCCTCGGCGAAGCGATAGGCGATCAGAGCGGTGTCGAAGGCTTCCTGTGCGCTGTCGACCCAAACCAAGTTCCATCCGAGGTCGCGAACCGAAAGCGCGTCATTGTGCTCCGTGCCGAACGCGCCGGGATCGTCGAGCGCGCGGTTGCCGACGATAGCAACCATGGGAATGCGCAGTGCCGGGGTTACCGTCAGCGCTTCCATGGCATACATCCAGCCCACGCCGCTGCTGCCCACGAAAACGCGGGCTCCGCAGGCGGAGGCGTGTTTGACGATCTCAAACTGTGAATGTTCACCGTCGGCCGGAATGAATTCGCAGTCCATTTCGCCATTGGCGATCAGTTGCGACATGAACTGCATTACGGTGTCGTAGGGACGAATCGGGAAGGCGGTCACCACGTCGACGTCGGCCAGTTTGCAAGCCACTGCCATCGCTTCCGACCCGGTGATTAGGGCTTCCGATTCCTGCTCTACAGGCGTATGTGCCATCACTGCCATGACCTAATCTCCTTCTCTCTGGGCTACGCTTTGTTAGCGATTTCCAGTGCTGCGGGAATTTCTTCTTTGTACTGACCGCGATAACGGTAACCATGAGCGCGCTGCGGGACGTTCTGAATCTTCGTCTTCAGCCACGCCTTGTAGGCGACCTTGTCCTTGGCGTATGCCTCCCACTGGCTGGCGTTGTCGCCGAACGCGAGTTCGCTGACCATGGTGACGCAATTCGGAACCGGGCATACCGCTTCGCAAACGCCGCAACCGCAGCAGACTTCCATGTTGGCGTCATAGACTCCATCCGGCGTGACGTCGAAGGAGGAATCAGGACACTGCAGCCAGCACAGAGTGCACTTGGTGCAGGTCTGGAAGTCGATGACCGGCCTCATGGTGCGCGCGCTGAACTTCTTTAGCTTCTCGTTGCGTCCCGGCCGGAAACCGCCAACTTCCTGCGTTACCGGGTTCTTGTAGGGTCCGCCCTGAGGAGCGCCGACGATTGAAACGCCTTCCCGCATCTTGCTGGAGCCGGGCAGTCCCCAACTGAAAGGCTCTTCCTGATTGCCTTCGCCGGCCTTTACATCGGTGACCGTGAGGCGCTGGTATGCCATTAAGGCCGATTGCACCTTGGCCGGGTTTTTCAGTTTTTCCGTGATGTACTTTTCGAGCGACTGCACTTTGAACAACTCCGGCAGAGCCTTGCCAATGGCGCCCAGCACGCGCATGTCGGTGTGGTCGTCCTTGTAGTTCCACATGCCGGAGAAACTGGCGATGCCCTTGAGAACCCCCAGCTTGTAAGGCGCATCCTTCTTGTGGATCATCTTCAGGAGGCTGGCCGCAGGTTCGGTAGAGACGACGATTAACGTCTTGCCGGGTTTAAGAGTGCGATTGACTGGTTCCAATCCGGCCCAAGCCCAAGGCTCCATCCCCTTGCAAAGCGTGTCGTCCAACACCACGGTTACATCAACTTGCTTGGGCATGTACTGCGCCATGCCGATTTCGAGCGTCTCGTCATCGCTGGCCACGATGGCAAAACTCTTGGCTGGAATGCCATTACGCTCGGGAGAGTCCGAATACCGTCCGAACGAGATCCCCGGTCTGCCCTCGTTGTGGGCAGCCAAAACGATCCCGCGGCATATGTTTTTCGCGAGGTTCTTCTGGAAGACGCCTCGGTAAATGATCTCGACCGCGAAAAGCTGGCCCATTTGCAACCTCCATTCGTTGATTGCGTTTCAGTCGTTTTGCGTTTCAGTCGTTACACTTGTTTGCACAATGATTGTTTCAATCTCCTCCAGGTGCTTTCGCATGGCGGCCTCGGCCCCGGCTGCATCTTTCCGCTTGATGGCGGCAACGATCCGCCGGTGACCGGCTAGCGACCTTGCGGGACGTCCCTTGAGTTGCAAGGATTGCTCTCTGGACTTCTGTAGCAGATCCATCAGGACATCCAAAACTCTCAACACCACGGAGTTGTCGGCGGCTAAAGCAAGGCAATAGTGAAACTCGGAGTCCTCTGCGATCGCCGACTCGCCACGGTCCAGCTTCCTGGCCTGCCTTTGCAAAATCTCCTCCATGGCGGAGATATGTTCAGGCGAGGCATTGCCGGCTGCGCGGGCGGCGATTCCTGGCTCAATGATCTTGCGAACATCAAGCAGTTCGGCGACGAGCTTCCACTTCCTGATCAGTACAGAGCTAAGCGGGCTGATGATCGAATGATCGGAAACCTCGCAGATTACAGTTCCGTGGCCCTGACGTGGCTCGACCAAGCCCATGGCCTGCAGCCTGCGAACCGCGTCACGGATGGAACTGCGACCGACTCCAAATATCTCCGCCAGTTGGCGCTCCGGCGGAAGTTTGTCTCCTGGTTTCATTTCGTCCAGGATCCATTGCTGGAGTTTGTCGGCCACTTCCTCGTACAGCTTGTTTCTGTGAATGGCTTCGAATTCGGTTTTTGGGTGCGTTAACATCTGGCCCGCGGGGGTCCCCTTTACGGCTTTGCAATTGGTGTGTTGATATGGTCATCAGACCAATCGCATAATGCCCTTCTCGAATTTGCAATGCAGTGACGTACCTCACGCCTCAAAGTGAGCACCCAGGCGTCAACCGCCGGCGCCGCGCGAGATGGAAAGCCTGTTGCCAGCCGCGCCAGATGCGGTCTTCTGCAAATCGGACGCGCACGTCAGCAGTGCTTCCGCGATTTTTGTCGTCTCCTCGAGAAAGTGTGAAAGTTCCTTTGCCTTGATTTTTATGCCGGGCCGATAAACAAAAGCCCACTCCGGATTACAGGTTAGCCGGTACCGGTTCACAGACAGTCGAAGCCGTTCCAGCCGCGGCGGGGTCAGAAAATCGTTAATTTGCTTCGCGTCCGCCGCACCGCGAATGAAAAACTGGTTGGAAAGGTTTTCCTTGCCGACGGTCGCAGGGCGCGCTTTAAGCGCTTCGGCAATTCGCCCAAAAAGGCCCTTCAGGCCGATTTCGAACGAGGGCAAGTTGGCGGTCTGCGAGCGGAAGGCGGCAACCGTGGTCAAAACCGGGGCTTCGGCGCTTTCGTCGCGGAGATCGAAAACGCGAACCTGGAACCCGCCTACGCGGCCGGCCAAAACATTGAAGGCGACAGTGGAGCACCCATCCTGGAGGCACGATGTTGCTTTCAGTTGAGGCCCCGTCACGGGTTCGGAAACCGGTTCAAACGAAAGCCCCAAAGAGCGGCCTCGCTGCTGCAAACTCCTGGAACGAACCACGTCGCGCAGCAGTATCCCTGCCACACAAAAGAGAACTGCGAGCAAGCAGCCGAGCGCGAGGAGAACATTCATGCCGCACCTCGAAAATCCCGGGAGACCCGCCTTTGACAGGCGTTCTCATCACCACGATTTCACCCGCGATGCCCGGGCGTAAGCACTTAAGCCGCCCTCCGCACCGCAAAAGCTCGCTTCTTCGTCCCGTGACCTGTCCTGACAAGCGAGAATGCCATCCTGGTCTTCGACACCACGAACGGGCCACCCCTGTATGACGACAACTCTCATCCAGTTCGGGAAGCCAGTCGCGCTACCTGCCCCGCTTGCCGATGTTGCGGGCACTAAATAATCAGAGGTAAGTGGGCTTTGCAGTGACCTTCCTCACAATAGCTGGTGACTGCCGTGGAAAGCGGCGACTGGCGGGAATCTAGCAGGATACGGCCGAAGAGAGCGTTGTTTCACAACCAGGTTTCGCAGCAGAGTTTTGCAACAGGGAGATTATTTGGACGGCCGCCGGCTCATGGCGGGGACTGCAAGCCTACCGCCCTGGATTCAATCTCAGTGCTTGCGCCCCAAAAGCGAGCGCTTCGTTGGTGATTCGTACTTTCTTATCGGGCCTGAGCAGTCGGGGTGGATTTCGCCCACTCGCCGACCCTTTCCAACAGGTCCTTCTTCAAATCACCAAGCACCTGCTCTTGGAAATTGAGGAAAGCTGGAGACTCATAAAGGGAGAGGCTCAGTTCGTGCAAGTTGGACGCGCTCAGTTGCGCGGCCGCGGGATCAAGAATCAACGCTCGCAAACGGGACACCACTGCTTCGTCAAAACTTTGCGTGATCATTACCGTATTATTTGGCAAGATTTCCAGGTAGTCTGTCCCCTCGTTGGTGAGGAGTTTCGACGACCACGGCGGACCGTTGCAGGGTGCGCTCTGACCACAATCGGTGTTGTCAATCGTCTGTTCGCGGGAGACTGTCACTCGCCGTGTCAGTGCCGTTTTGTAGATTTCCGCGAAACGTCTGGCGGCTTTCGGCGTCTTCCAGCGTGAAACGTAGAGCAAAGAGACGTCAGAAGTCGTCAGCTTTTCGTTCGGGATGCCGATGCGCTTAACCGCCACATAGGCGCCGCCATTCCAGTTAGCCGCGACGGAGAAGAGATCGTTTTCGCGTCCGAACTCCTGCGCCATAATGCGAACGTCCAGTTCTCCCATCATCCCGGAGTCAAGCAGTTCATATCCGGAGGCGAGAATCGGGCGGAGATCAGGAATTTTGACGCTGGGCGTAGCGGCCTTCGCCAGGTAGGCATCCGGATGGAGAATCTGGTGTGTGTTGGTCGGCACGCGGACGAATGGACCGGCGAAAGCCTTTGACTTGCCGCCGCGGCGAAGCAGCTCGACTTCAAAGGCGAGTCCTTCGTGATAAGGAAACGTAGCGCCTTCCTTCAGAACGCGTGGCGCGTCGTGAAACTTAACCGCCAGATCGTAGCCCTCAACCTTATCGCTGACAAAGTCCTGAGCGGCCGGCGAACTAGCCAGAGTAACGCCCGTGGGGCGCAGCACGTAATCGATGAGAACCACCATCGCCTGGCCTTCGAGTACTGCGAGCTGCGCGATGCCGTGCTCATCCTCATCCGTGCCGCTCACCGCCATAGAGGCGGCGCCGGCGGGCGTTACCTTCGATGAGAGCTCAGGTCGACGGAGCCTCTTCGCAAGATCGTAGTTCTGGTCCTGCAGGGCATGCGTAAGTTCGTGCGCCATCACCGGGCGCTGCGCCTCCAGCGGAACCCAGTTCAGCAGGTACATTGTCTTGTCGCGCGGGTCGTAGTACCCGGCCACCTGCTGCCCCGCAGCCTTCAGCAGAAAACTTTTCAGCATAAAATCGGGGGGCAACAGCCCGAGCTTCTTCAGCACCAGCTCCGACTGGCTGAGTTTTTCTACTTTCGCCTCCTTGGAAAGCTCCCGTGCCGTCTCTGCGTCAAGCTGCTTTCTGCCGATCAACTGACGTTTGACCGGGCTGCGCTTCGGGAAGCCCGTTTCTTTGCTGGCAAAGTCCAGGATTTCGTCGAGAGAGGCGAAGATCTCTTTCGCGTCCTCCTGAGTAACCTGTATCTCGGTCCGCTGTTTCGCACGTACATCGCGCGCAATGTCGCCCAGGCTGCGGTCATCCGCGGTCTGCGCCGCAACTTGCTGCGGAGCAACTGGAAGGCAGTATGCGAGCGCACAGACGAGAAAGAGGGGAACGCCTTTTAATCTGAAATGCTTGGACATTGGCAAACTCACCTGAACCGACAAATCTCATAGTAGCCAACCGCCGGACAAGAAGAAACATAACCGCCGGAACTCACTTTAGTAACATCTGCGCCAACAAGGCCCGTCGGAGCGTGCCAACCCGGTCTCCCTCCCGCATGCGGAAACCTATCCATCCAGTCGCCTCGGCAGGCCGGCGCGAGCCCGAATCAGCCTCCGAGTTGGGGGGATTGCACCGGACGTTTTCCCGGCGGGCGACGTCGTTCTTGGGTTGCACACTCGCGATGTGACGTGCATCACTGCCGGGTGTTCGCCAGATAAGGGATAAAAGAAGCAATACGTGCGTTCGCCTGCTGGCCGGCGCACCTGGGGAACATGGATGGCAATTGAGCGGAAACGAAGCTGGTTTTGGGCCTGGGCGTCGTCGCGGCGTTGGTTGGTGGAGTCCAATCGAACACAGTCTGTTGCCCGGAGCGCATTGCGAATATCCCTGTGAAAATACCTAAAGATGCAGGACATCTGTTGCGGCTCGCAGCGGTTTTCCTGGTGGGCACACTCCTCTTCTTATTGGCGCGAGGCTTTCTCGTCCCGCGCAGCTTTGGGCAATACGGCCATTACCGGGGCAACGCAATCGCCGAAATCGCCGCGCGTCCGGTTGCCTTTGCCGGCCACCAGACCTGCGAGACGTGCCATTCCGACGTGCTCGAACTGAAACAAAAAGGAAGGCATGCGCGAGTTAACTGCGAGGCGTGCCATGGGGCGCTGGCCAAGCATGCGGAAGACCCTGTCTCGGTCAAGCCGGCGAAACTGCAAGCCGCCGTGCTTTGCGCCCGTTGCCACGAAGCGAACATCGCCAAACCGAAGCAGTTTCCGCAGGTCGTCCCGGCGGAGCATTCGGGCGGAGCCGCCTGCGATATGTGCCACCGGCCCCATAGCCCGGCGCTCGATTCGGGGAAACGCAAATGAACATTACCCGCCGCCGACTACTCGTTCTTTTGCCTGCCGCCGCCATCGCCTGGAAGCACATTCTGGCGGGAACGCCGGAAGCGTCGCCCAACTATAAGTTGACGGAACACTGGTGGGGCATGCTGGTGGATGTTACCAAGTGCATTGGCTGCGGCAACTGCGTCCGGGCCTGCCAGACGGAAAACGATGTTCCCGACGGGTATTACCGCACCTGGGTGGAACGGTACCATTTGGAGGGCTGGGCTTTCCAAAACCCCAAGGTGGATTCGCCCGACGGCGGCAAGAATGGATTTCCGCCCGGCAATCAAAGCGGAGGAAAGAATTTCTTCGTCCCCAAGCTGTGCAACCACTGTGTGGAATCACCCTGCACCCAGGTCTGTCCCGTAGGCGCGACGTTTGTCACTCCCGACGGCGTGGTTTTGATCGATCAGAAATACTGCCTCGGTTGTCGCTATTGCGTGCAGGCGTGCCCCTACGGCTGCCGGTTCATTCATCCGCAAAAGGAAACCGCCGAAAAGTGCACGCTCTGTTATCACCGGATCACCAAAGGACTGACGACCGCGTGCTGTGAGTCGTGTCCGACCGGGGCACGGCAGCTTGCCGACCTGAAAGATCCCAAGGATCCGATCCACGAGTTCTTGCGGACTCACAGCATACAGGTTCTGAAACCATACATGGCCACCAACTCAAAGGTCTTTTACAACGGGTTGGATGGTTCGGTGCGATAAGGAGGCTCGTAGTGCCGCTGGTCGATGGCTTTATGTACCCCAATGAAGTGGAACTCCAGTGGAGCGTACTGATCGTCCTTTATCCGTACCTGACGGGACTGGTGGCTGGCGCGTTCATCCTGGCGTCGCTCGAAAGGGTGTTCCGGGTCGAGGCGGTGAAGCCGACATACCGGCTTGCGTTGCTGACGGCGCTGGCATTTTTGCTGGTCGCGCCCCTGCCGCTGCAACTGCATTTGGGACACCCGGAGCGCTCACCGGAAATGTATCTGACCCCGCACCGGTCGTCGGCCATGGCGATGTTCGGCTTCGTCTATTTGTGGTATCTGATGGCCGTTCTGGTGGTCGAAATCTGGCTCGACTACCGGCGCGACATCGTCTTGATGTCTCAATCCTCCCACGGTTGGAAGCGGCTGATTTACCGCGTGCTCACGCTTGGCTCGGACAACATCAGCGAGCGAGCGCTGCAGATCGATGAAAGAGTAGGCTGGCTGGTCACAGTGATCGGAATTCCATCCGCGTTCTTGCTGCACGGATACGTGGGCTTTATTTTTGGTTCGGTGAAGGCGAATCCATGGTGGTCCACGCCATTGATGCCCGTGGTATTTCTCTTCTCGGCCATGGTTTCAGGCATTGCCGCCGTGATGTGTCTCTACATGTTTCTGAACTGGCTCCGCCGGGTGCCGATTGACATGCGCTGCGTGGACACAGTCGCGCGATACCTGTTCTATACCTTCATCATCGACTTCAGCCTCGAGATGCTGGACCTCATCCACCGCATCTACGAGGCGGACGAATCGTTCCGCAGCCTCGATTTCATGGTCCATACGCGGCTGTTCACGTCGCAAGTGCTCATCCAGATTCTGGCGGGCACCGTGCTTCCCATTGCATTGCTGGCGCTGACCCAGGTGCTGAAGTTGCCGGAGGCGGCGCGCAAATCCATTTACTCCGTTGCGGGCTTACTGACCCTGATCGGCATCTTCGCCATGCGCTGGAATGTCGTCATCGGTGGGCAGCTATTCTCCAAGAGCTTTCTCGGATACACGACCTACAAGATGGGCTTTGTGACGCGCGAAGGACTGTTGATGGCCATCTTCCTGTCCATCCTTCCACTCCTGATCCTGGGGGTGCTGGTGAAACTCCTGCCGCCTTGGTCGGAGAAGGGCGCGATGCTGGAGCCACAGCCTCCGGCCTGAGCCGGTTGCGGAATTACTCTGAATGTCCCGGATCAGGGATGGCCGATATAGTCCAGGCGCCCGCCGTCGACGGTGAGAATCTGCCCGGTAATGAAGCTGGATTCAGGTGAAACCAAAAAAGCCACGGCGTGCGCAATATCTTCCGGAGTGCCCGCGCGGCGCACCATCGTGCTTGCCGAGAGCCGCTCGGTGACGGCTGCAACTTGCTCGGGAGTGCGATTCTGGAACGTCAGATCCGTGGGCACGAATCCGGGAGCCACCGCATTGACCGTAATGCCATGCGGCCCAAGTTCCATGGCGAATCTTTTCGTCAGCACCGAGACCGCCGCTTTCGTGGCGGCATAGAAAGTCGTTCCGGCCAGTGCCGTGCCATGAGCCGCGATGGAGGTTAGATTCACGATCCTTCCGTAGCGGCGTGCCTGCATACCGGAGACAACCGCGCGGGTCACGTTGACCAAGCCATCTACGTTGGTGCGCCGCATGCCTTCCATCTGCGAGTAATCGAAATCCAACAGATCGCCGCGCCGGGTGATACCGGCATTGTTTACCAGCACCGCAACCGGGCCGAACTCCTGCTCGATGCGTTTAACCATGTCCGCAACCGCGAGTGCGTCTCCCACGTCGGCGCCCGCCGCCAGCGCGCGCCCGCCCGCGCCCCGGATCTGCGCCACTACGGATTCCGCATCGCCGCCGCGTTCGCGATAATTGACCGCCACGGCCGCGCCTTCGCGTGCCAGACGAAGCGCGATAGCCCTGCCAATTCCTCGCGAGCCGCCGGTCACCAGTGCAGTTGTTCCTCGAAGTGTCATGCGCATGATTGTACGAGAGTCCCGATCCGGTTTCGAGACCATCTCGTCGCGGTCTGATAAAATGCTGCGCTCAGCCGTCGAAGGGTTGATATCGAGGACATGAGAATGAGTAACATCGATCCACTGCTCGCTCCGCTCAAAGGCGCCGATCATCGTGATCTGAATGGCGTTCAGCTTGATGTTGTCCGGGCCGGCAACAGCCGGGTCAAGCGGGTCGTCTACCAGCCCGGATTTCGCTGGTCGACTCATATGAAACCAACCACCGGCACCGATCTCTGCATGCACGCGCACGTGGGATTCCTGGCGCGCGGCCAGATTCACATTGAATACGCGGACGGCTGCAAACAGGAGTTCGCGGCTCCCGCGGTTGTCGTGATCGACCCGGGACATGATGGCTGGGTGATGGGCGGCGAACCCGCCGTGTTAATTGAATTCGATTTCGAAGGTGACACGGCCAGCCGCCTGGGAATGCCTCCAAGTCACCGCCATTCCTGAAGCCTGGAGCGGTTTCGTTGTTGATGTACCCATGTTCTCAACAGTCTGTCATGGCGACCGGAGCGCCGAGCGTCCGTGGGATCAGCAAGAAGCTATTCCGGCGCGGAGTGGAGCCACCCTTTGTTTCGGCAGCAGTAGGAACAAGAGGTGGCTCGACTTCGCTCGCCATGACAGTCTGAGTTTTTGTCGGATTTACCTGCCGGGGAATCGCGCTGAAGCCTGAAAGCCGTGCCCATGCTTAAGTCGTGATCATGGCTGCAAAGAAGCCATCGCAGGGATGCGTTCCAGGCAGCGTGCGCAGGTATGGGCCGCTGGTGAGGCTCTCCACGTCAGGCCACGTCAACTCGCCCTCGGCTTTCAGCTCATGCAAGCGCGCCCGGCAGTCGAGCAGCCTGGCCGAGGGGTGGTCGCGCAAGACTTCTTCGACCACCGCAACGTTCTCTTCCGCTTCCAGCGAGCAGGTGGAGTAAACCATCACGCCTCCGGCAACCAGATGCCGTAGCGCCGCTGCAAGGATTGCCTTCTGCCGCGCGTGCAGGTCGGTGAGATCGTCCGGGCGCAGCTTCCACTTGATCTCCGGATTGCGCGCCAGCGTACCGGTTCCCGAGCAGGGCACGTCGGCAAGAATGCGGTCGAACTCGCGTCCATGAGGAAGCGCGGTTGCGTCCGCCGTAATTACCTCGACCATGGCGTGCGCCGCAATTCGCTTCCGCAACAGCTCGGCGCGGTGCGGATGCAATTCCACGGCGACGATCGCCGCCCGCGGATTTGCCTCCGCCAGCGCCGCTGTTTTGTTACCCGGCGCGGCGCAGCAGTCGAGAATGCGCGAGCCCCTGCCAACCAGCGCGCCCACCAGTTGTGAGCCCTCGTCCTGAATCGCCAGGCGATGCTCCAGGTAGGCGGGCGTGTGCACCACATCGCCTTCCACCCCACCCCGCGCAACTACGGCGCGTGTCGGGGACCCCGTGCCGGAGAGCACCACTCGCGCCGAGCGCAACAGGCGCCCCGGAGCCAACCGTACGCCTCCCGATTGCAGTTGAGACTCAAGGGCTTCGCCGGGGTCCCCGACAAGCCCGCGGTTGGCTTGTTGGGGTGGAAACGCCCCGCTTGCCGGCATTCGCAGCACAACCGGCGGCGCTTGCTGATCGAACTCGCAAATGCGGCGCGCCCGCTCGATGCCGAACTCAACTGCCCAGCGCGCCACCAGCCATGACGGATGAGCCAAAGCGACGGCCAGCGCTTCGGGTGATTCGGTTTCAGCGTCGAGGACCCCGCCGGCAGCGGACTTCCCCTCGCCGGACTGGTACTTGCCGATCAGCTTGCGCAGCACCGCGTTGGCGAACGGCGCAGCCGATTTCTTGCGCGCCTGCTTCACCAGCTCCACGCTCTCATGCACTGCCGCGTGCGCGGGGACGCGGTCCAGAAAGCGCAGTTGATACGCGCCCAGGCGCAATGCGACCAGCACCTCCGCGTCAATCCGGTTCAGTTTTTGCGAGGAGACCGCCTGAATGTCGTCATCCAGCGCCGATTGCCACCGTAGCGCGCCCATCACCAGTTCCGTGCAAAGGCCGTGATCGGCGGCGGAGAGCGAGACTAGCCGCTCGGAATGCAGCAGCTCCGACGCATACGCGCCCTGCTCTTGCACGCGCAAAAGAATCTCAAAGGCGGCAAGCCGGGCGGCGGAGATGGGCATCACTCGACTCCCTGTCAGGCGGTTACACGATAGGTGTATCCCGACATAATCTCAGTCTGTCATGGCGAGCGAAGTCGAGCCACCTTTTGTTGTTGCTAAAAAACAAAGGCTGGCTCCACTCCGCGCCCGAATAGGTTGTTGCTTATCCCACAGGCGCTCGGCGCTCCGGTCGCCATGACATCCCCTTGGGAATTTGGTTACACCAAACAAGGGGACAGCTCTGCCCGTCACCGTGGCGACTCGCCAAGCTTTTCGCCGGCATGTGGGCGGTAGCCGTTGATGAATTCGCGCGCGCTCATGCGGCGTTTGCCTTCCGGCTGCACTTCGAGAATTTCAAGCGCGCTCTGTTCTGCGCAGCCGGCCAGCAGGGAATCGCCCGCGATGGCAATCGCGCCCGGGCTGAGCGCGCCGTCCAACGGACGCGCCATTGGACACCCCGAAAGCGTCAGGTTCTTGCCGCGAAAGCTGGTGTATGCGCCCGGCCATGGCTGGAAGCCGCGCTGGCGGTTGAAAATCTGCGTTGCCGTGCGGCGGAAATCGATGCGGCCATCTTCTTTAGTGAGGATCGGTGCCAGCGTTGCCTCGCGCTCGATTTGCGGCCGTGGAATAATCGTGCCGCCGGCCACTCCGCGCAGAGTCTCCAACATCAGCGTGGCGCCGATGGCGGCCAGTGGTGGCGCGATGGTCACGGCGGTATCGTCGGGCTTGATCGCCAACTCTTCCTGCAACAGGATGTCGCCCGTATCCAGTCCGGCATTCAGCAGCATGGTGGTGACGCCGGTGACGGTTTCGCCTTCGGCAATGGCCCACTGAATTGGCGCCGCGCCGCGATACTTCGGCAACAGCGAGCCGTGCAGGTTGATGTTGCCGTGCTTGGGCAACTCCAGCATCCAGCCGGGAATAATGCGGCCGTAGCCGACCACGATGATGGCTTCGGGCGCGGGCGCTTCCAATTGCGAGCGGAATTCCTGGTTGTTCCTGATCTTGTCCGGCTGCGTGATGGGCAAGCCCAATGCGAGCGCCTTCTGCTTGACGGGCGAGAAGGCGACCTCCATGCCGCGCCCGCGCGGGCGGTCCGGCTGCGTCACCACAAGCTGAACGTCGTGTCCGGCGGAGACCAGTTTCTCCAGCGTGGGAACCGCGAATTGGGGAGTGCCGCAGAAGATCAAGTCCATGGATCAAAAATTTGTTTCAAGGTTTCAAAGTTTCAGGGTTTCGGCCGGACGAAATTGTTCATCGTGAGAACGGTTCTGACGAAGATCGGCAACCAATGTTGTTGTCTATATCGTGAAACCTTGAAACCCTGAAACCTTGAAACCTTGGATCTTTCTTCCTACCACTCGCCGGCCTTCTGCAGCTTGCGGATCTTGCGGCGCATAAAGTCGCGTTTCAAGCCGCTGATATGGTGAATGTAAAGCTTACCGTTAAGGTGATCGGTCTCGTGCAGTAAGGCGCGCGCCAGCAGGTCTTCTCCGGTGTGCTCGTGCCATTCGCCGTTTTCGTCCTGCGCGCGCACGGTCACGCGCTGGGGACGCGAAACCTTCTCCCGGAATTCGGGCAGGCTCAGGCAGCCCTCTTCCAGTGTTTGCGCACCCTCGGTGTTCACGATCTCCGGATTGGCAAGCACCAGTTTTGCCTCGGGATTTTCCTTGAAGCTGATGTCGACCACCGCCAGACGCAGCGGAATGCCGATTTGCGGCGCAGCCAGCCCAACGCCGTGAGCCGCATACATCGACTCGAACATGTCTTGCACCAGCGTCTTCAGTTTGTCGTCAAACTCCGTTACCGGTTTGGCCGGGGTTTCCAGGACGGGATTGCCATATTTAACGATGCTGTAGATCATTCGCTTAATCGTTCCGCCGCTTAGCAAGCTGCTGAAAAACGCGCCGAGCATCAAGCGAGGCGCTATGGAATGTGTGAGCCAAATAGTTATAGCGCAATTACTCGTATTCTCACAGCAGAACAAGCTTGTTTTCAGCAGCCTGTTAATAGTTCCGCAATTGCGCGCACCGTGCCACGGATATCGTCGCCGAAACGCGCCAGGAAATCATTCGCTCAATAGTTCCGCAACTGAGCGCAGTAGGAATCGAAGTTACGCCGCGTTTCCAGCATCGAGTCGCCGCCGAACTTCTCCAACGCCGAACTCGCAAGCGTGAGAGCCACCATGGCTTCCGCCGCCACCCCGGCCGCCGGCACTACACAAACGTCGGAGCGCTCGTAGGCAGCCTTAACCGGTTCCCGGGTGGCAAAGTCCACCGAGCCGAGCGGGCGCCGCAGGGTCGAGATCGGCTTAAGATAGCCGCGCACTACCACGTCGTTGCCGTTCGTAATGCCGCCTTCGAGTCCCCCGGCATGATTCGAAGCGCGAGTAAAGTTCGTAAAGCCGCCCGCCGCATGGTCGTAGCCTATTTCATCATGAATAGCCGAACCGGGCAAAGAAGCTGCCAGCACGCCGTCGCCGATCTCCACGGCCTTGACGGCCTGCAACGACATGACCGCCGCGGCTAAACGCGTATCGAGCCGCTCGTCCCAGTTGGCCACGGTGCCGAGGCCGGGAGGCACTCCGCGCGCCACCACCTCAAAGACTCCGCCGACCGTATCGCCGGTGCGCAGAACCTGGTCGACCTGCTGCTTCATGCGTTCTTCCGCCCCGGCGTCGACACAATTCAGCAACACCTCGTCCTTGGCGCAGACGGAGACGATCTCTTCCCACTCGACGCTTCGCGTCAGCCGCTCCGCGCCGACCTGTATGACGTGGCTGAGGATCTCGATGCCCAACTCCCGCAGAAACAGCTTGGCCACGGAGCCGGCCGCAACCCGCGCCGCCGATTCCCGGGCGGATGCGCGCTCAAGCACGTAGCGCGCGTCGGCAAAATTGAACTTCAGAGCGCCCGCCAGGTCGGCATGCCCCGGTCTCGGCGATTCCACCCGCCGGTGCTTTTGCGGATCCCCGGGTTCAACCGGCAGCGCTTCCTGCCAGTTCTTCCAGTCCCGGTTCTCGAGCAGGATCGAGACTGGCGACCCGATGGTTTTTCCGTGCCGCACTCCCGAAAGGAAGCGCGCCGCATCGCGTTCGAGCCGCATGCGGCCGCCGCGTCCGTAGCCCTGCTGGCGGCGCCAGAGCTCACGGTCGACAAACGCCTGAGGTACGGCAACTCCGGCCGGCAGGCCCGAGAGCACGGCAACCAGTGCTTCTCCATGTGACTCCCCGGCAGTGGAAAACCTAAGCATATAAGGATTGTAGCCGATGGCCCCTCCCGGCCCGCGCTTCTGCCAGATGCTTGGCTCGCAAGTGCCTAAAGGCACGTCATTCAGGGAGTGACTCCGGCAGTTCGCAGTTTCCCAAAAAGTAAACTTTTCTGGTCTTTTCTAGGAAACAAATCACAAACACTGTAGAATTAAGTGTCTAAGTGATTTAACGGGTGGCGAGTCAGTGAATGCTCCTCCCGTAAACTGTGGAAGCACTAAGGTTTCCTCGCCTAAGGGGTGAAACGGGTGTCGGCTCTGCTGCCCATCAAAGAGAGCGTGCGGGCTTTAATCCTGGATGCGACTACTGCTTTGCAGCCGCACTTCTCGGAAATCACCGCCGCTTGGCGCAAGCAGATGTTCGCCGAGTTCGAATTCGAAGGACGCGCCATGGCGGCCTTAGAGCGTTTGAACCTCGCCACAGGGTTCGCCCTGTTTTCCCAATCCGATTTCGCGGCGTTCTTCGAGAACCTGAATTACTTCGGGACGCGGCTGGCGAAATTGCAAATCGATACCCGCGCGGTGGCCCGTTCGCTGGAGCTTTACCACGAACTTTGCGAGCCCCACATACGGAATGCTTTCGCCGATCGCAGAGCTTTTGCCGAGCGCCAGTATGCGATTCTTGCCGCCCTGGACACGCTTTCGTCGGCGACTTTCGTGGCCGTGTCCGGAGCCTACTTCGACACCCAGCGCAATGCCGGCAATGCGCTGCTGGAGGTCTTGGACGCGGAGTTGTCGGCGCGCAATCTGTCCGCCTTGCTGGAACGCGTTCTCGGCATCACCACGCGTATTTTCAACGCCAGTACCGGAATCATTCTGCTGCTCGATCCAGGCACCCAATGTCTGCGCATCAAGGCAGCGGTCGGGCTCGAGGGCGATTTGAGCGCCATCAGCGTGGAAATCGGACAGGGCTTTTCCGGACACATCGCCGCTACCGGCGAATCCGACATCCTGCCTGACATTTCACAGTCGCACGGAGTGCTGAACCCGCTGCTGCGCGGCAACTCACAGTCGCTCTGGGGTGCGCCGCTGAAGGAAGCCGATAAAGTCATCGGCGTGCTGGTGATCGGTTTTGCCCGGCCCTACGTTTGGCTGCCGACCGAACGGGAGCTGCTGCGGGCGATTGCCGACCGTTCGGCGCTTGCCATTAATCGCGCCGAGATGACCGACGCCCTGCGCGAGCGCGAAATGCGGATTGCCGAGCTTTCCGGCCATCTGCTGAAGGCGCAGGAGGAAGAGCGCAAGCATATCAGCCGCGAGCTGCATGATGAAACCGGACAGGCTCTCATGGTCATCCGGTTGTATCTCGGCATGCTCGACAAAGCCGTCACCACGCGCGTGGGCAAGGCAAGAATTCAGGAGCTGCTGGAAGTCGTCGATCGCACCATCGAAGGTATCAGGCGCATCATCGGCCGTCTCTCGCCGCTGGTGTTGCAGGAGTTGGGGCTGATTGCCGCCATCCGCAAGGAAGCCAAGGATCTTGCAAAAAGCTCAGGCGTCAACGCCCGGGTTGCTGTCTCCGACGATGTCGGCCGGGTGGCGCCGGAAGTTGAAACAGCCATCTACCGGGTCGTGCAGGAGTCTTTGCACAATGTCGCCAAACATTCCAATGCCCGCGTTGTTACCATTGAGATGACTCGCACGGAAAATCATTTGCGTCTTCGTATTGAAGACGATGGAGTGGGCATCAGCAATGTTCCCAACTCGCAGCGGCCCACGTTCGGGCTGGCTGGAATGCGGGAGCGAATCAGTACGTTGGGTGGAACCTTGCGAGTGGAGTCGCGCAAGGGAAAAGGAACTAAGATTCTGGTTAGCGTTCCTGTTCCTGCCAACGGTTCGTCGGCGCAATTGTCACCAGGTTTGCGCCTTACATCCGTTCCGGGCGGGGATTTGAGCGCCGGGGCGGCAAGGCCAATCGTCAGTTCAGGCACCAATAGTTAGGAGTTCAGGAAATGCCCAAAATCAGATGTCTCCTGGTCGATGACCACACGCTGTTCCGCCAGGGGGTTCGGCGCCTTCTCGAAATGGAAAGCGATTTCGAGGTGGTGGGAGAATCACCCGACGCCGGCGATGCCGTTGAAAAAGCCCGCGAACTGCGTCCCGACATCGTGCTGATGGACATCGGCATGCCCGGCTTGTCGTCGTTCGAGGCGGCGCGCCACATTCGTAAAACCAGGCCGGAAACCAAGGTCCTGTTTCTCACCATGTATGAGGATGAGGATTACCTTGTGCAATGCCTCGAGGTCGGCGCCGCCGGCTACGTGCTGAAGGATACCCCGGCCACGCAACTGGTGACGGCGGTCCGCGATGTCTACAAGGGCGGCAAGTACTTGAGCTCGCAGGTGCTCGGCAAACTGGTGGAGGACTTCCGCTCGCGCGTTCGCGATGCCAAGATGCGCCCGCGCATTTCGACGCTTACGCCGCGCGAACGCGAAATCCTCAAGCTGCTGGCGGAAGGGAATTCGGTGAAGGAAATCGCCGTGCTGCTCGGGCTCAGCGTCAAAACCGTGGAGGCGCACAAGTTCAACCTGATGCGCAAGCTTGACATCCACAATAAAGCGCAACTGGTCACCTACGCGATTCAGAAGAAGATCATTAAGATACCGGTGAACCAGTAGGCCGGTATTGGCGTGCCGGCTTCCGCCTATTCCGGCGCGGGAGTCTTGGTTCCGGCCACCGCCGCCTGCGCCTTCTCCAGCTTGCGCAGGAACTTCTGCGTGTTCAGCAGCGGGCGCGCCAGCGATGAGTTGTAACTGGTCCACGGGGACTCCAACTCGCCGTCTTTTTCTATTTGCGCCCGCATGCTTTCCATCTTCGAATCCAAGTCATCCAGGTAGTGCAACATCAGGGCCTCGGGAAACATGGGCAGCTTGGGCGAGCCGAATTCGTACTGCCCGTGATGGCTGATGATCAGGTGCTCGATCGCGATTCTCAGATCGTCGGGGAAATCCGGCACCTGCGCAATCTTGCGATGCAGCATCTCCAACTCGATCACCATGTGTCCGAGCAACTGGCCCTCGGTGGTGTAGGCGAACGAGCGCGCATACGAAAGTTCGCGGACCTTGCCGATGTCGTGCAGGAACGCTCCCGTCAGTAGCAGGTCCCGGTTCACCAGCGGATAATTGCCTGCCATCAGGTCGCAGATGCGGCACAGCGAGACGACGTGTTCGAGCAAGCCGCCGATGAAGGCGTGGTGCAGAGTTTTTGCCGCGGGGGCGTTGCGGTAGCCGCGAGCGATCTCCGGATCGGCCATGAAGGCCTGCACCAGCGTCCGCAGATGAGGCTCCTCGATGGTAGCCATGAACTCGCCTAACTCGCGCCAGAGTTCATCGATGTCCTTCGCCGTCTTCGGAAGGAAATCGGCGAAATCAATCTCGTGCTCGGCCAGCTTGCTTTCGATCACGCGGATGGTGAACTGAAAACGCCCGTTGTAGCGGTTGAAAACGCCCTTGGTCCGGATGACGTCGTTGACGTCGAAGCGTTCCGAGGCGGGAGCCACGTTGTCCCACATCTTGGCCGTGATCTGGCCGCTGCAATCGGAAAGCGTGAGATCGAGATACGGCTCACCGTTTTTCTTCGGCTTCAACTGCTTGGCGGTAACCAGGAAACAGGCGCTGACGACTTTGTTTTCCTGTTGCGCGGCATCGCGGATGTAGATTTCTTTCATGCACACCTGATGAGCAAGGCCTCGTTCGGCGGGATGTCAGTCCGCGAAAGCGGCGCATTTCGCCGGCGCGGGCAAAACCGCGTCGCCGGCGGCAAGCCCTATCCTAACCCACATTGCTGCCGGTTACGTTAAATGAAAATACCTACACTGGCGGAATTCCATGCAACAATGCCGGCAATTGAGTTGCCAGCAGGGTAGAGCGTGCGTGAATGACGCGTGGGCTGGAGCGCTTCCCTTTTCGCTGTAACCAAAATTTCCAAGAAGATGTCATGGCGACCGGAGCGCCGAGCGCGTGTGGCCGGAGCAGCCAAGCTGCGCACCAAGATTACATTCGAGAAGCAAGAAGCTATTCGGGCGCGGAGTGGAGCCGCCCTTTGTTTTCGGCAGTAGGAACAAAAGGTGGCTCGACTTCGCTCGCCATGACAGTCTGATGTGTCGGGATATACCAACTCTGAAACCGCCCTAGAAGAGCCCCATGCGCTTTTTCTTCTTCTTTTTCGCGGTTGTGCTGGTGGTGTTGCTGCTCGCCATCGTATAAATCAGCTTGCTCTGATTCGGGCTGGCGCCGTTATCCACGAAGCCTTGCCGGACGTCGATGTAGGCGTCTTCCCGCAGCTTGGTCAAATAAATTCGCAGAGCAGGCTGGACTCTTTCGAAGTACATCATATCTTGGAGCTGCGCCTGTATCTTCTCCAGCGGAGGCACTCCGGACGCATTGTGTTCGGTCACTTTCAGAATCACGAAGCCCTGCTTGGTGGGGATGACGTCCGTCATCTCGCCGGGCTTGAGGCCAAAGGTCTTGGCCTCCAACTCCTTGGCCAGCATGCCGCGCCTGAAGTACCCGAGGTCTCCTCCTTGCGCGGCCGTGGGACCTTTTGAGTTGTTGCGCGCCAGTTCCTGGAATGAGGCGCCGGCGCGAAGCTGCTTCAGCAAATCGTCGGCCTTTGCCTGGGCCGCGGCCACCGACTGGTCGAAGTCCTTTCCCTGGCTGGTACTGC
Source organism: Candidatus Korobacteraceae bacterium (assembly GCA_050015355.1). Lineage (GTDB taxonomy): Bacteria > Acidobacteriota > Terriglobia > Terriglobales > Acidobacteriaceae > CAWBRT01. The sequence goes on along the minus strand of JBEKBO010000014.1, from coordinate 38,390 downwards.
CGCTGATCAGGATTTCGCTCAGCCGCACTTCTTCGGGGCGGTCCAGCTCGGCGTGATGCTCGTCGTAGTACTTCTGCACTTCGGCCTGTGAAATCTGGATGCGGCTGCCGACCTCCCGGCTGATCACCTTCTGGGTGATGATGTTGTTCTTCAGATTCTGCTTGAAATTTTCGAACGATATGCCTTGCTGCTGCGCAATCTTCTCCATGTCCTCCATGGAGCTTGCGTTCATCTGCTTGCGAATCTCATCCAGTCGCTTCACCAGGTCGACATCGCCGGAAACCCCCAAGTCCTCAGCCTTCTGCAGCAGTAGCTGCTGGTCGATCAAGTCTCGCAGCACGTTCTTTTCGCGATCTTTGATAATTGCGTCGGCATTGCCGGGCGACTGCTGGTGAACCTCGTTTACCATTGTCTCCTCGCCGCGCCGCAGATCGGCACGCGTGATAATGGCATTGTTGACGCGCGCCACAATCTCCTCGATCACCGTGCTCTCCTGTGCAAAGGCGAGAGTTGGCGCGAGGATAAGGACAAAAATCAGGGAAGAGACTTTACGCATAGATTCCTGGGCGGCCTGGCGCCTGCCAAGCCTGGAAGATCGCACAACTATACCTGTCCATCCATTGTATCAACCGGAGACAGCAGCCGCTATGGCCTGTCGACCAGCGCAGCGCGCATCCCATTTAGACCGGATTTGGATGGTGGCCCACTCAAGCTTCTTTTGCTTGAGTGGAGCAGTTTTCGCCAGTACGCTACCGGATGTGAAGGATGTGTGGAGATTGAATCCGAGTGGGCGGCAAGGAAGCGCGAAAGAGCGGCTGGGCGTCTTTGTCCAGCCGTGGAACTGCCCCACTCAAGCCAACAACGGGCTTGAGTGGGCCACCCGCCAATGCTCTTTCCATGTTTCTTGGCGCGCTGATCGCCTTCGTCCTGCAAAAGGCCAGGCCAGCCACTGCCGAAAAGTTTGTGGTCCCGGTCAGTTCTGGCTTCATCGCCGGCGAATCGCTGATGGGCATCGCCGTGGCCTTGCTGCACGCCGCCGGCAAGATATGAGGATGACAGGTAGTCGGTCAGTTTGAAATGCGTTGGGTGCCCCAGGTTCCGCGCCGCGCTGTTCGGCGCTAACCTGGGTGGACACCGGCCTTGGCGGCGACCCGTACTCCTCCGCCCGTTTCTACTCTTCGGCCGCCTTCGTCTCGAAGCTCTTGACCAACTCGTAAGGGGTGGCGCGATAAAGCACGTAGGCGAATGAATTGACGTCGACCTGTTTGCGGAAGAGCAGTTGCGCCCGTCCGCTGCCGTCGGCATCCACCGCGCCGAGGTACTGGAGAGCGGGGCGAACGTCCAGCATAATCGGGTCGGCGATCATCAAAAAGATCTGGTTCAGCCGTCCAGCCGAGTCTTTTCGCGCAACCAGCGCGACTGTAACCTTGGGTGGCGACTTGATGACGGAGCCGGGCGGCAGCCAGAGCTTGCTCTGCGCCCCGGTTATGGTTGCGGTGAAGATTTCAACCGGGCGATTGCTGTAATCGGGGTCAAGCGCGTGGACATCCACGTCGTCCAGCTTGGCCGGATCGACGCCGCGCAGGCTTGTGCGTTCCTTGGCAGTCTTGCGAATGGCTTCCGTTGCCATGCTTTTCAGAGTCTCCAGGTCGTGCTGGCGCTCGTCTGGTGAAGACTTGTAGCCGTAGGGACGAGATTCGATGTTCCCGATGTCGGCAATCGCGAGCAGAACCTTGTCGTCGGCGGCATGGGGCGGAGCGACGGCGGCTGTTGTCGCAGCCGCACCGGACCGGCCAACCGGGACATCGGCCTGGACCTGTTCAGACTTGCCGCGGCGTAGCGTGGGGCGGCCGGAATCCTGCTCTTCGGTTCGCTGCGCAGTATTGGCCGAAGCTGTGGCTGCGGGGCTCTCCCGCGAAGGCGCCGCATCGGAGGCTGGCGAACTCGAGGAAGGCGTGGGCCGGCGCAGCACGGGGCGATCATCATTCGAGCTCGAGTCCGCGCCTGCCCGGGCGTTGGAGGATTTGGCGGCCGGCGCGCCTCCGCCCGAACCCGGCTTCCAGATTCCCTCGGCCCACCACGCGGTCGAGGTGTGCAGGGCGGTCTGAATCACGAAGTTGCCTTCCGGCACGCCTTCTTTTTGCGCCTGGTAAAGGATGTCTCCGGCAATGGCGAAGGGAACGGGGTTCGCCTCGTAAAAGCGCGCATCATAGTACTTGCCGTCGATGAACAGGGTTACCGGAAACAGGCGGGCCTTGCCCTTCGCGTCGATCCGCAGCAGGCCGACGGCGCGCATGCGGGACGTTTTTGCCTGTCCCGTGTACTGGGCGGACAGAGAAGCGGCCAGCAGCACCGCCAGCAACGCAACCAGCAGTTTTGGAGGTAGACTATTACGCATGGAAGCCAACATGAAAGCACCCGATTTTAATCTGCTCAACGAAGACGGCGAAAGTGTTTCGTTGAAACAGTTCCGCGGGAAGAACGTTGTGCTTTTCTTTTATCCGAAGGCCAACACTCCCGGTTGAACGATTGAAGCGTGCGGGTTCCGCGACGCATATACAAAACTCCAGAAGGCCGGTTTAGTTGTGCTCGGCATCTCCGCCGACACTCCCTCGGCGCAGAAGAACTTCAAGGAAAAGTACGAACTTCCGTACACCTTACTCTCCGATCCGGAAAAACAAATCGCCGCGCAATTCGAAGTACTGAAAGAAAAGAACATGTACGGCAACAAAGTGATTGGAATTGCGCGTACTACGTTCCTGATCGGTCCCGACGGCACCATCACCCACGTGTTCGAAAACGTAAAGCCGGACGGACACGCGGAAGAGGTGCTCAATTACGTAAAGGGCACTGCAAAAAAAGCAAGCTAAACTTCAGCGCGGGGCAGGGAAGCCATGTGGCTGCCTTGCCCTGCTCTGTTTTCCCGCCGCCGTTCGCCGGCGCCCCTGCCAATCTTCTTGTCGCACGCGAACCCGGCAGCTTCACGCACAAAGAGTGCCACCAGTGAAAATAAGATGCGGGAGCAGCAGCTCGGGAGCTGCCACGATATATGATCTTGCGCATGGAGCAATCAGGCGTCCAAGCCCGACAGCATGAGCCGCTCTCGGCTGCCTTTTTCAACCGCGATGCTTCCATCGTGGCCCGGGAATTGTTAGGCAAACTCCTGGTACGCCGCTACGCTGCCCCAACACGCGCAACTAAGGCGCACCAATACTGCGCTGCTACGAACCCAAAGGCCACGGACCACGGACCAACCCTTTGCCATATCGGCCAGTACGGGGCCGGGGACCCCAAATGCGAGCTGCTCGCCGGGCGCGTGGTCGAGGCTGAAGCCTATCTTGGACAGATCGATCCCGCTGCCCACGCCTTCACCGGCAAAACGCCGCGAAATGCCGTGCTGTTTGGCCCGCCCGGGGTCGCCTACGTTTACTTTATCTACGGCAATCATTACTGCCTGAATGTTTCGTGCATGCCTGAGGGCAACGCCGGATGCGTGTTGTTCCGCGCTCTGGAACCCGTGGCGGGGCTGGCAAGCATGGCGAAGCTGCGCGGCCTGAATCTGGCCTCGCCGGCCAGCAACGCCCAACTGCGCTCGATTTCCAGTGGCCCGGGCAGGCTGACACAGGCGATGGCGATCACGCGGCAGCGGCATAACGGCATGGCTTTGACCAGTGCGCGTTCCGAGCTGTTTCTCACCGACGACGGCTGGCGTCCTGAGCGCATCGCCACCACCCCGCGCATTAACGTGACCAAGGCCGCCGAAAGACCCTTGCGCTACGTGATCGCCGGCAACCCTTTCGTTTCCGGAAAGAGGGTTCTGTAGCTCAGATTCCCGGCTCCGCCGGCAGCAGAATGTTGTCGATCAGCCGCACTTTGCCGATGAAGCACGCAACCGCAACCAGCGTGTCGCGTTTCAGATCGCTGACCGGATCGAGCGTGTCGGGATCGACAATCTCGGCGTAATCGAGTCGTGCCGCCGCTTCGGCGGCGATCACCTGCCGGGCCGCGCCGATGAGCTTGCCGGGGTCATGTTCGCCCGCCGCGGCCAGACTCTGCACGTGGCTAAGCGCACGCCAAAGACAGAGCGCCTGCTGGCGCTGCTCGGGCGAAAGGCAAACGTTGCGTGAAGACATGGCGAGACCGTCGGCTTCGCGAATGGTGGGGCAGACGACGATTTGCACATCCATGTCCAGGTCGCGGACCATCTTGCGCAGCACCGCGACCTGAGCCGCGTCCTTTTGTCCGAAGAAAGCATAGTGCGGGTGCACGATTTCGAACAGCTTCGCCACCACCGTAGCCACTCCGCGGAAATGGCCGGGACGCGACTTTCCGTCCAGCTTTTCACTCAATCCTTCGACATGAACCACGGTGCTCGTACCCGGCGGATACATCTCCTCGACCGTCGGCGCAAACAGCAGTTCGACGCCCTCGGAGACCAGTTGCCGGCAGTCTCGCTCGAAGCTTCGGGGATACCTGGCAAGATCTTCTTTCGGTCCGAACTGAAGCGGGTTTACGAAAATCGAGGTGGCAACCACGTCGCACTGCGCGCGTGCCGCGCGCACCAGAGACAGGTGACCGGCATGAAGCGCTCCCATGGTCGGCGTCAAGCCCAGGGTCTTGCCGCTTTGGCGCAACTCGCGGCACGCCTGCTGCATGGCCGCAACCTTTTCGAAAACCTGCATTCTCGCCTTTCCTCCACGGAGGTGAATCTACTTCGGTTGTTCGGCGTCTGACTTCGGAGCGGCGCCGGCGCCCGGCTGAGTTGGTGGCGGAGGCAGCTCACGCCAGCTCTTCAGCACCTGCAGGAAAACCGGCTTCAATCGCCGGTAGTCGGCGGGCGTGCATCGCAAAGCCACGGTGTAAAGAACATCGTCAGCATCGATGAATGCCACCTGCTCGGTCGCAACCGCTTTCCCTTGTTCCTGCACTTCGGCGGTGATCACCTGCGCGGGGTAGCCGCCAACCATGGTCTCCCTGCGCTCAACCGTATGCATCGCGGCGCCCTCGGGCGGCTTCATCACCTGGTTGATCAAGTCATTCATGGACGGGCGCTCGCTGCCCTCGGCGGGATCGGGAAGATCGAGCGCAGCCGCCGTAATGTGATTCCAGTCTGTCTGCGCCCGTTCCTTGTTGGGCTCGGCAAACACCACGCCCGCGCCGTTGTAGACAGCTCCAAGATCGGTCCACCCGGCCGGGTGGTCGAAACAGAAGCCGCCGAGTTGCAAGCAATAGCGGGTCCAGCGCGGCGGCGCCGTCTGAGCCTGCAAGATCGAGGCCAGCAGCAGACAAAACAAGACCGGGAACGCACGCCTTGGCAAGCTCATCGCTTATTCACCACGCCTTGGTAGGCTCATCGCTTATTCACTGTACGCCGGCCTGGTCGAGCAGGCGGGCGGTTGCATAGTCGTAGGCGGTGAGAGCGGTGATCCGCTCACGGTTCAGCTTCTTCTCCGCCAGAATGTGGGTGGTGATCTTGGAACGGAAATCGGCACTAGTAATGCTCACACAGCCTCCAGTGCAGCTCCGCCCAGCGGATGCCGCCTGTTATGTCCCGGCCGGCTCAGAGCGCCAGCTCAAGGACTCAAGGATATTGTAGGCGCGGGGAAACTCGCGCGCAACCAGGGCGGGCCGGGGACGTGTGTGGCCCACAAGTCATTAGAAAGGCATGGTGCCCCACGTTCGCCCGCTTTTGGCTAACGTGGGGTAGTTTCTTCTAATCGTGGGGCATTCCGGCTCTTCCAACTTGGCAGTCGTCGAAAGAGTAGCTGAATATAGCCTGCGACCGTCTGGTGCATAAGCAGAACCGTTTCTCTCGGCGCAATGAGCCTGTGAGAACCCTCTTTCGAAATCAGGCTGTAAACGCAGCTGAAAAACTGCTCCTCTGCTGGCGAAATGAATCTTTGTTTCAGCAGGTACTCACGCCGGGCACCATCCTTATCCGGGCCGGAATACGGAGCTTTGGCCGGGGACAAATCATTAACAATGGCACGGTGTGCCTCCTCCATCGAAGCACGAAGCAGGTCGCCTGCAATCTTTGGATCGAATTCTCCCTTTTGCCGGAGATGCTCTTCCGCTTTCGACAGGGCGCGCGCAATCTCGGCAGGTATTTGTTCCGTGAAGTTTTCCGGACGTGCCACAAGATGCGATTTGCGGCTGCCAATCATTTTCGCAGATGCCTTCAGCTTCGTTTCAAACTTGGAAAACTCAATCTCCTCGATTGCGTCCCTTAGTTGCTTGGCCGCTAAAATAAATCTCTCATCCAGATGGTCGATGCCGATTAGTCGGCGACGGCGGTCATCGAGATATAGCTCGCACTGCACCTTCAGGGAAGAAAGAAAGTCCGAGGAGAAATGGTTACGGTGGCCATGCAGCGCAAACGTCATAGTGGGAATGACCTGCTGGATCCAATTCTCCACCAAAATCGGCTGATCGGAGTGGAAGTGCCCAAAGAGCTGCAGGAATGGCTTTTGCGCTTCCCCAAGCTGAGCAAAAACACACATTATGACTTCGATCACGCTAGGCTCGCGCACCCGTCCCGATGCGAGCTTCACCGGCGGTTTGTACAGGGCGGAAACTAGCCGGTCATCCCACAAGTAATGCAATAAGAGTGATTTCTGCTCCTGTGCAGTTGTGAGCAAGGCGATCAGGTTGTCAATGGTGTACGAAGTTTCCCTCAGCCCCTGAAGGTGACTGTCGAGAATACGGTCCGCTTGAGACTGAAGTTGCGCAGAATCCATTTCGGTATCTCTCACGCCGTGCGAGGTTACGCCCCGGCCGTCCCCGCGTCTTCGGCGCCGCCGAGTGGGAGAAAGTACTGTGTCCCGCGGATGGGTTCACTTACGCGGCGCAGCAATTTATCGAGGTCGTCGCTGTGTTCGACGAAGTCGATCTCCGAGGTGTTGACCACCAGCAGGTCTGAAGCGCTGTAGTGAAAAAAGAAATGCTCGTACGCCTTGTTGACCTCGGCGATGTATTCCATGCCGATGGCGCGCTCGCCGGCGGCGTTCTTTTTGCGCAGACGCTTGCGCAACACATCGGTGGAAGCCTGCAGGTAGATCACCAGGTCGGGCGCGGGCAATTGGGTGCGGAAGAACTTGTAATAGCGGTCGTAGACTTCCAGTTCGGTATCGCTGAGGTTGAGGTTGGCGAAGATCTTGTCCTTCTCGAAAACGTAATCGGCCACGATCACGCGCTGTGATTTCGGGCCTATGTCGAGCGTGCGCAGTTGCTCGAAGCGCTTGACCAGGAAGGCGAACTGCGCCTGGAAAGCGGCTCCCGGAGCGCCCTCGTAGAAGGCGTCGAGAAACGGGTTGTCCTCGGGCTCCTGGATCAATTGCCCGCGCAGATTCTCGGCTATGATCCGCGCAAGAGTGCTCTTGCCGACTCGTATCGGACCTTCAACAGCTATATAGCGCGGTGGTTCAAAAAAGTTCGCCATCGGACTGAGACAGCCTCCAGCTTAGACCAATTTCGCGAAAGGTATTTCCCATGAAGCAGCCGGGCGCGCGCCCGGCGTTGATAGCTCCGGCATACACCTATTCTGGACCGCTCTAGCCAGTTTTCCTGCACAGGATTCCCGGCATGTCGATTCCAAAATTACCGGTGTGAGGGCAGCATATCTCTGCTGGTGCGCGGATGCAATTGCGCGATTAGTAAACGGCATCAGTGACGGTCTTCCCGGCGCGCATGCCGCTACGTTCGATGATACGACATCAAGAGACGGTTTCGTTCCGGGCTAGCGGCTTCCGCTGAAAACCATTTTGGCGCTCACCGAGGTCCCCGGCGACGGCTGCTTTCGCCGTTGCTGGGGTGGAAGTACAATCGATGCAGCATGGTAGGCGCACTCGCAGGGATCGCCGCAGTTGCCGCCGGGGCTACGTTTGCCGGACTGCACACCATGGTTCCGTGGTCGCAGTTCTACGGCGCGAACTTCAACGGCGCAGCTCCGGGTACGCGCACGCTCGCGCTCACCTATGACGACGGCCCCAACGATCCGTATACCGGGCAATTGCTCGAAGTCCTGGCAAAGCACGGCGTCAAGGCGACTTTCTTTTTGCTGGGGCAGTTCGTCTCCGAACGCCCCGCGCTGGCGCGCGCCGTCGCCGAAGCCGGCCATGCCATCGGGAGCCACTGCTACACCCATCAGAACCTGATTTTTCTCTCCGCAGCGCAGCTTCGGCAGCAGCTCGAGAAAGCGTCGCGGGCGATTGAAGCGGCCACCGGCGTCCAGCCCAAACTGTTTCGTCCGCCGTACGGCGGGCGGCGTCCGGGAACGTTCTCCGTGGTGCGCGAATACGGCATGGTGCCGGTCATGTGGCGCGTCAGTTGCTCCGACTGGAGTGCCCGGTCGCACGAAAGCATCGTCGAGCGCGCCGTTTCGCAAATCAAGGGCGGAGACGTCATCCTGCTGCACGACGGAGGACATCTGCGGATGGGAACCGATCGCTCGCACTCGGTACGCGCCACCGACGAGATCGTGCGCCGCTACCGGGGCGAGGGCTACAAATTCGTCACCGTGCCGGAGATGATGGACGGCGGTAGCGCAGACTGACGAGAAAGCTACATTCTTATGTCTCAAGCCGGGTACCCCATATCTGCCCGTCGTTGGCAGATGTGGGGTAGTTCTTCTGTTGCAGATGTGGGCTTACGCACTGACCATCGCCAGCGCCTCTCTGGCTGCGGCAACCGTCTGCTCGATCTCTTTTTCCGTATGCGCTGTGCTCATAAAGGCGGCTTCGAATTGCGAGGGCGGCAGCCAGACACCCGCATCCAGCATTGCCCGGTGGAATTGGCCGAACTGCCCGGTGTTGCAGACGGCGGCGCTGTCCCAGTCCGTGACCGCGTGATCGACGAAGAAGAACGTGAACATAGACCCCGCATGGTTGGCGGTAATGTGGACGCCGGCCTCGCGCGCGGCATCGACCACCCGGTTGACGAGCGTGGTAGTGAGCTTTTCCAGGCGCGGGTAAAGCTGCTGGCGGTGGTCGCGCAGCGTGCCAAGCATCGCCAGTCCGGCGGCCATGGCCAGCGGATTGCCGCTGAGCGTGCCGGCCTGGTACATCGGGCCGAGCGGGGCGACCAGGTTCATGATTTCCGCCGCGCCGCCGTAAGCGCCCACCGGCAGTCCGCCGCCGATAATCTTGCCCAGCGTCGTCAGGTCAGGCTTGATCTTGTACAACTCCTGCACCCCGCCAAAGGCCACGCGGAAGCCCGTCATGACCTCATCGAAGATCAGCAACGCGCCTTCGCGGCGAGTGATTTCACGCAGAAATTCCAGGTAGCCCGGTTGCGGCAGAACGCAGCCCATATTGCCGACGATGGGCTCCACAATGATGCAGGCAATCTGCCCCTTGAACTTGTGAAAAGCTTCTTCGACAGCCTTGGCATCGTTGAAGGGCAGCGCCAGCGTGAACTGAACGAATTCCTCCGGCACGCCTGCCGAGCCGGGAATGCCGAGGGTGGCAACCCCTGAACCGGCCTTCACCAGCAGCGCGTCCGTGTGGCCGTGATAGCAGCCGACGAACTTGATGATGTATTTTCTTTGGGTGGCAGCGCGGGCCAGGCGGATGGCCGACATGGTGGCTTCGGTTCCGGAGCTGACGAAGCGCAGCTTCGCGATGGACGGAAACGCCTCGATGACGGCCTCGGCCAGTTCGATTTCCGATGGAGTCGAGGCGCCGAAGCTGGTTCCTTTGCGGGCGGCGTTGATTACCGCTTCGACAACCTCCGCCGCCGCATGGCCAAGCAACAGAGGACCCCAGGAACAAACATAGTCGATATATGCGTTGCCGTCGGCATCGTATACGTAGGCACCTTCGCCGCGCACCAGGAAGGGCGGTTCGCCGCCGACCGCGCGGAAGGCGCGTACCGGCGAATTAACGCCGCCTGGGATCAGTCGTTCGGCTCTTTGCTGGAGCTTGCGTGAGAGATCGAGATTTCGGGCCATAAGCCGTCCTGAACTGCGCTCCGGGGTGATCGACACGGCGCGCAAGAATTCATCAAGATTTCAATATAGCAGCCGCCTTGGGCTGCCGGGTTGCGCGGCTCTCTCATGCCAGGGAGACAAGGCTTGCTCACTTGAGGTAAGTGCGGAGCACATCGATCAATTCCTCGGCTGCTGCGACGTGCTGTGAATCGGGCTTCTGCTTGGGGTCGAGCACGTGCTCGCGGATGTGGCCCTCCAGGACCTCGACGATGAGGCTGTTCATCGCGCCGCGTGCGGCTGTGATCAACTGAAGCACATCGGAACAATCCTGTTCCTCGTTAAGGGCGCGCTCCACGGCTTCGACCTGTCCCCGGATGCGCCGTACCCGCCAGATCAGCTTCTCTTTGTCGTTCAGGGTGTGTGCCATGTAGATTAGTGTATACCCCTACGGCTACCCCATCTGTCGATTTACGGGGAGACCAGCAGGTTGGCTTAATGGAAGCCACTTTCAATACACTTTTTTTCTTGACAAGCGCATACTGCCATGGGTACCTTGGCGTTGACGTTGGTTGTCCCGACGTTACAGTACGCATGGTTCCTCGGTAGGTGAGGCTCCTGCGCGACACACAGGCCACTGCCCGACGACTTCGAAAGAAGTTTGCCTGAGCGGTAAAACAGGAACTCCCGGATTAAGGGTTTTCCTAACGTGGCTGAGGTCTTCGGACCTCTTACGGTGCGCGGTGCTAAAACTTGGACGAGTGGGGAAAGTTAGCTGATCGGCGGCGCTGTTCCATGCAGCTTCCGTAGTTCTTCCGCTGGGTTTTCCTCGCAGGTAGTTTCCGTCCTTTCTTTTCGCTCCAGCACACAAGGATGTATGAGCGACATATTCGAACAAGATGATCCGCCTCCGAGTAGTGGCGGCAACGGTCCCAATCGCACGCCGCCATTGCGTGGGATTGGGCTGAATCCAGTGTAGAAGAAGCCGTGTGACCCGATAGACGCTTTTGTCCTGCCTATCGCCTCACCTCCGCGCGTTAGCGCGGAAGGCGTGCACAGCTAGCAATGAGATACGTCATCCAACGTCATCCATATCCATCACTTATTAACGTAGTGGTTCGCGAAATCGGCGAACATCCGACAAAGCCCAAGCCACTGCGGCGGTTAAGGTGAATGGCCGAGCGGCAGGCTAAGGCTAGAATCACGGAGTGGTTGCGAGAAAAAGCTTTGCGAGAGCAGCACGGGCCGGGTATTCTGAATTCACAATTTCGAACATGATTTTCATTTTCGACTATTGATCTCATTCGAAGGCGCTGTTTTCACGCCTTCTTGCAAGGTGCTCTCTTGAATCTTCGCTGGTTATTGAAATTCCGCCTGCCGCTTACGCTCCTGGTCCTCGCGCTTATGTGCTCGACCACGCTTGCACAATCGGGCGAGTCTGAGGAACCGAACTCGGAAAGCAATCCACCCGTCACGCTCTTTCCTCATTCCGACACCAGCCGCTTCTGGGTTTCCGGACAGATGAATTTCATCTTCCAGGCACATCCGGAGTTTCCGGCAAAATACAGCGGCACCAACAGTCTGCGTAGTTTCGGGCAAAGCGCCACGTCGCGCGTGCTGACGCTCTACACCGGCTGGCAAATCACGCCCAGTGACGAGCTCCTGTTCGACATGGAAGAGGCCGGTGGCCGTGGGATAAGCGATGGTTTGGGGCTGGCGGGATTTACCAACCTCGATGTCGTGCGCAACCCAACGCTCGGCAAAGCGCCGTACATGGCCCGCGTCATGTACCATCACATCTTCGCCTTGAGCGGCGAGCACATTGCCGCCGAGAGAAACCCGCTTTCGCTGGCTACGCAGTTGCCGGCACGCCGGCTTGAGTTTCGCGTCGGCAAGTTCAGCGCGGCCGACTACTTCGACCTGAACTCGGTGGCAAGCGACAGCCATCTTCAGTTTATGAACTGGACGGTCGACAACAACGGAGCTTACGATTACGCGGCGAACACGCGCGGCTATACCTATGGCGCGATTCTCGACTACGAAGAGCGCAACTGGGGAGTGCGTTTCGGCGAGATGCTGATGCCCAAGGTCGCCAACGGCGAGAATCTCGACGCCGAAGTGGCGCGGGCGCGGGCGGAGAACATGGAATTTGAGCTTCGCCCCAGGTTGCTGAAGGACCGCAAAACGGCCTTTCGCGCGCTCTCCTACGTTAATCACGCCAACATGGGCGACTACCGTCAGTCGATTGCCCTTGCGCAGGGAACCGGTGCTCCACCGGTCATCGAAAACACTCGCCGCCAGGGGACTATTAAGTACGGATTTGGCTTCAATGCCGAGCAGGAGTTGACCCGCGACCTGCGCCTCGGGGCCCGCTGGGGATGGAACGAAGGGCGGCACGAGTCGTTCGCCTATACCGAAGTCGACAGCACGGCCTTGTTGTGCGCCGACTATACCGGCAGAAGCTGGAAGCGCCGCCTGGACAAGGTGGGCCTGGCCTTTGTCAGCAACGGCATCTCGAAAGATCACCAGGAGTACCTGCGGCTTGGCGGGCTGGGCTTTCTGCTGGGAGACGGCAACCTGAACTATGGCCGCGAAAACATCGTCGAGTTCTACTATACGGCGCACCTTTGGCGCGGCATCTTTGCTTCGTTTGATCTGCAGCACATCAATAATCCCGGCTACAACCGGGATCGAGGACCTGTGCTGGTCCCGGCTCTGCGGCTGCATCTCGACCTGTAGGCGAGGCTGATAAAATAGGGGAGCGATGATCCTGCCATTCGTCCGCGATCTTCTTGCGGATGCTGAAACTCTCCCCGCATTCTCGCGAGCAGCGGCCCATCTGAAGGGCGGCGCGGGCAGGATTCGCCTGTCTGGTCTGACGGACACGGCCAAGCCGCTGCTTTACGCGCAACTGCATCACGCCATCTCCCGGCCCTTGATTGTTTTGGTGGCAAACAATCGCGCAGCCGAGGAAATGCTGCCCGTGCTCCAGAGCTTTTGCGAGCTGACGGGTGCGGCCGGCGTCGACTCGGTGGTCTACCTGCCCGCACGGGACGTGCTTCCATTCGAGAACCTGTCTCCGCACCCGGAAATCCAGGAGGCACGCGCCAAAGCCCTGTGGCGGATTGCCACCGGCGCCGTCTCGATTGTTGTGGTGCCGTTTGCCTCCAGCGCGGTGTTGCTGCGCGAGCCCGCATATTACCGCGACCTTGGGCGGGTGGTACGGCGTCCCGAGACCCTGGACCTGGAAGAGTTGGTCGAACACCTCAATATCGTCGGCTACACGCGCACCGACGTGGTGGAGATGACGGGAGAATACGCGCTGCGCGGAGGAATTCTCGACGTGTTTCCTCCGGAGACCGATCGCCCGCTGCGCATAGAACTATTCGGCGATGAGGTGGAATCGATCCGCAAGTTCGATCCCGCGACTCAGCGCTCCTCTGGCGATGTCGATGAAGTGGTGCTGCTGCCGTTGACCGAGACCCCGGTTTCGGAAACGCTGTTGACGGCGATTCACGCGCGCCTGTCGGGACAGCGCATTGCCGGGACCGAGGAGGCGATTCAGGCGGCGGTCCAAAACGCCGGGGTCACCGTGTTTCCCGGGTGGGAGTTCTATGCGTCGGTGGCGGGAGCGGCACAAACCATCTTCGATCACCTGCCTGCCGCCTGCGTGCTGGTCGATGAACCCGCGCTGATCGAGCGTGACCAGGATGCCTGGTGGGAGCGTGTTACGGCTGCGCACGAGCGTAGCGGAGTGGGCAATCTGGTGCGGCCGGAGGAATTGTATCTGACTCCGGACTTGTGGCGCGCACTGGTGGCAAGCCGCGGCGGAGCCAACGTCGAACAGCTCGGGGTTTCCGGCGGCGAAATGGAAGACATACCGTTGCTTTCGCGGCCTACGACACGCTTTCACGGCTCGGTGCCGGCGCTGATTGAGGAAGTAAAGAAGCTCAGTGCGGAAGGCGAGAAAATTCTTTTGTCGGCAGGCAGCACCGGCGAGTTGGAGCGGCTGGCCGACATCTTTAACGAATACGGCGTGCCTTACAGGCTCGGCAGCCGGGCGCAACGGCCCGGCGGCGGAAGCTATGCCGATGAGGCTGGTTATTTCGGCGAAGATCTCTCGGTGACCACTCTGGTGCGTGCCTTCGTGCCGCATGGCGTCGCCCTGCCTGATTCGAGACTGGTGATTTTCGGCTCCTGCGATCTGTTCGACGAGTCGGATGCGACGGTGGCTCGCGCTCCGCGCCAGCGGTCGAGGACGGCGGCGTTCCTTTCGGATTTCCGCGACCTGGCCGTGGGTGACTATGTGGTGCACGTCGAGCACGGCATTGGCCAGTACCAGGGTTTGCGGGAGATTGCACAGGCCGACGGCAGCAGCGCCGAGTTCATGATCCTGGAGTACGCCGAGGGCGCGCGGCTGTACATCCCGCTGACGCGGCTCGACCTGGTTCAGAAGTACCGCTCCGCCGAAGGCGGCAGGCCTCTGCTCAGCCGCCTGGGCACGCAGCAGTGGGCCAAGACGAAGGCTCGCGTCAAGCAGGCCATGCAGGACATGGCTGACGAGTTGCTGAAGCTCTATGCCGTGCGCAAGACCGCCGAGGGCCACGCCTTTCCGCCGGACACGCAATGGATGCGCGAGTTTGAAGACGCTTTTGAATTCAGCGAAACCGATGACCAGACGGCGGCCATTTTGGATGTGAAGCGGGACATGGAGTCCGCGACGCCGATGGATCGCCTGTTGTGCGGCGATGTCGGGTACGGCAAGACGGAAGTCTCCATGCGCGCCGCTTTCAAGGCGGTGAGCGACAGCAAGCAGGTTGCCGTGCTCGCGCCCACCACGGTGCTTGCCTTCCAGCATTTTGAAACTTTCAAGCGGCGTTTCGCGGTGTATCCCATCAACATCGAGATGATCAGCCGCTTCCGCACCAGCAAGCAACAGAAGGAGATCGTGGAGAAAGTCGAGGGCGGCAAGGTGGACATCCTCATCGGCACTCACCGCCTGCTCTCGAAGGACATCAAGTTTCCCGACCTCGGCCTGGTGATCGTCGACGAGGAGCAGCGATTCGGCGTGCGCCACAAAGAGCGGCTGAAGCAGCTTCGCAAGGAGGTTGACGTGCTGACCATGTCGGCGACGCCGATCCCCCGGACATTGCACATGTCGCTCGTTGGCCTGCGGGATATGAGCCTGATCGAAACCCCGCCCAAGGATCGCATGGCCATCCAGACGGTGGTTGCCGGCTGGGACGACAAGTTGATCCGCTCGGCCATCGAGCAGGAACTGGAGCGCGGCGGCCAGGTGTACTTCGTGCACAATCGCGTCGAATCCATCCACGACATCTCGGCGAAGATACGCGAGCTGGTGCCGCGGGCCCGCATTCTGGTTGGCCACGGACAACTGAGCGAAGGCGAACTGGAAAAAATCATGCTGGCCTTCATGCGCCATGAGGCTGACATCCTGGTGGCGACGACGATCATCGAGAACGGGCTCGATATTCCGCTTTGCAACACCATCGTCATCAACCGGGCGGACCGGCACGGGCTTTCCGAGCTGTATCAATTGCGCGGGCGCGTCGGACGCTCCAATCGTCGCGCCTACGCCTACCTGCTGATCCCGTCGGAACGCGACCTGACGGATCTGGCGCGCAAACGGCTGGCTGCCCTGAAGGAATTCAGCGATCTCGGCGCGGGCTTCAAGATCGCGGCGCTCGACCTGGAACTGCGCGGCGCGGGCAATCTGCTCGGCGGCGAACAGAGCGGACACATCGAAGCCATCGGCTTCGAGATGTACACCCAGATGCTGGAGCACACCATCCGCCAGATGCGCGGCGAGCAAGTCGCCGAGCTGGCCGAACCCCAACTGAACCTAGGCCTCAACATCCGCATTCCCGCCGACTACATCGGCCAGGAAAACCACCGCCTGCGAATTTACAAACGCATCGCCGGCGTGGAAAGCGAGAGCCAGTTGGCCGACGTCTCCGCCGAACTGCGGGACCGCTACGGCGAGCCGCCTGCGAGCGTGCGTAACCTGCTCGATTACGCCAGCCTGAAACTGCTTTCGCAGCGCGTGCGAGTGATGCAGATCGAGCGCAAACGCGACCTGGTCAGCATTCGTTTCGACGGCAAGGCGGAAGTGGATGCAGCGAAGCTGGCGCAGTTCGTGGCGCGCAATCGCGGAACCCAGTTCACTCCGCAGGGCATCCTGAAGTTCAGCATCAAGTCCAACCGGGCCGACGAGGTGCTGGAAAACTTGCGGCAAGTCCTGGAAAATATTGCCAGCGCGTCGGTAACTGCCGCCGGTTGAGGTCTGAGCCGGTTATGTTAACAGGCCCTAATGCGGAAAAGCGTACAATTGCGCTTCGCCGTTAGCTTGAAAACATTCAGCGAGAGCACGCAATGAAACAAAAAATCAGAAAGGCAGTTTTTCCGGCCGCAGGGCTGGGCACTCGCTTTTTGCCTGCGACCAAAGCGCAGCCCAAAGAGATGCTGCCGCTGGTCGACAAGCCAATCATCCAGTATGGCGTGGAAGAAGCCGTGGCTTCCGGGTGCGATCAGATCATCATCGTTACCGGACGCAACAAGACCGCGATCGAAGACCACTTCGACGTCAGTTACGAACTGGAAAAGCAGTTGGAGGAGAAAAACAAGCTGGAACTGCTGGCCATCGTGCGCCACATCTCGGACATGATCCACATCTGCTACACGCGGCAGAAAGAGGCGCTGGGATTGGGGCACGCGGTGCTGGTGGCCAAGGAACTGGTGGGCAACGAACCTTTCGCGGTGCTGCTGGCCGACGATGTGGTCGACTCGGAAATTCCTTGCCTGAAGCAGATGATCGACGTTTTCGAGGAGACGCAGTGCTCGGTGATCGCCACCCAGGTGGTCGAAGGTAAAGCCATCTCCGCCTACGGCGTGCTCGACGCCACCCCGGTTCCGGGTTACGGCGGCCGCCTGTTCGAGATCAGGAACCTGGTGGAGAAACCGCGGCCCGAAGCGGCGCCGTCGAACCAGGCAATCATCGGCCGCTACATCCTGACGCCGCGCGTCTTCGAGTGCCTGGAGAAGATCACGCCGGGAGCTATCGGCGAGTTGCAGCTCACCGACGGACTGCGCGGGCTGCTGCGGCACGAAAAGATGTATGGCTATCAGTTCATAGGCAGGCGCCACGATACCGGCGACAAACTTGGCTTCCTGAAGGCCACGGTGGAGTTCGCCCTCAAGCGCGACGACCTTGGTGCGGAATTTCGCGAGTGGCTGCGGCAGCAGAAGTTTTGACCGGTCCGCAGCGTCTTTAAGCGGCGGCGCTACTCCCCGAGGACCGGAATAAACGATCCGATTCTGCGCTCCTGCTCGATCATGATCTCGCACTCGTGGTCGAGCGTTTCGTACTGCTCACCAAACTGCACGCGGAACTGCCGGAAAGCCGCTTCCGAGGCCCACCGGTCGACCGTCAGGTAACGCTCGGGGCGTTTTTCATCGCGCAGCAGTTCGGTGCCGAGGAACCCCTGCGCCCGCTTGAACAAAGCGGCCCACTGGCCCCCTGGACCGTAGATCCTCGCGAACTCCGCTTCGCAATCCGCCTTCGGTACGAACTCCCAGACGATTACGTGCATCTTGTTCCTCCACGCATCGGCGGCTCCGAACAGAATAGCCCCAGCCGCTGAAAAAGCAACCGGGGCATCTGGAGTCCAAACGGCGGTAACGGGGTAAACCCCCTGGCACGCGCCGCCCACATCTGCCAAAAGCGGGCAGATATGGGGCACCAAAAGGAATTCGATTGCGCGTGCTGGGGCAGGCCTATTCCTCTTCTTCCGTCTCTTCACCGCGCGCCGCTTTGGCCGCCGTGACGATCTTTTCCTGGATGAGAGATGGAACGATATCGTAGTGATCCATTTCCATGTTGAAGCTGCCGCGGCCCTGCGTCATCGAGGTAAGGTCGGTGCCGTAGGTCAGCATTTCAGCCATGGGAACGGAGGCCTTCACGATGGTGTTGCTGCCCTTGTTGTCCATGCCCTGGATGCGGCCCCGCCTCGAGTTCAGGTCGCCCATGATGGCTCCGGCGAACTCGTCCGGAACCGTGATCTCGACGCTCATAATCGGTTCCAGCAGCGTCGGTTTGGCCTGCTCCATGGCCTTCCTAAAGGCGATGCGCCCGGCAGTCTTGAACGACAGTTCGTTGGAGTCGACATCGTGATAGCTGCCGTCGTAGAGCGTCACCCTGAAATCGACCACCGGATAACCAGCCAGGAATCCGCGGGCGGCGGCTTCGAGGATGCCCTTTTCAACGGCCGGAATGTAGTTCTTGGGAATCGCGCCGCCAAAGATGTCGTTGACAAACTCGAACTGCCCGCCGCGCGGCAGCGGTTCCATCTTGATTTTGCAATCGCCAAACTGGCCGTGGCCGCCTGACTGTTTCTTGTGACGCCCCTGCACGTCGGCGTGGCCGCGTATGGTCTCGCGATAGGGCACCTTCGGGGCTTTCAGGTTGACCTCGGTGTGATAGCGATTCTTCATCTTGGAAACCGCTACTTCGATGTGCTGCTGGCCCGTGCCCGCGATCAGGAACTCCTGCGTCTGCGGGTCGCGGAAGAAGCGCAGCATGGCGTCTTCCTCCATCAGCTTGGAAAGGTTGACTCCCAGCTTGTCTTCGTCCGCCCGCGATTTCGGCTCAATTGCGAAGGTGACGGCCGGCTCCGGCAGCTTGACGACCGGATACTGGATTGGCGCCGCCTTGTCGCCCAGTGTGTCGCCCGTCAAGGTGTCCTTCAACTTGGCCACCGCACCCACGTCGCCGGCATGCAACTCGTTGACGGCAACCGAAGTCTTGCCCTGCATGATCGAGAGGTGGGCAAATTTTTCAGAGGTGTTGCGGGTGAAGTTCTGCATCGCGGCATCATTCTTCAGCACGCCCGAGAACACTTTGAAGTAAGAAATCCGTCCCGAGAACGGATCGCTGACCGTCTTGAAGATGTAAAGCGAAACCGGTTCGTTGTCGGCAACCTTGCGTTGCGCAGGCTCGCCATTCCCTGATCCGGCCGCGGCTTGCACCGTGCCGCGTTCCGCCGGCGTTGGCGCGTAATCGACAATGAAATCAAGCAGCGCGTCCGAACCGATATTGCCCAGCCCGGCGGCGAATAGCACGGGAAAGACCTTGTCGCCGCGAATCGCGGCGTGGAGTCCGGCAATGATCCGCTCCTCCGCGAGTGTCCCGCTGGAGAAGAATTCCTCCATCAGGGTGTCATCGCCTTCGGCGACCAGTTCCACCAGCCTCTCGTGGGCTTCCTTGGCCTCGCCGGCCAGATTCGCGGGAATCTCGCCCACTTTGGCTTTTCCGTTGCCGCCCACCTCGTAGGTGTAGGCTTTCATGCGCACCAGGTCGATCACACCGGAGAAACTCTTTTCGCTGCCGATGGGCAACTGCACCGGAATCACCGTACGGCCAAACGCCGTCGTCAAAGATTCCATGCAACGCTGGAAATCGGCTCGTTCGCGGTCCATGCGGGTGCAGACCAATACCCGGGGCAGCGAATACTTTTCGGCGAAGCCCCAGATTTTTTCCGTGACCACCTGTACCCCGCTGACGCCATCGACCACCACCAGAGCCGCTTCCACGGCCGGCAGCACCATCTCCGCTTCGTGCGTGAACATGTTGAACCCGGGAGTGTCGATCAGGTTGATCTTGGTCTTGCCCCACTCGGCGAACGACATGGCGGCGGAGATTGTCATCTGGCGGGAAACTTCTTCTTCGTCGTAGTCGGTGACGGTGGTGCCTTCGTCCACCCGGCCCAGACGCTGGGTTGAGCCGGCCGTGTACAGCATGGCCGAAACAAGAGAGGTTTTGCCGGAGTGGGAGTGCCCCACGACAGCGACGTTACGGACATTAGCGCCTTCGTAGTTTTTCACAATAACTCCTCAAAATCGCCGCTCTGCGCGACAAGCAACCCCAGGCCGCGCAAAACCACCGTCGGCCGTGCCCCGCAAGCTCTCAGGGAACCTTGGTCGCCTCAATCCTCGCGCAACCCCACATCAGGATTGCTGACGCCGCATCCCGAGGCCAACCCAAGGGCGGAAGGCAGGAACCCCACGTGCCCTGGCACATGGCGGAGAGCAAAAAATAAGAAGAAAAATCGTAGCACAAGCGCTCTGTAGCGCCAATCGCTGGTTTGTGGCGGCCGTCCATGCCGCCCAGCGACATGGGCTGGCAACGCCCGGCAAAGCAGTGTCACCGGAAATTCCCCGTAATCCATGGCCTTGCATCATATGACGAGGGTTTCTGCTGGACGCCGGGTTCAGTTACCATGGAATAAGCAGCCAGGAATTCCGCTCTTGCACCGGAATTCTATACTGAATGTTGACGAAAGGTTTCTTTTCCGACGATGAAAACTGTTTTGCGCACACTCATGATCGCCGCGCTCATGACCTTTTCCGCTCTTGCCCAGGCCGCGGACACTTCCGTGCTTCGCCCACCGGCGGGTTCCAAAGTGGCGATTGTCGTCTTTGAGGATCTTGAATGTCCTCAGTGTGCCCGCATTGAACCGCTGCTGGAAGATGCCGTGAAGAACTACAAAATTCCGCTGGTGCGCTACGATTTTTCACTGCCCCAGCACCCCTGGTCGTTTGAGGCGCACGTAACCGCCCGCTATTTCGATACCAAGTCGAAACAGTTGGGAGAGGAGTATCGCCGCTGGGTCTTCGCCAACCAGAATTTCATCACCAAGATGAACGTGCGTGGCATGTCCGAACGATTCGCCGCTGAGCACCATGTCACCTTGCCCGCCTTTGTCGATCCCGACGGTAAGCTGGCCGCCAAGGTGAAGGACGATTACGCTACCGGGCAGAAGGTCGGCATCGATCACACCCCGACCATCTACATTGTGGGCGAGTCGCGGCAGACGCCCTACATTGAAGTAAAGGAGATATCCCAACTGTTCAGCACCATCGACCAAATGAAGGCCTTGGTGAAAGCTGAGGCTCCCGCGCCACGGCCGAAGAGTTCGTCGGCACGCACTGGCAAGCCCGCACAGTGAACCCCGCGGTGCTGCCATGGCCGCAAGCTACTCTTTTTTGTTCAGCCCTCGCAGCACCTCGAATAATTCTTCGTTCTCGGGCGGCGTGGTCAGTGGGTAGACCTTGGCAAAAGCGATCACGCCTTGCTTGTCGATGATGAAAACAGCGCGCTCGGAGATTCCCGGGACCGGATCTCCCTCCCGCAGCACTCCATACTTGATCGCGACTTCGCCGTGCGGCCAGAAGTCGCTGCCCAGCGGAAAATTGACCCACCCGATATCCTTCTTCTGCCACGCGATGTGACTCGGAATGGAATCAACACTCATGCCCAAGACCTGAGCATCGTATCCGGCGAATTTCTCCACGTCCAGGTTCGTCGCCGGAATCTGGGTGCTTCAGGTCGGGGTCCAATCGAGCGCGTAGAAGGCCAGCACCACGTTTCGTCTGCCCCTGAAGCTGCTGAGCCTGAACCGCGTCTTGTTCTCGCCCAACACGGCGGGCACCTCGAAATCGGGCGCCACGTCACCGGCTTTCAAAGTTCTCATCGTTCCACTCCATCGGCTCGCTTTCAGCGCGAGATGTGCGGAATTGTATGCGGTGCGGACCCCGGCGGGCAAGCGCGGCACGCGGACATCAAGCAGCTTGGGATGGTCCTCACTACACAAGCAGAGCAGCGTAGACTGCAACGGCAGCGATTGGCCCGGCATCGAAAAGGGGTGGCTTGGGCCCAGCACTCGCAACCGCGGCGCGTGCCGGGGACCCCGGCAAAGCCGCTTCATAAGGAGGTTTCAATGTTCGGTTTATCGCGCTATAACTACCAGGAATTCCGCCGCTCCGGCCTGATGAAGGACATGGCCAAAGCCAAGTTCGGCACTGCTCCCGAACCGGGTGAGAAGGCCCCGGACTTTGAACTGCGGACGCTGGACGGCAAGAAAATTCGACTCGAGGACTTCCGGCAGAAGAACAATGTGGTTCTGACCTTCGGGTCGGCAACTTGCCCGCTCACTGCCGCCTCAGCCAGCGCTTTGCAGGCACTGCACAAGGAATATGCCGGCCAAGGCGTCGAATTCTTGTTCGTCTACGTGCGCGAAGCGCATCCCGGCGAGCGGCTTCCGGCTCACCGCAGCATTGCCGAGAAGGTCAGGGCCGCCGAACTTTTCCGCAAGGAGGAAGAGATCGCTTTCCCGATACTGATTGACGAACTGAGCGGCAAAGTGCATCGCAGATATGGCTCGCTTCCCAACCCGACCTACATCATCGACCGGAGCGGCCGCATCGCCTTCCGTTCGCTTTCCACGCGGCCCGAGACCGTGCGGGAGGCGTTGCAAGAACTGATCGAACGCCAGGAGGCGCGCAAAGTTGATCATGCGGTCGTCCGCGGAGGTGAAGACCGGGGATGGCCGCCTTTGCGCAGTTTCCTGTACTCGTATCGCGCGCTGGAGCGCGGCGGCGAACGCGCAATCAGCGAGTTCCGGAGTGAGTTGGGAGTGCCCGGGGAAATTGCTCTCGTGAGCAGCCGGCTGGCGTCTCCGGTTGTCGAACACCCGCGAGCCACCGTCGCCACTATAGCTGCCGTCGCCGGCGTTCTTGGCTTGGGGCTGTGGGCCGGCCTCATGCTACGCCGCCGCCGTATTGAGCGTCTGCCCTACAGCGGTTACGATTATGCCCGGCGTGAGTCTCATCGCACAGGAACGGACGACTACGAGGTTGGAATCTAGGGCGTCGTGTCGGCTTCGCTCAGGATGACATCCTGAAACTTATGCTCCAGTAACTAGCGCCTCGCTCGTTCTGTTCCAACACGCGCAGTCACGGTGCGTGCCGGGGATGCTGGTTTCGGCGCGTTTTCCAATGCCATTTATCACCATCGATTCTCGTTTAGCTGGGCGTGTGGCCGAGATTCACTATCGCCAGACAGGTGAGGGTGTGTGCTTGTGCTTTCTGCACGGCGGGTGGGGCTATGAAGTCTATCCGCTGGACCGGCAACGAGATGCGATCCAAGGCTTTCAAGTTATCGTCCCCGACCGCTCAGGCTACGGACGCTCGACCAAACCGGCGGTCTTCGCCATTGATTTTCATCGCCGCGCAGCCGAGGAGACGCTGCGGTGTCTGGATGCTCTCGGCATCCGGAGATGCATCTTCTGGGGACACAGTGACGGCGCGGTGATCGCCGCGTGGCTTGGATTGATGGCTCCCGAGCGCTGCCTTGGTTTGATTCTGGAAGCTTTGCATTACTATCGGGACAAGCCGCGTTCGCGCGCGTTTTTCGAAGCCATGGCTTCTGCTCCGGAGTCGTTCGGCGGAAACGTCGGCAGAGTGCTGGCGAGCGAGCACGGCGAACCCTATTGGCGCGAATTGATGCGCAGCGAAGGGCAAGTCTGGCTTGATATTGCGCGCTCGGCGAGCGATGCGGGCCGCGATCTGTACGATGGCAGGCTTTCTGAGTTGACGGTGCCAACGCTGGTTGTACACGGCGCCTGCGATCCCCGCACCGAACCCGGAGAACTCGATGCCGTGCGCTGCGAATTGGCGCCCCAGCAAGCCAAATGCAGGCTTGCCGGGGACCCCGCGCCCGCCAGCCGCATGCACATCATCGAAAACGGAGGCCATAGCCCGCACAGCGAAGAGCCCTCCGCCGCGGAGTGCAATCGCGTTGTACGCGAAGCCCTGGCTCTCTGGAGCGCCGGCAAGTAATCCAGTCAGAAGCCGCGTCCGCCCGTTACCGACTCCAGTGTCTCTGAAGTTGTACAATGGAATTCGCCGCCGCGGGCACGCAGGTTGGCACCCCAGCAAGCCAAATACAGGCTTGCTGGGGACCCCGTGTCGCCCCCGGTCCTCATTGAGCGATTCCGCTCCGGTTCCTGGTTTTTCCGTACAACAGCCGAGTCTGATTTTCGCGCGGCACATTCGCGCGCAATGCAGTTCACGTCGTGATGAATATTTTGAACCGATTGATAAAGGAGAAAACAATGTCTCAGGTGGTTTCGGTGAAGTTGACTCGCGAAGTCGCCCCGTTGCCATACGCTTACAATGCGCTCGAACCGTATATCGGCGAGCAGACCATGCGCGTGCACCATGATAAGCACCACGCCGCATACCTCACCAATCTGGTCAACGCGCTGGAGAAGTATCCGGAGCTGCTCGAGAAAGACCCGGAGGATTTGCTGCGCGCACTCGACGCCGTGCCCGCGGACATCCGCACCGCCGTGCGTAACCATGGCGGTGGTCACGTGCACCACGCAATGTTCTGGACGCTGATGAAACCGAACGGCGGCGGCGCACCGGACGGCGAGATCGCGAATGTGATTAAGAATACATTTGGCGGTTTCGATAACTTCAAGACAAAGTTCAACGATCTGGGGCTGAAGCACTTCGGAAGCGGCTGGGTTTGGCTGGTTCGCACCGCAGGCGGCAGCTACGAGATCCTCAGCATACCGAACCAGGACAGTCCATTCTCGCAAGGCATGTTCCCCATCCTGTGCAATGACCTCTGGGAGCATGCGTACTATTTGAATTACCAAAACCGCCGCGCGGAGTATCTGCAGACGTGGTGGAGCGTAGTGAACTGGGACGAGATCAACCGCAGACTGAAGAAAGCTGCGACTCGGGGATAATTGCCGGATGTGTTGCTAACGTGCAGTTATCACTGCGCCGTGTCGAGATGCAGGAGTTACAATTCGACAAGCCAAGGCCGGGGCGAACTCCGGCCTTTTTGTTGAGCCCCGCGCCGCGAGCCGGAGGGCGATCCGTCGCCCGTACCCGGCGCGCAACCGAGCCTATATCTGTAGTTTATTTCTAGGGGAGCATGAACAGTGAACGTCGCCGCCAAATCTATTCGCGAACAGATTGTTGCCATCCTGGGCGCCTGGAAGATGTTGCCGCACCTGATTGATGTTACGGCAGATGTAATGGTCGACACCGATTTAGCCGGCATCGATTCGCACGGTATCTCGATGCTCATCCTCTATGAAGAGAAGCTTCGCCAGGGAAAACTAAAGCTGCAGGCGGAGCCGAGGGTTATCCGCGAGAATGCGGTGACGGCTTTGATCGACGCGGGCGCTGGATTGGGGCATCCGGCTGCCGTCATGGCAACACGCCTCGCCATAGAGAAGGCGGGCGCCTGCGGAATCGCAGCCGTGTCGGTGACCAATTCGCACCATTTTGGCGCGGCTGGCTACTACGCAAAAATGGCGGCACAGCGCGGTTTCATCAGCATGGTCACCAGCAACGCTCGCACTGTCGCCGTCTTGCCGACACGTGCCTCGACCAAGGTATTCGGCACCAATCCTATTGCCTTCGCCGCTCCCGCCCGCCGCAATCCTCCCTTTCTTCTGGACATGGCTACGAGCACGGTCGCCGCGAACAAGGTTCGAGTCTACGAATTCAAAGGCAAGCCCCTGCCCGATGGCTGGGTTCTGGACGAGAATGGACACTCCGTGCGCGACGCTGCCGTCGCCCGGCGCTATATCTGGGAGGGCGGCAAGGGCGGTCTGACCCCCATTGGCGGCACGCCGGAGATGAGCAGCCACAAAGGATACGGCTTGGCCATGATTGCGCAGCTTCTCGGAAGCACTCTGGCGGGAGGCTGCTTCCCGCCACTGACGGAGCAGCGCGGGACGGCGGACGGACCAGATAATCTTGGACATTTTTTCCTGGCTCTGGACCCTAAGGCGTTCCGGCCTGACGGAGCGTTCGAGAGCGATCTGGATGAAATGATCGATTACCTGCACGCCGTACCGGCCATTGATCCCGCCGAGCCGGTCCTCGTTGCCGGCGATCCCGAATTGCAAGCTCGCGAGCGTCGATTGAAGGAGGGGGTGCCGATCACGCCGGTGCTCGCCGATAAGATCCGCGGTATTTGTCAGCGCTGTGGCGTGCCGTTCCTGCTAGAGTAGTTTCAAGGTTGATGTACTCAGCACCGTTGGAAGGTTTCACGGGGTTCACCTTCCGCGAATCCGGTCCAGGCTGAGTTCAACTGGCAAGAACAAGCCTTTGCAAAGCCGTCCACAAACAACGGACGGCTCACGGCTCTCAGCCGATGCTTAAGTCGAACACCCGATGTGATGACTTCTCGCCCGCGTGTTATTTTGGCAAGGCGATCCGAGCTCCTGTAGTGACATCCGCAGTGACCAGTTTCACGAAGGTAATCCCGTGAAGCGGCTTGGCAGTTGGGGTCCCCGGCAAACGCCGCCTTTAGCGTTTGTTGGGGTGACATAGCGGCCAGGGACGAGAAAGCACCTTCGAGTTTGTTTGCGCCTGCGGTAGCGTCTCGGCGCGCACCCTCGGGGGCC
The DNA here is from genome assembly GCA_050015355.1 of Candidatus Korobacteraceae bacterium. Classification (GTDB taxonomy): domain Bacteria; phylum Acidobacteriota; class Terriglobia; order Terriglobales; family Acidobacteriaceae; genus CAWBRT01. Next base: position 12,176 of record JBEKBO010000014.1, on the reverse strand, counting down.
GCACGGAGGAGTCGAGTTGAAAGTTAACGAGAAACAATGCCTTGGTTGTGGACGCTGTCGGCCCTATTGCACCATGGGTGCGATCGGCCTTGTACGCGACAGCCGTGGACGCATTTGCGCCAGCGTCGATCAACACGAGTGCGTCGATTGCGGTGTCTGTTACCGTGCCCGCGTTTGCGCCGGCGAGGCCCTCTATGAGCCGAAGCCGGAGTGGCCGCGATCGGTGCGCGGCACGTTCAGCAATCCGCTGGTGGAGCACAAAGAGACCCGCGTCCCCGGCCGCGGAACCGAAGAGATGAAGACCAACGAGGTCACCGGCCGTTTTAAGTGGGGCGAGGCCGGAATGGCGGTCGAGATGGGACGCCCGGGCGTGGGCGCGCGTTTTTCCGACATCGAGAAGGTTGCCATGGCCATCGCCGCCGTTGGCGGCATCACCTTCGAGCCGAAGAATCCGCTCACCGGGCTCATGGCCGACAAAAAGACCGGCAAGATGAATGAAGAGGTCATGGGGGAGAAGGTGTTGTCGGCAATCATCGAGTTGATGGTTCCACAACGGAGGATTCCGGAAATCATCGCCGCCGTCCGCAAGGTCAGCAAGGAAATTTCGACGGTGTGCAGTTTCGACCTGACAACGAAAGTGGATCCGGACGGTGGAATTGCGGCGTTCGAGTTGGCGAAAGCTGCCGGCATCCAGCCCACGCTTAACGGCAAGGCCAACGTCGGCCTCGGCAGACCGTTATTCGTCGAGGAGGCAAACGCATGACGCACACGCTTCACCGCCGTGGAACGGCCGAAAGTTTCAAGAACGATTACGTGTTGTTCGCCATGTCGGCAAAAGGCGTCAACGAGGTCGGGTCGAAGACGAAACTGAAACGTTTCCTGGAGATTATCCAGCAGCATAACCCGGTCAACATGGGCGACATGAAGACCGGCAACAGCTTTATCACGTCGCGCGAAACCATCGTCAATAGCACTCAAGACACGTCCATCGTGCACGGTGTATTTGAAAACCGCGAGGACCTGATTAGCGCTTTGAAGGATCTGAAAGAAGCCGATTTGGGAGTGTCGGTCATCATCTCCGGGCTGATGCAGGATGTGCATGACTGTTGCAGCGTCGCCGGCGTGAAGCCGCATACCTGCGAGACCTCGCTCGGCATTTGGGGAAACACAGACCGCCTCCCCGATGAGGACATCCTGCGGTTCACGACCATGTGCGGACACGGACAGGTTCCCTTCAACTTGGTCAACAAGATTGTCGAAGACGTGAAAGAGGGCAAGCTGACGCTGCCGGAAGCCGGCAGGGAACTGGCCAAACCCTGTCAGTGCGGGGTATTCAATCCCGTGCGAGCCGCTGCCATGGTGGAAGAAATCATGTGCCTCTGGGGGATACACGTTGTCTAGGCAGGGCGGCGTTTTTCAGCAGCTTGCTGAACGGGGACGAATATGAAGCGTGTTTGGGTGGACAGAGACAAATGCTTAGGATGCAAGACCTGCGAACTGCAATGCGCAGTGGAGCGTAATTCCGCGTCCAGAACGCTGGCCGGAGCGGTCCTGGAGGATCCAAAGCCGGTGGCGCGGGTGGGCGTCTTCGGCGCGACCGGCCAGAGCTTTCCTATCCAGTGCCGGCATTGCGAAGATGCCACTTGTCTGAAGGCGTGTCCGTCGGGTGCGCTGCAACGCGATCCGGAAAAAGAGAACATCTTCATCGATCAGGCGAAATGCCGCGGCTGCTGGATGTGCGTTATGACTTGTCCGTTCGGCGCCGTGGTCCCCAGTGCCAGGTTCAAAGTGGCGATCAAGTGCGACGCCTGCATGCACATGGAAGAGCCAGCTTGTGTCGCATCGTGTCCAACGGGAGCGCTGGTGTATGGCGATGAAGCGGGCTACGAAAAAGTTCTGGCCGGCAGGCGCGGGCGCATTGCGGTGTTTGCCGCGGCAGATTCGAAGATCATCAGCCTTGATTTTGTCCGGGAGGGCAACTGAGAAATGAAAGAGCTACGGAAGAAGTCCGCGGATTCCGCCGTGAATCAAGTGATCGTAAAAGCCTACCGGGAGCAAATTGAGCTGGTGTGGGACCGTACGGAAGCCTTGCAGCCCCAGTGCGGTTTTGGTCGAATGGCGATTTGCTGCACGGATTGCCTGGAAGGTCCTTGCCGCGTCAATCCCTTTGCGGAAGACGGACAAAAGGCGATCTGTGGTCGCGACCAGCAGGCGCTCGTGGCGAATTACTTTCTCAGGAAGACCGCCGATGGCGCGGCGGCGCTGGCTAGTCTGGCCGAGCAGTTCGGATGCGATCTCGATCCTTCTACTTGGCGGTCGATCTCGTTGACCACCGACTGCATGATTCCCTGTGGCAAGCGTTTCGACGACCTCGGGCGGGCTGTCGTGACAACCCTGACCGCCATTGCCAACGCGCAGGGAAGCCGGAGGCAGGCGCTGCCGGCAGGCATGGGCGTACTCGAAGACGGCAAACCAAATATCGTCTGCCATGGTCACGTTCCGCCCGCAAAGGTTGAGGCCCTGGTGAAGGCTGCCGGAGCTGAGGCCAACGTTGTGAGTATCTGCGGCAACGAGAAAACGCTTCCCGTAGTCACCAACTACGACTCGCAGGAAACCGCTCTGCTGACCGGATTGGTGGATTTGCTCGTAGTCGGCAGCCAGTGCGTCACGCCGGCATTGATTGCCTTGGCGGAGAAGCTTTCGGTTCCGGTTACCGCCGCGGCTACGCTCGGCGATGAGGCCGACTTCGAGCAGGCGATCGCGATCGCCCGGAATTGTTTCCATCGCCGCGCTGGCAAGGCAGGCAGTTTTGCCGCCGGCAAGAAGCAAAGCTATATCGGCTACGATGAGGTCGCGGTTTCCAAGGGGCTGGTCTACCTTGGCGGGTGCGGTAACGTCGCCAACACGCAGGACGCAAGTTTCCTTAAGGCGGCTTCGTTCTTGATCGAGAAGGGTTTCGCCGTCGTGACCGCGGGATGCGCCGGGACGGCTCTGGCCAAAGCCGGCATGTGCAACGCGACCTCGGTGATCAACCTGGGGTCATGCCATGACGCGGGAGAATTTCTTGAACTTGCCAGGCGGGCGAAAGCCGCCGGACTTCCCGTCTTTGCGGTTCTGCCGGAGCTGACTCACAACAAGACCTTGGCAACCGCCGTAGGTTGTGCCAGCCAGGACATTCCTACCTGGGTGAACCTTGGCGAGATGAGTTTGCCGGCTGATCTGCTGGGCGGCAATATCCGCGCCTTCGCAGGCGTCGCACAACTGCCGCAAGTGCTGGCGGAAGTGGTTGTCGGCAAGTAAGCGCCGGGGAGCGATGACATGTACATCATAATTGGCCAGGGCGCGGCCGGCACCAGCGCGGCCAAAACGCTGAAGCGCCTGGATCCTGCCACACCAGTGACGATGATCACCGATGAGCAGGACTATTTCTATAGCCGTATCGATCTGCCTGACATCGTCGCCGGCAAGTTCGAGGCCGCCGAATCCGAACTGCAAGGAGCGGATGCGTTTCGTGAACTCGGCATCGTTTGCCGCATGAACGAACGGATTACGGCGATTCACCCGGATGAAAAGACTGTGGAACTGGCATCTGGCGAACGGCTCAAATATAGCAAGCTGCTGCTTGCAACCGGATCGCTACCGGTTATACCGCCTCTGCCGGGAAGGGAAGCCAAAGGCGTTTATGCCCTATGGACAATGACGCAGACCCGCGAAATCGCGCAGGCGGCGCAGTCAGCGCGCAGCGCCGTCGTGATTGGAGCGGGCTTGATCGGTCTGAAAAGCGCTCTGGCCCTGGCCGAGCGCGGGCTGGAAGTGACGGTGGTCGAAAAGTTGTCCCGCGTCATGCCTCGGCAACTGGACGACACCGCCGCGAACGTGATCGCCGATGCGGTGTGCGGCAAGGGCGTTGCGCTGATGCTCGGCACGGAAGTGAAAGCGATCACCATGCGCGACGGGGCGGTGACCGGCGTCGAACTCGAGGGAAGAGATCTGGCGTGCGACATGGTCCTCATGGCGGTCGGCGTCAAGCCCAATGTGGAGTTGGCGCAAGCGGCTGGAATCGAAGTCGGACGCGGCATTACGGTTGACACCTCTCAGCAGACATCGGTGGCGGATATTTATGCCGCGGGCGATGCCGCCGAAACCATCGACCCTCTTACGGGAAAACGCGTGGTCCCGGCGATTTGGCCCGTCGCTGTCGAACAAGGCGAGGTGGCTGCTTGCAACATGACGGGTGGCCAAGCTGAATTCAAAGGCGGTGTTGCCATGAACGCCATTGAAATCGCCGGCGTCCCGCTTGTCTCGATCGGCGATTTTGAAGGAGAGGCCGGCGACGAGGTGCTGACATCAGGCGCGGGAACTTCCTATCGCAAGCTGGTTTTGCGTGGCAGCAGGGTGCGCGGCGTCCTTTGCCTGGGCGACATTCGCCAGGCAGGGGTCATCGGCTCGCAAGTGCTTCGCCAGGCAGAGGTCAACGATGCTTCCAGCCTGATTTCGCCGCACTTCAACTTTGCCAGCCTGGTAGATAGCTAGGGCGGAACGCAAAAAAGCACTCGTCCACGGGTGGACGAGTGCCAGGGTGCTCGCAAGCGACCAAGTCAATTCCTTTATTGCGTGCCCGGGCCACCGGCCTTTCCAGCACCCGCCGCAGCGGCCAGACTGGCGCGGTCGGTGCGACCGGATTCAAGCTGTTCCTCGATCGCTTCGAACGAACGTCCCCGTGTCTCGATACCAAAGAAGCCGTACACAATGCCCGCCATGAGGTACCAGGCGGCTAGATAGAGAAATGCGGGTGTAATCGCGGCCATGGACACCGTTGGCGTGACCACGTTCGATGATCCGATGATCATGGCGAGCCCCAGCGGGCCGAGGATTTTTCCCAGGCCGCCGAATCCATAAGCCGAGCCCATCCCCGTCGCCCGGAGATGCGCAGGCCATACCTCTGACGAATACGGGCCGACGATTGAGAAGCCGCCATCGCCGAAGAAGTGCGCGACGATCAGGAGCATCCAGAATACAGATAGACCACCGAGAAAATAGCTGTGGAATATGCCCGCCAAGGCCACTACGATCGCCGCGCCGAAACCCACCAGGGCACCCGACTTGACCCGCCCGATTGCATCCGAGAGCCAGGCGAAAGCGAGGCGTCCAGCGAATCCGCCCATGGCGATAAAAATCATGAAGAAGGAGGCGCGCTGTGGAGTCGTCTTTAGCACCAGCAACAGCAGCGTCGGAGCCCACAGATTGATGCCATAAACTCCAGTCTGCGCGCCGAGATTTCCTAACCACGACACCACCAGGCTCCGCGGATAACGGAACAGATCCCGGAACCGCGGCTTCTCCTGAACGGCGAACGTCATCGCGGAAAGCGGTATGCTCTCCGGATCGACTTCAAGAGCCCAAGCCAGCGACTTGCGGGCTTCTTCGGCGCGGCCCATGCGAGCCAGCCAGCGCGGCGATTCCGGTACCCAGGCCCGGATCAACAAGGTCAAGAAGGCCGGAAGAAGACCCGTTGCGAACAGTCCACGCCAGCCAATATACGGCGAGAGAAAGGCTCCCATGAACGAACCCATCATGATGCCAATCGGCACTGTGCAGGTAATCATGCCACCGATGAAGCCACGCTTGGCGCTTGGCACGAACTCCTGCACCAGCGGCAAGTCCACTGAATACAGCCCGCCAACGCCAAACCCTGTGAGAAAGCGAAAGAAGCTGAGGAAGAGCCACCCGTTTTCGGGCGTGAATGCCAGGATGCCGGTTGCCACCGAGAAGTTGATGACGGTAGCCATGAAAACCGCTTTACGCCCGATGCGGTCGGCAACATGGCCCCAGAAAGCGGCTCCCATGATCGCGCCGATGCCGGAGGAAAGCAGTATGATCGCGGACTCGCCAAAGGTGAGATGCCAGGGTTTGATGATGATGGCGAGGACGAACCCGATCAGGAAGAAGTCATAGAACTCCAACATGTCGCCCAGAATCGCCGCCCCTATAATCTTGTACTGATTCTTCGTGAGCTTCGTCTGCGTATCGAGGTACTCCAGCATGGTTCCCCCTGAAGCATGACTAAATTTGCGAGTGCCGCCACCGAGCGCAGATCCCGAATGTCCCGCCCATTGGCTGCATTTGCCACGCCGGGCCTTTTAACCCGAGACCCACGATTTACGGCCGGGGCGCCCGCGAACGAAAATTCAGGCATTCGCCCGCGACGCTTCGTAAGGCAACAATACACCCTCGGCTTCGCGAGGTCCCGGCGATCCAACATGCAGCTCGTCTATCCCGCCGTGATGACGAACTCCTACTTCACCGGGAAGGGTGCTATCGCCTCTATGTCGGTAACGACATCGATGACGACCGGGCGACCGGCCTTGAGGGCTCGTTGCAGGGCTCCTGGCAAATCTTTGGGGTCTTCCACGCGGATGCCCACTGCACCCATGTCCTCGGCGATGCGCGCAAAGTTAACCTTGCTGAAGGTCCAAATCTCACGGGCCCAATCACTTTGTTGCCCGCCATATACCCGGTCGAAACCAGGCTTCGACTGATTTCCGCTGTGATTGTTGTTGACCACGGTCACGGTATTGATGCCGCGCCGCGCCGCGGTTTCGATCTCGCCGATGTGGTACCAGAGACCCGCATCGCCGGTGAAGACCACCACCGGGCGGTTCGGACAGGCGCATTTGGCGCCGAGCCCGGCCGGGAAAGCCCAGCCAAGATGTCCAGAGCTGCGGAGATACTTTTGCGTGTCGGTGCGAGTATCAAACATGCCACCCATCCACATGCCCGCATGGCCGGTATCGGCAAGGACGATGCAGTCATCCGGCACATGCTTCGTCAATTCCTGGCAGATACGCTCTGGACGAATCGGTACGGCATTCGATTCGCGGACTAGCGTGTACTTTTCGTCATATTCGCGGCAGATCGAGCGAATGACTTCGTTCCAAGGCAGGCGCTGATTAGCAGTGGCTCGGTCCACATGTTCGAGCATGCGCAGCATGGTCACTTTCACGTCTCCGCAAATCGCTGCCTTAAGCGGATAGGTGCGGCCGAGCACCTCGGGATTGATATCGACCTGAATCGTGGGAACGCCACCAACCACCGGCACGGTCCAGAAATTTGTGGTCATGCCGCCGGCCTCGCTGCCGACGAAGAAAATAAGGTCGGCCTGCTGCACTACCCGGTTGGCGCTTTCGCGGGAATAACTTCCCATCACCCCGACCGACAGCGGATGGCAGCCCGGAATCGTGCCTTTGCCATTGAGCGAGGTCGCGATGGGGATACCCAGGGCCTCGGCAAGCGCTACTACTTCTTTCTCTGCGCCGGACCAGCGCACGCCGCCGCCAGCAACGATGAGCGGGCGCTCCGCCTTCTGCAGCAATTCCAGGGCGGCGAGGATGCTGCTCAGCTCGGGCTCAGGGCGGAAGGGAGGCACGTGGGAATAGAGATCCTCGCAGAGAGGCTTCATTGCCGCCGACTCGCTATCGATCTGGCCCTCGTTGCCGCGGAATTGCAGATGCACTGGCCCCGGCGTTCCGGAAACGGCAACGCGAAAGGCTTGGCGCAACAGATCCGGGAAGCGCTCGACCGAATCGACGGTGGCGTTGAACTTCGTGACGGGCTCGAACGAGGGAATGTCATCGACCTCCTGGTAAACCTTTTTGAACTTCGTCTTGGGATCGCGCCCCCCTGTGAGAGCAATGACAGGCGAATGCGCGAGCCAGGCGTCGCGCAAGCCGGCTGCAATATTAAGGGCGCCAACGACCTGCGCGGCGCAGACGCCAGGCCGCCTCGAAGCGCGGGCGTAGCCGTCCGCCATGTAGGCGGCTGATTTCTCGCCATGGGTCCGAATCACCTGGATATTCGTCCGTTTCTCTATCTCCAGTAGAGTCCGGCGCAAAATGGCCGGCACCATGAACACGTGTGTAACCCCGTAGCCTTGCAGCATCTCCGCAAGAACCTGCGCGCCCGTGACCTCATTCATCTCCCAAGACTCCTCTCTTAAGCCTTACATGAAAGCAAGTTATGACATTCGGCGCCTCTCCCCTGCATTTTCAGGCTGAGAACGCTCGGATCGATCCTCGTCCCCGGCAAGCGCCGTTCATGCGATTGCCGGGGTGGACCATCTCTACTTAATCGCCAGCGGGTTAAGCGGCGAGCCAACGGCCCCGGTGATCGGCAGTGCTGGCGCCACGAACATGAACTCGTAACGCTGGTCCGCGGCGCAATCCTTGGCAAGCTCGCCTAGAAAGAAAATCTCCCCGACCGTAAGCCCTATGATCGGAATCGCGATCCAGTGCCAGGGCTGCACCGCTTCGTCGCTGTTGTTGGGCCGCACTTCGGCGCCCCAGGTATCGGTCACGATTCCAGCCACCTGCTTTTTGTGCAGCCAATCGAGGGTTTCGAAAGCAAGTCCGGGAGCATCGCCGCCCGAATAGCCATCCCACGTCTTGCCTGCCAGCATGGCATCGATCTGCCCGGTGCGCACCAACAGGAAGTCACCCCGGCGCACCTTAAGACCGAAGAAGTCCTCCGCCTTGTCCAGCATCGCGTTCGTGATGGCAAAACCGTCCGGCAGGAATTCCACGCCAACCATCTTCGGAATGTCGAAGAGCACGCCGCGGCCGACCATCTTTTCCTTCGTCTGCTCGATACCGCACTTCTGCGCGCCGAAAGAGGTCACCGTGCGGCAGTCGTAGCCGTTCCACATCTGGTCGCCGTAGAAAATGTGTCCCAGGCCATCCCATTGAGTGCCGCACTGTAGCGGCATGATGACGAGGTCGTCAGCCCCCCGGATCTTGCGGTGATCGAGAACGCCGGAATACGCATCGGTGCCGGCCCGCAGCATGACATGTATCGGATTGAAACGGCCAATGGCCGGGTATGTTGTCTTGCCACCTTGTGGACCGGCGTTGTCATAGGGAATCGCAAGCGACATAACCTTTCCCTTTTGCACCAGTCGCGCCGCCGCAACGATGTCCTCGGGTTGCGTAAAGTTGAGCGTGCCGATTTGGTCGTCTGCGCCCCAGCGCCCCCAGTTCTTCAGGCGTTCCGCGGCGTCGCGGATATCCTGTAAGGTCAGCTTGCGAGTCGCAGCTTGCGTTTCGCTCATGTTTGTTCTCCTCTTCCTCCGGTTAAGTCGCTATTCGCCATCGCGTAGCAGAATGCCGTTACCAAGGCGACACCACGCCTGTGGTTCGTCCCGCCCGGTTACGACTGGCGTGGCGGCAGCATAAGGGCTTGCATTGGCGGTAAGGACATTATGTCAATACCGCACTCCATGCGGTGATGAATATCACGTTTCGTGTGATTAAGATCACGCTATGCAGGTGACCGGCAGCCGCCCTTCCGGCCTCAATCAGCGGGTCCTAACTACCGGCAGCGTCGGCAGTTAGGGTCGCAGGTGCCTCCCATCGTGCAGTCGCTATCCTCGTCGAAGGGCACGGGCGCAGGCCGCAGACATGCTTGAGGGGTTTCGGATGAGACTGGGCTGACCGGCGAAGACTTTGAGAACTCCCGACGGGGCTTGTACAGGTCGGCTACAGTCAGCCGGCCGTCCCCGGCAGACTCTTCGCCGCCAATGATCGCGTTCTCCGCCATGTCGTGCCCGCCGTACCTTGGTTTACACCGACGTTTAGACCGACGCAACGTCCTCGCCAGCGATATTTCCAAAGGATTTCAGCGCGGCCTTGTCGCGGATGATCAGGGTCGATCCCTTTATTTGTACGATCTGCCGCTTCCTGAGTTCGGCGACCAGCCGTGTCACCGTCTCGCGCGAACTCCCGATCATCTGTCCCAATTCCTCGTTCGTGAAATTCAGTTTTAAGCAGGGCTTCGGTTTGTCCCCCTGGCCATCACGAGCGGTCCATTCCAGCAGCAGCTTGACCAGCTTCTCGGGAGCCGAGTACGACAGCGCAGCCGTGAGGATTTCGCAGGTGGAGTGATACTTCTCGCTCAGCATTTCAGAAACCCGCAAACACGCTTCGCTGTGCTCGCGAATGAATAGCAGGGAATCGTCACGCCGGACGAAGGTGATCTGCGACGGTTCGACGGTTTCCGCCGTCAGCTCGTAAGCTCTTCCGGTGATGCAAGCGCCCATGCCGAGAACCTCTCCGGCATCGGCCACTCTGGCGATAAGAGTCTTCCCGTCCCGCGAGGACATCCACAGCTTTACGCGGCCTTTGCACAGGACAAACATGCCGCGCGGCGGTTGTCCTTGAACGAACAGCAAAGCGCCCTTGGGATAAGTCATGGCGTGCTTGATCTGGTCCAGACGTTCGACGGCGGACTGTGGGAGATCGCAGAAGCCGTGAGCCGGCCTGATGTTGCAGCCCACGCAGCTCTCGACTATGGCGAATTCGTACGGCGTAAGCATCACACCCCACAGCTTTCCCGCGCTGTGCAAGACACTGGCGGCAGAGCCAATACCGGTACCGCAAATGGTGCAACCAGCACAGGCACAGCTCCAATTGGCAATGGCGAAGCCTAAGTATTGTGGAAGATTACGAAGATTACAAGGGGGCAGATCTGTGCTCAATCAACCGTAAACCGCATCCGGCACAGATCGGGAGGCCAAGGCCTCACCCACTACCACTTGCAGATTTACCGCCGATCGGCTTTTTGCGTCCAAACGCCAAGCAGAGCTTGTGGGCGAGATCTCTGAAAAAACAACGCACAGTCCGGAAAGCCGAAGCGTTTTCAGCGGATTCGGCCTGGCGCGTGCGCCCGGTGCGATCCATCGAGGGACGGACCTCAAGCGGCGGAGCCTCGTTCGTTTCGTCCAACTGATCTAACAGGCCGTCTTCCAGCATCTTCTGCAATGCCATGATGGCTTCCAGCGAGGGCCGTGCGCAGTCTTTAGGGTGGAATTCAGGCATATTCTTGCGCTTTTCGAACATCTTTAACTCTGCAATTTAAGATGACTTTCAGCAGCCAAAGATCGAAAGCTCCGCACCACGGCAGCTTGTTCTTGAGCAGTGCTGATCTTTTTCCGGCCGCGTTAATACTGAGTGCGATTGACGAAAGAACGTTGCCCGTTGAGAGCTGGATTCGCGGAAGGTATAGGTGACGTGGATGCGAGCTGCTCACCGTGGCCGGCGCACCTGAGAATCCGAAGCAACACCCGCTCGCAAGTTGCTGCCTAGTGTCTTTCCGCGGCCGGTTAGCGGCTGCCGCAGCCAGCTTCCACTTGCTGCTTCCAGATTTCCCAGTTGCGGCCGTACCCACTGACCGTAGGGCCGCCGGGATCTTCGTCGGGCTCGAGATAATTGATTGGCTTGCCCAGCGTCATCGCCTCCGCTTGCAGCTTCGCATTAATTTGCAGATACACACCGCGTCCAACCACCTGCGGCAGGGTTGCAGCCACCACCACGCCCCCATGCCCGCGCATCAAGACCGCGTCGCTCTTGCCGAGCACGCGTGCCAGTGCCTGTCCCAGTTCGCGATTGTGCACGAGCATGCTCTTGTCGCTTGCGGCGCGCGAATCGCGGATCTCGAAAATCGGCACTCCGGCTCCCAGGAAGGCGCTCATGTGATAAAGAGGGCGAAGCTGGATGCCCGTATCAGCGAAGGGGATGAGCTCCGGCGAGTGACAGTGCACGATGGCCTTAACCTCCGGCCGCACGCGATAGATTTCTCCATGGATGAAGCGCTCAAGATAGGGTTGGCGGGAGTCGTTTCCGAGCGCATTGCTGTCCAGATCGAAGGTCATGATATCGGCGTCCGTTACCAGTGCTGGAGCCATGGATCGGGCCAGAAGATAGCGGTTGGCAAAGTTCGGGTGCCGCACGCTGACGTGGCCATAGCCATCCACCACTTCCTTCGCCGCCAGGACACGATTGGCAAGCACCAACTCGTGAATCGCGGAGTCACTCTCCGCCGGCGCTGCCGCGGCCAGAACCGGCATGGCCAATCTGGCAACCGGAACAAACGCCATCACCTTCAGCAAATCGCCACAGAATTGTCGTCGCGACCAGGTTGAAATCATGACCAATCGCCTCCAGTCCAGACAGGGATACGCAGCCCCAAGTTGCGTCGGCAACTCTATCATGCAGGGCATCTTGTTCTAAGGAACCTCTGAACAAGAACCGTTCTGTAATCGAGAAGCAGGAGGTTCCAAACAAACATCTCGGTTATAGGTGCTGATTTCCCGTCCTGCGGCCGCATGCCGCAGTTTGGTGGCGGCG
>JBEKBO010000013.1:0-63848 GCA_050015355.1 Candidatus Korobacteraceae bacterium | reverse complement strand
AGGATGGCCTCGGTGTCCATTTCCTCGAATAACGTGCCTTTGTACTCTATCTGGCGCCGTGGCACCGTTTCGAGCTTGGACGACAGTTCCGCAATCGCCTTTCGGCCGTGGGTCTCCACGTACCCGACGACGACCTCTTCGCCACGGCTGGCGCGGCGTATGCCCTCGCTCAACATGCTGTACGTCTTGCCAACGCCGGGCGCATAGCCCAGGAAGACCTTGAAGATTCCCTGCTGCTTTTGTGGAGCGGCCTCCTCCAGCCATTGTTCGGGGGTCTTACGCATGCTTGGTATTATTCTCAATAGCTTGGCAATTGTCGAATAGATTACAATCGCCCGCGTGGGAAAAGTGGCGCGTCGGATACTACAGTTCGTAATCGCCACGGCGATCGACTTTCTGATCGTCGTGGCTTGCTTCAAGCTGCACGTAAATCAAACGACCGTTGGATTTACGTTTCTGCTGGCGATTCTGGCCGTCGCGGCGGCATGGGGATTGACCTGCGCAATCTACATGTCGGTGGTAGCAACGCTGGCATACAACTACTTTTTTCTCCCCCCGATTCTTAAATTTACCATCGCCGATCCTCAAAACTGGGTCGCTCTGTTCACCTTTCTGGTCACTGCCGTGCTCGCCAGTCAGCTTTCGGAGCGGGCCCGGCGCCAAGCCCTGGAAGCCAATCAGCGCCGCCACGAAGTCGAGCGCCTATACGCCTTCAGCCAGCAGTTGCTGCTCACGGAAAACGTTCGGGAACTGCTCAACGTGGTTCCGCGATACATCGTGGAATCCTTCGCGGCCTCCGGCTGTGCGCTCTTCCTTGAGGGCAAGCCCGACGCCTACTATTCCGACCTTGTGGCTCAGTCGTCGCTGCCGGCCGAGCAACTCAAGGCGGTGGCGGGACGCGGAGAGCCGATCCTGGACCCGGAACACTTCGTCTGCTACATGCCCTTGCGGATGGGAGTGCGCTCCGTGGGAACCCTCGGACTGACCGGAAGCATTCCGTCGCGGGAGACCCTGGAGGCGGTCGGCAGCTTGATTGCAACTGCCATCGAACGGGCAGCCACCATGGAGAAGCTGAGCAAAGCCGAGGCGGCGCGCGAAAGCGACCGGCTGCGTTCCGTGCTGCTGGATGCGGTGACACACGAGTTCCGCACACCCCTGACGTCGATCAAGGCGTCGGCCGAGACCTTGCTCTCCGGGGTCGATTTGGACCGGTCGCAGCGCACGGAGTTGCTGAACGTGATCAACGAAGAAAGCGATAGGCTGAATCGTCTGGTCGGCGAGGCGACGGAAGTGGCCCAACTGGACGCCCACAAAATCGAACTTCGGGTACGGCCGTACCAAATCCGCGAGGCCGTGGAGACGGCGCTCGAAGAATCCAAACCAGCGCTTTTGCACCATCCGGTTGAGGTCACAATCCCGGACGGCCTTCCGCCCGTACCGATGGACTTGGACCGCATCGCCGAGGTTCTTCAACAGTTGCTGGACAACGCCGGCAAATATTCGCCGCCCGGAACGCCCATTCACATCACGGCTGAACTGCGACGTTCGGAACTCGTCGTCAGCGTCGCCGACCATGGATCCGGCGTCGACGATATCGAACAGACGATGATCTTCGAAAAGTTTTATCGCGGGCGCAACCAACGAGTCTCGATTCAGGGCACCGGAATGGGACTCGCCATCGTAAAAGCGATCGTTGAATTGCACGGCGGCACGGTCGGCGTCACCAGCCAGATTGGCCGCGGTTCCGTGTTCCACTTCACCCTGCCGATCCGCTCGTGATGGGCTGAGTGCGGGCCGTCGTCGGGGCGCTACTTCCTCAAGTCAAATTTGCGGTTAAAGACGTGCCGCGCCAGCATGTTCAACTGCGCTTCGGTGGTTCCGCCGCCGATCTTGAACATGCGGACATCGCGGTACATGCGCTCCAGCGGACAATCTTCCGCGTAGCCGGCTGCGCCAAACATCTGCAAGCTGTCGCTCACCACCTCGATGGCAATGTTCCCCGTATAGGCCTTCGCCATCGACGCTTCGTTCATCAGCGGCATGCGAACGTTGTTGCGCAAAGGACGGGCATTGCACGCGGCTTGGCAAATCAGCAGATATGCGCAGTTGAGTTTCACCTCCGCCTGCGCCATTTCCCATTGCAACCCCTGGAACTCAGACAGCGTTTTGCCGAAGGCCTTACGCTTCTGCATGTACTGCACAGCCAGGTCGTGCGCACCCCTCGCAATGCCCAGAGCCACAGCGCTGGCGCCTACCCGCTGGCCGTTGTAGCCGAACATCAGCTTCTTGATGCCCTCGGTGCCGTCGCCCATCACCACGACGTTCTCCTTGGGAACAGAGCAATTTTCAAAAATAAGTTCGGCTTCGGGGATGCCGCGCAGTCCCATTGCCTTTTCCACTTTGCCGAAAGTGAAACCGGGCGTTCCCTTGTCGACCAGTATGCCGCCGATCCCCAGCTCTTTCCCGTCCTCAAAAAAACGGGCAAAAATCAGGTTTGTCTGCGAGATGCCGCCGCCGGTAATCCAGTGTTTCTTGCCATTGATGGCGAAGCAGTTGCCCCGCTTGTCGGCCCTGGTCGTGAGATCGGTGAGTGCGGTTCCCGCCTCCGGCTCGGTCATGCCGATGGCCGGCTTGTCACCTTCGGCCAGAATGCGGTGCGCGACCGTTTTACACTGCTCCTCGGTGCCATAGGCCATGATGCAGCCGAGTGCTCCCATGTTGGTTTCCACGATCAGCCGCGCGGTCACGCCACAGTACTTGGCTACCGTCGTGACGGCGAGAATCGCATCGATCAGGGGACGCTCCTGCCCGCCGAACTTTTCCGGTATGGTCATCCCCAGAAAGCCCATCTTCCTGAGCAGCTCAAGATTCTCGGAGGGATACTCGTGGTTCTGGTCCCAACGAGGAGCTTTCGGGGCAAATTCCCTCTGTCCCAGCTCGTCCAATGCTTCGATCATCTGTTGCTGCTGTTGCGTAAGCGTGAAGTCCATTCCTTCCTCCGGCATGAGTGGAAACTCTATGAACTCACACCTTATGGGGTATTGGCAAAGCATTTTGAAGAGAGCTGGTTTCATTAAGATAGTTCTTTGAAGGGGCGCAGCTTCCCCGGGGTCCCCACTACACGCCGCTTTTGCGCGTAGTGGGGTGGAAGCCCCCGAGCCAAGTACCCCGATTTACGCACAACAGGGCAGTGAGCTGTGTCACAGCGGCGCGCCCCGGCGACGACTAAATTATTTTGACAGTCGTGTGGGGAGGATTTTCGTGTCTTTCAAAGTGGATAGTGAACTCGAAACCAAGCTTCTCGGCAAGGCCAGGAACATCTCCAGGCAAGCCGGGGCATTACTCTTCAACCAAGGCGATGCGGTCACCGGTATCTATATTCTCAGCAAGGGCCGGGCGCGTTTGACGCTTCACTCGGCTGACGGCAAAATCCATTTAGAGGAAATCGTTGGCCGCGGCGGCCTGCTCGGATTGCCCGCCGCCATCAGCGGCACCCCTTACAGCCTCACCGCCGAGGTCCTCTCGGATTCGGAGCTCGCATTTGTCACCCGTGAGGCGTTAATTAGCCTGATGCAAGACGACGTCTCGCTCTCTCTGAAGCTGGTGGAATTGCTGAGCCAGGAAGTACGAGCCATGCGTAACGTCATCGCAGGGCCTGCCGGTGCGCAGAACTAGACCAGTTTTGCGAAGCGTATATCCTATGAAGCAGCCGGGCACACGGTGTCCCCGGCAAACGCTGCTTTAGCGCTTGTCGGGGCGACAGTCAACCCGGAGTGATAGCTCCGAGATACACTTACTCTGAAACCGAACCCGGGGGTTCGCAGGGAGCATGCGTCGTGGCCGAAGAGCGTTCTCGCCCCAACATGGATGAGTATCTGATGGGAATCGCCATCGCCGTCCGCAATCGCGCCAATTGCGTAGGCAACCGTGTCGGCGCGGTGATTGCCAAAGACGGGCGCATCGTCTCCACCGGTTACAATGGCACGCCCCGCAACATGCCCAATTGCCTGGACGGAGGCTGCCTGCGCTGCGCCAGCCGCGAATCGCATCCTCCCGGCACCGGCTATGATCTCTGCATCTGTGTCCATGCCGAGCAGAATGCCATTCTCGGCGCCGCCCGCTTCGGCATCGCGGTCGAAGGAGGCACGCTCTACACCACCATGCAACCCTGCTTCAGTTGCATGAAGGAGATGCTTCAGGCCGGCATTCAGCGAGTATTTTACCTGCACGAATGGAAGCATCCCGACGCCGCTTATCGCGCCGAGTATGAAAGACTCCAAAGCCGTTTTCTGCAGGGAGTGCGCCGCCTCGAGATGGAAGACCCCGACGCGCAGTGGGCCGTCTCCACCCGTAGAGCCAAAGCCTAGATTGATTTCGAAAGCAAAGTTCCCCGGCGCCTTTCTGCTCTAGGTTCCAGCCGCGTCCTGCTGAACTTCCGTTGCAGCTTGCAGAGCTGCCTGTTGTTGCTTGGCCAGCTCGCTTTCCGCAAAAAGATCAGGACCCGATAATTCCGGCATGACTTCGCGCGGATTGGCCGCTGGCCCGGCGGGAACCCCGCCCTTTCCCTGGTTGTCTGCGAGTGTTTTAAGACCGTCGCGGACTTTTTCACGAAAATCGTTATACATCTCTTGCAGGTCGGCGACTTCCAACAGCCCCGATGAGCTTGCCGGACAGTCGCCCGGCTTGCTGCTGAGAACCGTGACGGGCACCTTGGTTTGCTCAACCAGGTTGTTACTGGCGCGGACAACGATATCGCCCGGAGTCAACATACACGTTTGACCGCCAACATCGAGCTCCAGATCCTGGGAAACCACAAACGTTCGAAACTTCGGATCCAGGGCTGGCGGAGGTCGGTCATCGGCTGGCCGGGGTAAATCGGGGAGGCTGGCAAAAGGTTGAGCGGCGGCGGTCCGCTCCGCTTCGACCTGTTGTCGGACTTCGTCCGCGATTGCCTGTCTTACTGCTGGAGTAAGTGTCGCTGGCGTATTCTGTGCGGCCGGTGACGCTAGCGATTGATCCGAGGGATCGGCAGCGGCTTGATTCTCGTAGGCGGCTCTGAGATTTGCAGCTAGCAGGTAATCTGTCAGCCAGAGTGACGCATTCGGATAAAACGGCGCGAACGCGAAATAGGGCCCATAGAACCCGTACCACGGATCGGCGCCCCACCCCCAGTCAAATGCTATCGGCGCCGGCCAAGGCTGGACGACCCATCCGTAATATAAAGGCTGGAAGTAGAAGGCTGGCACATAGTTGTAGTAAACCACGCTTCGGTACCTGGACGTCCGGTACACACGCGCGTAGGAATGTCCTCCGACAACATAGGTTCGCGATACATAGCCTGGCCGCGATGCAAGTGGGCGCTCCACATAGCCGCGGTGCGGGCCCAACCCGACAACCCGCGTGTGGTCTGGCCTTACCAACTCGTATCGTTGGCCGTGCGGTCCATTCCTCACCGTGATCTCGCTATGATCGGCACGGACAACATGCGCATGGAGAAGCCTTCCGTTGTCCGCAAATCTTGCATCCGTGCCGGGCCTGGAGAAGTGGGTCAAATGACCATCACGGTTGACTTCCCACTTTCTTCCATCCGCATGGGAGAACGTATTGCTTCCGCCCGGACCCGTGCCAGCTTTGGCACCAGGGGGCGGGCTGAAGGAGTGTCCTGGCATCGCGCCAGGATGCACCGGCTGGGTTGTACTCCCGCTGGGCACCATGATGCTGGCGTGTGCCGGGGGCGTCGTGCTGGAGTGCGTCGTCTGCGTGGCGGCGGGGGGCGGCGGCGTTAGGCTGGTACGTGGCACCCTCACGCCAGGCGCCTGTTGCGTCGTGCTGGCAGGCGTTGGTTGCATTTTGCCGGGGCGCGCCGGCATAGTGGCACGCGTTGGCGTAGTAGGACGCGAAGTCGGTGTGGTGGTGGGGCGTGACGTTGTAGTGGGACGTGCCGCCGGTGTGGTAGGCCGCGACGGCGTAGTAGGACGCGACGGTGCGGCTGGTGTGGTAGGACGCGGTTGCGGCCGTGGGGCGGCTCTTGGCGGCGGAGGCGGGGTGTACTTCTTATCGTCGGCTCGGCCAATTTGAGCAAAGATTAACGAGATCATGACGATTAAAACTAGGGAGCCCCGGGTTATCTCTGACTTCATCGCGTACCTTCCTGATCTCTAAATTGCCGCACCTGGTTTCACCGGGATATCACGATCATGATCGGTTCGACGCTGGTCAGTACAATATCAGTACAGCTCTTTACAGCAAACAAACCGGCGGGCTTGAACCAGTGCCCGACGTAGTTGTTTCCTTCGGTGCGAATCGTGATGGTTTTCCCATCTTCACTGACTGTGCCGCTGAAATTGTGAGTGGAGCTTGGTATCTGGCAGGTGGTTTCGGTTTGGTAAAAGCCCGGCTGTGTGGCTACGCCTTCGACGGCGAACTCGTTCAAGGTGCCTTTCAAAGTCCACTGGCCGAAGTTGAGGGAGAAGGTCCCCTGGGAAAGTTGAACAGTGGCCGTACCACCGCACCCTTGCTTGCAAGTCCAATTTCCGTTGAGCCCCGCCAGAAGCGCCTGCTTTGCTTGCAATTTTTTGCGCTCCGCCTCCGCCTCGGCGTCTTTTTTGGCCTGCTCGGCTTGAGCCTTTTCCTGTCTGTAATCGATCTGATATATCAAGTCCTTGGCGGCTTTGGTCTGGGTGGGGTCAAGCGCCCAGTTCAAATAAATGGAGAGATTCTCCTTGGCTGCCTTGTATTCGCCGGCGGTGCTCTGAGCCACGCCCAAACTATAGTAAATGGGCCCGTACCACGGCGCCGCGTCGCGGGCGCGCTGGAACTCGCGCACCGCGTCTTTGAACTCTGCCGGCTCCTTGGCATCTTCGAACGCGACCTTGCCGCGGGCCATATAACGGTCCGCCTCTTCCGGCACAGTGAGAGGTGGATTGAATGACGCGGCCTGCCGCACAATTTTTCCACGCAGAGCGCTGTTGGAAGGGTCCTTCTTGAGACTGGCGAGTGCCTGCTCGAATTCCGCTTGTGCCTGCTTGTAATCCGCTTCTTTGATAAGGTCCTGCGCCGCCTGGACGCTGCTCTCGTCGCGCACCGCTGTCATATAGACGCGCAGCGCTTGTTTTTCCTTCTCATAGTCCCCTGCTTTAGCGTAAGCAGCCCCCAGGTTGTAGTAGGCCTCGGCGTACCAGGGAGCGGCTTGGGCCGCAAGTTCGAACTGCTTCGCGGCACCTCTGAAATCTTCTGCATTCGCCGCCTTTCCGAACTGCGCCATTCCCTGTGCAAAATAATCGCGTGCCTCCTGCGGAATAGCCGGAGCAGCCTTCATGCTGCGGGCCAAGCGAATGATTTTGTCGCGTAGATCGGTGTCGCCGGGCTGCTCACGAAACTCCTCAAGGAGGGCGGCTAACTGCTTGCGTGCCGCCACATCGGCGGACTGCCTGGACGTGGCGGCCGGTCTCGTGGTTTGCGCAGCACTGATTGCAATCATGCCCAACAAGAAAAGCGCGAGTATGCTAGCCCTTGTCCTCATTATCTTCATCAAACAGGCTCCCTTTTCCAGCTCTCGATTGCTCGCATTCTACTGCTGATTAGCGGTTTTGCAAGACCAAAATCCCCATCTGCGAGCCAAACGAGGCGCTGCCCCGCCATTCTGGTTTCGCCGCGCAACCGACCTCGTCCTTCGTCGATTCTTCGCACATGGCTTCCTCCAACAGAGAGCTCATGCATCGCCACCTAGGGCGTCTAACCTATCGCGCCACGAGAAAATCCTGTCACCTGAGATCCGCGTCGGGAACTTCAGCCAGCCACCTACAACCTCCCGGAAAGCTTCCACATCCCACTCCTTCGTAAATGGAAACCTGCACCCCATGCGCATGCTGAGACTTCAACAATCGGTTGCCACTCTCGTCTGTCTTCTCCTCTTCTCCTCCGTGCTCACATTCGGCGCCGACGCCCCGACGGAAATCAAGATCGGCACGCTGTATGCGTCTTCCGGCGCTTTTGCCGCCATTTCCATGCCGGTGAATTACGGCCTGAAACTCTGGGTCGACCAGAAGAACGCCGAAGGCGGCGTCATGGTCAAGCCCTACAACAAGAAGATTCCCATCAAGCTCATCGCCTACGATGACCAGAGTTCGACCGCGACCGCCGCGACTCTTTACAACCAGCTCATCACGCGCGACAAGGTTGACCTGCTTATCTCCGATTCCGGTTCGGTGCTCACCTCGGTTGCCGTGCCTATCGCTCGCGATCACAAGATGTTGCTCATCGACCAGACCGGCACGGGCGCCACTTTTTTCAATCAAGACAATCCTTACATTGTGCTGATGTCGGACCCTGTTTCCAGCATCTGGCCGAAGTACGTTGGCGAGTTTCTGAATAACGATGGCTATCAACTGGGCATCCGGCGCGTGGCCATTGTCTATGCCACCAACGATTTCACCAGCACCCAGGCCAACGCCGTTCGCAAGTTCCTGAAAGATGCCGGGAAAGTGCAGATTGTCTACGACAACGGCGTTGCCACCAATACTTCCAACTATACGGTGCTGCTGCAGAACATTCGCGCCGCCAATCCCGACGCCGTCGTACACCTGGGCTATCCTGATAATGACATCGCTTTTCTCCGCAATCTGCAGGACGGAGGAGTGAAATTCAAATGGCTGTTTTGCATCTATCCCGGACTTGAAACCGAGCTGCTGGAGAAAAACGTCGGCGCCAAGGGCTTGCAGTACGTCTATTCGTACGTCACTTCTTCGGTCATCAATTACAAGCCGAACTTTGGCATGACCCTTGCCGAATTCAAGGCCGCATGGAACAAGAAATACGCGGGAGGCCATGTCGAATTCGGCTTCAACTCAGTGGCCGGCTACACCACGGGACTTGTGCTGGAAAAGGCGCTTGCCACCACTGACAGCATGGATCAGCTTGCTTTGCGCAAAGCCATCTTCGCGCAGTCGGGCAAGCTGAAAACGCTCGACGGCGACTTTATGCTCGACGAGCACGGGGCGCAGATCGGCGAAATCACGCCCCTCGGACAGCTCGTCAGCGATGGTAAAGGAGGCGTGAAGTTCGTCACCGTCGTTCCCCATGATCTGGCAAACGGGAAGCCGGTCTACCCTGCCCCGTAGACCGGATACGCGGAAGGCATATCCCAAGAAATAGCCGGGGGACGCCGTCAACTTCAGAATTGCGCCCGGTGCGTGAACAAGACCGAAGCTGTCGCTGGCTCTGAACAAACCGTATGCTCGAATACGCCCTGCTGGCAGGTTTTCTGTTCGGCCTCTATTTCAGCCTGGTTGGCTTGGGCCTGAACCTCATGTTCGGTGTCATGCGCATCGTCAATCTGGCGCATGGCGACTTCCTCATGCTGGGCGGCTTCACCGCATATTGGCTCTTCACGCTATTCCACATCAATCCCGTCGTTAGCGTTCTGATCGCGTTTGTCGGCTTCACCGTCATCGGCGCTCCCATGTACTATCTCGGCGCGTGGCGGCTGGCCACGACGAAAGATCCGGAAATGCTGTCGCTCATTTTGTTTTTCGGTCTCTCGCAGGTGATTGAAGCGGCGGCCACCGTCGCCTTCGGCGCCAGCCAGTACTCGATTCCCGGCGTCGTCCTGGGCGCTGAGCCATGGCACGTTCTCGGCCAGACCTTCCCCGCATCCTGGATGATCAGCGGCATCGCCAGCCTGGTCTTCATCGCCTTGCTTTACGTTTATCTCTACCGCACGCGCCTCGGTTACCTGACGCGGGCCGTGATGGCCTCGCGCGACGAGGCTCTGAGCACGGGCATCAACGTGCATTTTGTTTCATCCATCGCTTTTGGATTGAGTCTTGGGCTGGCGGCGGTGGCTGGAGTCTTCGCCCCGTTCATGCTCGGCAGCATTCTGCCGTCCATGGGTGCAAGCCTTAACATCACGGCCTTTGCCGTCATCGTCGTCGGCGCGCTCGGCGAGCCTCTCGGCACGGTGCTGGGCGGCATCATTTACGGCATCGGCCTCATGCTGATGCAAACTTATTTCAGCTCCTGGGCAAACCTGCTTCCTTACCTGCTATTGATTCTCATCCTGCTGGTGAAGCCGACCGGCCTGCTCGGAAAGAAGGTGCGGCGTGCGTAAGCTTGTGCTCCAAATGCTGCTGATCGTCGCGCCGGTAACGCTGGCCTTCGCACTCTTGCCGTTCATCTACAACAATCAACTGTTACTCTTTAATTTCGTCGTCTTTCTCACGCTGGCGCAGGGCATCAACGTTATCTACGGATTCACCGGCTACTTGCCTTTCGGTTATGTCGGGTTCTTCGGGGCCGGTGCGTATGGATTCTCGCTCATGGTGATCCATCTGCACGCGCGCCCGCTGACGGCATTGCTGGTGGCCGCCCTTGCCGCCCTGGCGCTTGCCGTTATCCTTACGCCGCTGCTGCGGTTGGAGGGACCCTACTTTGCAATCGCCAGCCTTGCCGCCTCTGAAGCGGTCAATCAACTCGTCTCCAATCCTAACCTCACCGAAATCACGCGTGGGCCCTACGGCATCAGTCTGAGCGGCGTCTTCGCCCCGAACTTTGCCTACGGCATCGCCATTGCGATTCTCGCATTCACGCTTGGCGCCGTTATCTTTCTTCGCAACAGCCATTTTGGACTCGCCCTGCAAGCCGTTCGCGACGATGCCGTCAGCGCCGGCATGGCGGGCATCAACGTAGTGCGCGAACGCGTTCTGGCTTGGTTGCTCAGCGCGCTCATCGCCGGGCTGATCGGCGGCGTCGATGCCTGGTACATCTCCGTCTTTTATCCGGAGACCGTGTTCGATCCCGGCGTGAGCATATTCGCCATTGTGTTTGCGCTGTTCGGCGGCACGGCCACGGTCGTCGGTCCTATCCTCGGCGTCGCCATTCTTTACGGCATCTACAACACCATCGGCATTACCACGCCGCAGTATTTTCAGTTCATCTACGGCACCTTGATCATGGGCCTGGTCATGTTTCTTCCGAACGGCATGGTCTCGCTATTCCGGCGCTGGGGGCTGAATGTCCCATGATTCAGAAGCGGCGCGCACTCCGCTGCTCCGCGTCGACAAGGTCGTCAAACGTTTCGCGGGCTTCTGCGCCCTGGATGGCGTCAGCTTCCGCCTCATGCCGGGAGAGATTCTCGGGCTGGTCGGACCCAACGGCTCGGGCAAGACCACCTGCATCAATGTCATCTCCGGTCTCTACCGGCCCGATGACGGGCAGATTCTTCTCGACGAGCGCCCCATCGGCGGATTGCCTCCGCACAAACTCGTGCACCTCGGCATCAATCGCACGTTTCAAGTGCCCAAGCCGTTCCCCTCGCTGACGGTTCGCGAGAATGTGGAGGTCGCCGCCGCCTATGGCCGCCGTCGCGAAAGCCCAGAGCACATCGACGTCATCCTCGGCACGCTCGATCTCATCGCCAGCCGTTCGCGTCCCGCCGCCAGTCTCAACAGCGTGCAGCAGAAAATGCTGGACCTGGCCCGCGCGCTCGCAACCGCTCCGCGCATTCTGCTGATAGACGAACTTGCCGCCGGCCTTAACCCCGAGGAGTTGCGGCGGGTGGCCGCGCGATTGCGCGATTTGGCCGACTCCGGCATTGCCATGGTCGTGGTCGAACACCTCATGGGATTCATCGGTGAAGTCACCGATCGGGTTATTGTGCTCAACGCCGGGCGCGAGATTTTCGAAGGAAAGCTTGGCGACGCGGTGCGCGATCGGCAGGTGGTAGAGGTGTTTCTGGGGGTCGGCGATGCCGTCTGAGTTGCTCGCTGCCGTCGGCCTGGAGAGCGGCTACAACCGCGTCCAAATCCTGTGGGGCGCCGGCGTCACCGTCCATGAAGGAGAAACCGTTTTGCTTCTCGGCGCCAATGGCGCAGGCAAAACCACGCTTCTCAAAGTGCTCATGGGCCTTTTGCCCGCCTGGCGGGGAAGCATTCGGTTTGCGGGCGAGGACATCACTCATCTGTCCCCCGACCGCCGCGTGCATCGCGGAATCGCCTTTATGTCCGAGGTGGGTGTTTTTCCCGGACTCACGGTCGACGAGAATATCCGCATCGGCGGACACCTGCTCCCAAGGGCTGCGTTACATGCCCGCGCCGACGAGCTCTATGCCATCTTTCCCGATCTCGGTCAACGCCGCCGCACTCCGGCAAGCAGCCTCAGCGGCGGACAACGAAAGATGCTGGGCATCGCCAAGGCGATGGCGGGACGGCCTCGCCTCCTCATCATGGACGAACCCTCCGCGGGTTTGTCTCCGCGGTTTGTGCGTGAAGTGATGCGAGTGCTCGCCGAATCGCGCCGGCAAGGGCTCTCGCTGTTCATTGCCGAGCAGAATGTAGGGTTCCTGGATCTCGCCGACCGCGTCTACACTCTCGAGGGAGGTCGCGTGGGCTTCAGTGGAACTGTCGCCCAAATGCATGCCGACGACGCTTTGAATCGCGCCTATTTCGGACTGAGATAGCTTTCGTTACCGCCCGAAGGACGGCAGCGAAGCGTCGCCGTAATCAAGGTCGAAACCGAGTTTCAGTTTGGCCGCCTCCGACATGCGGCTGGGATTCCACGGCGGATCGAACACCACCTCCACATGAACCTCCTTGACCTCCGGAAGTCGACCCAGTTTGCTCTCCACATCGGCCTTCAGCACGCTCCCCATCCCACAGCCGGGAGCGGTCATGGACATCTGGATGTCGATTTTCTTGCCGCCCGTCTCGATATCCGCGATCGCGCAGTCGTATATCAAGCCCAAGTCGACGATGTTCACCGGAATCTCCGGATCGTAAACAGTCTTCAGTTGGTCCCAGACCATGTCTTCTTTGAAACTTCCGTCAACGACGGCGCTTGTTGCGCTGGCTTCGCCGGCGAGTCCCATGGCGTCCGCGTCTCTGGCGTCGATTCGCAACATGTAGCCGCGGTTGTCGACGACTGTGTAGCCGCTTCCCAGGGACTGCATGATTCGCACCGTCGCGCCCTGTGGAAGAACTTCGCGGACGCCGCTCGGAATACCGATCGCCTCGCACGCCCGGTTCAGGCTGATGAGTTCGCTGGTCTGCATTCTGGGTTCTACTCCGTCGATACCGGTTGCTGCCAAATGGAGCAATACGCTACTCTCCAGTCAGCGGCCGTGATGCGGCCTATTCCGTCGACACTGGTTGCTGCTTCCCTTGCAACGCCGCGTGCAGCGCATGCCAGGCGAGCGTGGCGCATTTCACTCGTACCGGAAACTCCGAAACCCCGGAAAAAACCGCCAGCTTCCCAAGTTCGCCCGAGTTGCCGTTAGGACCACTCGTGACCAGTTTATGGAATTGCTCAAACAGCTTCTCTGCTTCCGCCCGCGTCTTGCCCTTGAGGCTTTGCGTCATCATCGAAGCGGAGGCCTTCGAGATCGCGCATCCCGATCCCTGGAAGCTGATGTCGCGAATCGATTCGCCCTCGACTTCGAGGTACACGGTAAAGTGATCGCCGCAAAGCGGGTTGTATCCCTCCGCCTTCTGATTCGCATTCGGCAGTTCGCGATAATTACGCGGCGCCTTGCTGTGCTCGAGAATCACTTCCTGGTACAAGTCGCGCAGATCGGCCATCAGGCAAATACCTCCCGCACCTTTCGCAGTCCGCTGACCAGTGCATCAACCTCTTCCCTGGTGTTGTACAACGCAAAGGAAGCGCGCGCCGTCGCCGGGATTCCAAAGCGCTGCATCACCGGCTGCGCGCAGTGATGGCCCGTGCGAATCGCGATTCCCTGCTGATCGAGAATCGTCCCGATATCATGCGGATGGATTCCCTCCATGACGAACGAAAGCACGCCCGCCTTCTCGGCAGCCGTGCCGACCACGCGCAGACCCGGAATCTCTGTCACCGCTTGCGTCGCATATTCAAGCAGGCCGTGTTCGTGTCTTTCGACGCTCTCGAAGCCCACGCCGTTCAGATACCCGATTGCACAGCCCAGCCCGATGCCGCCGGCGATGTGCGGTGTTCCCGCCTCGAACTTGTAAGGCAACTTGTTATAAATCGTCTTTTCGAACGTGACTGAGCTGATCATGTCGCCGCCGCCCTGGTAGGGCGGCATCGCATCCAGCAGGGCGGACTTGCCATACAGAATGCCGATTCCCGTCGGTCCATATAACTTGTGTCCGGAGAAGACGAAGAAATCGCAATCGAGCGCCTGCACGTCCACCTCGAGATGCGGCACGGACTGAGCCCCGTCGACCAGCACCGGAACGTTCGCTCTGTGCGCCTGTTGCACGATGCGGCGCACGGGATTAATCGTGCCCAGTGCGTTGGACACATGCGTCACCGCGACCATCTTCGTTCGTGAACCGAGCAGCTTCTCGAACTCCTCCCAGATGAGTTCGCCGCTATCGTTGATGGGAATCACCCGCAGCTTCGCGCCCTTTTCCTCGCACAGAATCTGCCAGGGCACGATGTTCGAGTGATGCTCCATGGCGCTGATCAGCACCTCGTCGCCTCGGCCGACATTTGCGCGGCCATACGTTTGGGCGACCAGGTTGATGCCCTCCGTCGCGCCGCGCACAAAAATAATCTCGCTTGCATCGGCGGCGTTGAGGAAGTGCTGAATCGTCTTGCGCGCGGCCTCGTACTCCTCGGTTGCGCGCTCGGAGAGGTAATGCACACCACGGTGAATGTTGGCGTTCTCCTGCTCATAGTATCGGCTGAGCGTGTCGATCACGGTCTGCGGCTTCTGCGCCGTCGCCGCATTGTCCAAATAGACCAGGGGCTTGCCGTGAACCTGCCGCCGGAGTATCGGGAAATCGGCGCGCAGTGCCTCCACGTTGAAGATTCCGTCGCGGCGCCGTACTTCCTGCAGGCGTGGCCATCTCTTGGGAACGCTAGTCATGCGATTTCCTCCAGCTTGCGCCGCGAGCCGGAGGGCGATCCGTCGCCCGTACCCGGCGCGCAAGCGCGCACCGCTTCAGCAGGAACCGTCGCCATCTGCAGTATGCGACCGTTAATCAGCTTCTCGATATGCTCCCGAATGCCGCCCTCCTTCATTCGTTCGAGACACTCACTGGCGAACGCCACCAGCAAGAGCCGGCGCGCCGAGGCTTCGTCGATTCCGCGCGAGCGAAGGTAAAACAGCGCATCTCCCTCGATTTGCCCGATCGTTGCTCCGTGCGTGCACTTCACATCGTCGGCATAGATCTCCAACTGCGGCTTTGTGTCGATCTGGGCGTCATCGGAGAGCAACAGGTTGCGATTCGTCTGCTTCGCGTCGGTCTTCTGCGCCTGCTTGTGAACGATGATGCGGCCATGAAAAACGCCGTGCGCGTGATCATCGAGAATGCCGTTGTAAAACTGCCGGCTGCCGCAGTGCGGACTGGCATGCTCCACCAGCATGTAGTTGTCAATGTGCTGCCTGCCGGCGCCGACGAACAGGCCGCTGATCAGGCACTCGCTTCCCTCGCCCGCAAGCACCGGGTGAACGTTGTTCCGCACCAGCGCTCCACCCGCCAATACGGAGTGCGAAGCCACATTCGCGCTTCTGCCCTGCTGTATGCGCAGCGTGGAAACGTTGAATGTTTGCCTGTGCTCCTGCTCGATCATGTAGTGAGAAAGCACGGCATTGTCAGCCGCGACCAGTTCGGTCGCGCTATTGCAAAACGCCACGCCGCTCCCGAGCGAAACGTAGTCTTCCATGATCGCCGCCTGGCTATCCTCCTCGGCGACAATCAGGTTGCGCGGGTGCGACATTGCCGGAGCGTCCGTCCCGGTCGAGACAAACAGCAGGTGGATGGCGCCTTCGACCACCACGCCCCGCCGGATGTGAACATAAGCGCCGTCTTCCGCGAAGGCAGTGTTCAGAGCACAGAAGGCGTCGCGGCCAACATCAAGATAACGCCCCATGTGCTCTTCAAGCACTTGGTCGCCGCTGCCAATTTTCTCCGCCAGCCCTGCCACGGTGACGCCGCGCGGCAGGTTGTCGAGCGTGGAGAGTTCACGCGACAAATGCCCGTTTACGAAGACCAGCAGACACGCCTCCCCCGCGACCCGCCACTGTCTCAAGTCGCTTGGCGATAGCGCTGCAGCGCCGTCCCGTGCCAGTCGAAATGGAGTTCGTGCAATCTCCGATACATTCGTGAAACGCCAGTCTTCATCGTGCGTTGTCGGAAACCCAACTTCGCAGAACCGTGCGAAGGCATTGCGGCGCAGAGACTGCATCCACCCGGGCTCGCGTCCGGCGGCGTGCCTCTCAAAATCGGCGAAGCTTTCAAGGTAGCTTCCAAGATATTCAGTTGCTGTGACCACTTGCATCCCCTCGCCCTCTCACGCGGCAGGCGCGCTCTGTTTCACCTCGGCCTCTGTCCGGACGTAGCCCTTCTCCTCGAGTTCCAGCGCCAGCTCGGGACCGCCCGAGCGCACAATTCGGCCGTCAACCAGCACGTGAACGAAATCTGGAACGATGTAGTCCAAAAGCCTCTGATAGTGCGTGACCACGATGAATGCCCGCTCCGGACTGCGCATGGTGTTGACGCCGGCGGCGACAATTCGCAAGGCGTCGATGTCGAGTCCGGAATCGGTTTCGTCCAGCACCGCAAGCCTGGGCTCCAGCACGGCCATTTGCAAAATCTCGTTGCGCTTTTTTTCGCCGCCGGAGAAGCCCTCGTTCACCGAGCGGTTCATGAGCTTCTCGTCCATTTCCAGCAGCTTGAGCTTTTCCCGGAACATCGGCAGAAAGTCCATCGCATCCACCTCATCCAGCCCGCGATATTTGCGGATGGCATTGAGCGCCGACCGCACAAAATACGGGTTGCTGATGCCGGGAATCTCCACTGGATATTGGAACGCCAGAAAGAGGCCCTCGCAGGCGGCTTCCTCGGGCTTCATGCCGAGCAGGTCTTTGCCGTTGAAGAGCACTTCTCCGGCGGTAACCGTAAAGTTCTCGCGCCGTGCCAGCACCTGCGCGAGCGTGCTCTTGCCGGAGCCGTTCGGCCCCATGATCGAATGCACCTCACCGGCGTTGACCTCGAGGTTGATTCCCTTGAGGATCTCGTGTCCATCCACGTTGGCGTGCAAATTCTTGATTGCCAATAAGCTCATTTCGTTGTTCTCTCAGTCACTCCGTTGATGCCCATGGTGTCCCCGGCAAACGGTTTGCCAGGGTGCTAGCCGACGCTGCCTTCCAGACTCACGCTCAGCAGCTTCTGCGCTTCCACGGCAAATTCCATCGGCAGTTCGCGAAACACGCGCTTGCAAAAACCGTTCACGATCATCGAAACCGCGTCTTCGGCTTTCAGTCCGCGCTGCCGCAAATAGAAGAGCTGGTCTTCGCCGATCTTGGAGGTCGACGCTTCGTGCTCCATGCGCGCCGTCGAGTTGCGCACTTCAATGTAAGGGAAGGTGTGCGCACCGCACTTGTCGCCGATCAGCAGCGAGTCGCATTGCGTGTAGTTGCGCGCTCCGGTGGCGCCTTTCATGATCTTCACCTGTCCGCGATAGGTGTTCTGGCCATACCCGGCGGAAATCCCCTTCGCGACAATCGTGCTCCGCGTGTTCTTGCCGATGTGAATCATCTTGGTGCCTGTATCGGCCTGCTGGCGATTGTTGGTGAGAGCCACCGAATAGAACTCGCCCACAGAGTTATCGCCCTGCAAAATGCAGCTCGGATATTTCCAGGTGATTGCCGACCCGGTCTCGACCTGAGTCCACGAGATTTTCGAATTCACGCCCGCGCACTTGCCGCGCTTGGTGACGAAATTGTAGATTCCGCCCTTGCCTTCCTTATCTCCGGGATACCAGTTCTGCACCGTGGAGTACTTGATCTGCGCGTCATCGTGGGCCACCAACTCAACCACCGCGGCGTGCAACTGGTTCTCGTCGCGAATCGGCGCCGTGCAGCCCTCCAGATAGCTCACATAGGCGCCTTCGTCAGCCACAATCAGCGTGCGCTCGAACTGGCCCGTTTCCGCCGCATTGATGCGGAAGTACGTCGAAAGCTCCATTGGACAGCGAACGCCCTTGGGCACATAGACAAACGAACCATCGCTGAACACGGCCGCGTTCAGCGCCGCAAAGAAATTGTCTGTGTACGGCACCACCGTCCCGAGATATTTCTGAACCAGCTCGGGATGCTTGAGCACCGCTTCCGAAAAAGAACAGAACACAATGCCCAGCTCGGCCAGCTTTTCCTTGAAGGTGGTCGCCACCGACACGCTGTCAAACACGGCATCGACGGCGACACCGGCCAGCATCTTCTGCTCCTGCAGCGGAATGCCAAGCTTCTCGTAGGTACGCAGTATCTCCGGATCGAGTTCGTCGAGACTCTGAAGCTCCGGCTTCCGTTTGGGCGCTGAGTAGTAGACCATGTTCTGATAATCGATCGCCGCGTACTTGATGTTCGCCCACCGCGGCTCCGCCTGCGCTTTTTCCAGTGATGCCCAGTGGCGATAGGCTTTGAGCCTCCACTCAAGCATGAACTCCGGTTCCTGCTTCTTCGCCGAGATCAGCCGGATGACATCCTCGTTCAGTCCCTTCGGAATTCTTTCTTCCTCGACGTCCGAGACAAAACCCCATTGGTACTCCCGCTGCGCAAAATCCCGAATCGTATTTACGTTTGTGCTCATTGAATCCTCCCGGAGACAATCGCCGGAATCAGCTTCCCGCGCGCATCCTGGATGGTGGTTAACCGCAGGGGATGAATGAGGTCGGCAAGGCTCAACTTCTCCAACGCGCCACGCACCACCTGGTTGATCACTCTCTGATTTTCTTTGATTGGGCAGCACTGCTCCAGGTCGCAAATACCGGCAAGCTCGGTGCTGCATTCAGTGAGCGCGATTGGCCCTTCCAGCGCCGCAATAATTTCGGAAATTGAAATTTCCCGCGGCTCTCTCGCCAGCCTGTACCCACCGTTAATCCCGCGACAAGAGACCAGCAGTCCGCTTTGCAGCAACTGCTTCAGAATCTTGCTCACCGTCGGTAAAGGCAGCCGCGACTCCGCCGAGAGCTCGCGCGCCGTGTGCAGTGACTCTCCCAGGTCCCCAGCAACCGAGGCCCCCAACAAGCGCCGCTTTTGCGTCTGTTGGGGCAGAACGGCCACCGCCGTTGCTGGGGTGTGAGCGCGCGCCATGTACGTCAAAAGCACGAGCCCATAGTCGGTTAACTTGCCCAGCCTGATCATTTTGTTGTCCCGCTAACGCCAATTGTTAAACAGTACTGTTTCAGTACTATTTCATTATACAGGTTCTGATGAGCCTGGCAATCCAGGCGTTGCACCGGCAGGACAGGAGTTTTGAACGTGATGCTCGGATTGTCGTGGCGGGCAAACCGGATTGCCGAAACGCAGCACGGGCAATCCGGCTGACTGCTTGCCGGTTATACGAGCGTCCGGCCCTTAGTTTTTGGCCCAAATGCGCTGATGATGATCGCGCACATCAACCACGTCGCCGCGATATAAATGAACACGCTCATGTAGCCGTAATGGGTAAACAGGAACGCGACAATCAGCGGCCCGAAGCCATTTGCCAGCCGGCCGACTCCATACCCGATGCCTGACCCTGAGTTGCGGATCTCCGTGGGATAGCATTCGGGCGTGTAAGCGTACAGCAGCGGCGCGAAGGTTTGAATGAACATGGAGACGCAGAAGCCGAAGATGATGATTGGCACCATACTGAAGCTGAGACCGTACATCAGGCCGCAGAACGCAATCACCAGTGCCGCGATGGTGATCAGGTACTTACGCTCCCACTTGTCGGAGATGAGCGCTGCGATAAAAGCGCCGATCGGCGCTCCGAAGTGCATAATCGAAACCCACAGCAGCGACTTTACCAACGGAAAACCGTGCGCCGCCAGCAGCGTTGGCACCCACGCCATAAATCCGTAGAAGCCGAGTGTCTGGAAGATCCAGGCGCCGATCAACATGGACGTACGCCCCAGATATGCCGGCGCGAACAGATCGGAAAACTTGCCACGCCGCCCCATTTTTACCGGCTCTTCGCCGATCGGCGGAAGCGATCCGAAATCGGCTTTGGTGCGGGCCTCGATGCGATCCAAAGCGGCATCCGCCTCGGCAAGCCGTCCGTGGTTTTCATACCAGCGTGGCGATTCCTCGATTTTGTGCGAGAACAAGAGGATCAACATGCCGAGCGCGCCCCAGACGAATACCAGCCGCCAGCCGTAGGTGGCCCAGGGGATGAGCTCCTCAGCCACATGCGCGGTAATCGGAATCCCGAACAGTCCGATCACCATGATCCAGCCCTGGTAGGTCCCGCGCTTCTTGGCCGGAAATATCTCGCTGATGTAGGTAATCGCCACTACCGTCATCGCTGAGAGCCCTACGCCCGTCAGAAATCGCGTGACAAACAGGCCCGGCACGTTCCAGACGAAAGCATTCAGCAGCGAGAAGGCCGAGTACCACACGGTAGTTAGCAGCAGCGCCTTCTTTCGCCCGACCTTGTCGGAAAACCAGCCGCCGGTGGTCGCTCCCACAAACATGCCGATAAAGGCCGCCGAAGTGATGACCCCGATCGTGGCAATGGACAGCTTCCATTGCACTCGAAGCTCTGGCGCCGCGAACGCAAAGGTGTTCAGGTCTCCCAGTTCGAAGAAGAAAACATAGGCGATCAGCCACATCACCTGTTTGTGAAATGAACCGATGGGAAGCCGATCGAGGCGCGCCGCGGCTGAGGGACGCGCACCTTGTGATTTGTCCAGCGAAATTGTTTCCACCGTGCACCTCGCGGAAATGGTTAAGAAAGGCTTGAGTTCTGATGTCCCACCAAAACCGTTACAAGAATTAGCACTTAAGTTCTACTTGAACATAACAACTTCTGATGAGCCTTGCAATGCCGGGCGTTGCACTACGGGAACAGAAGCCTTGAACGTGCGGGATGCAGCTTTGACCTTGCAAAACCGCTCGCGCACGGTACAATTCGCGCATTCAGAGCTGACAAATTCAGAGACGAATTGAGAACCAGCACGTGCCCGATTCGCTTTGACACAGCCAGCCCAAAAACGCTATTGGACGAACATCAAGGAAGGGACCGGCAATGCAACTACAAGTTGATCCCCGCGAAAGTACAGCCCAGCCGCCTCCGGCACAGGTTGGGGACAAAGATGAATCAAAGAAACGTAACATCATCAGGGGTCTGATATGTGTTGCTATCCCCGTGCTAGTCCTGTTAGTCCCTGTTCCAGCGGGGTTGACGCCCTTGGCTTGGAAGCTGTTGGCGATCTACCTCGGAGCAGTCTTCGGTATCTGTCTGAGACCTGTGCCGGAGCCGGTTGTTTTGCTGGCCGCCCTTTCGGTGGTGGCCGTATGGCTCAAGCAATTGGGAATAGCACTATCGGCCTTCAGCGAGAGTACGCCCTGGCTCATGTGGACCGCTTTCCTCATCGGCTACTTTTTCAACGAAACCGGACTCGGCAGCCGCATTTCCTATAAGCTCATCGAGAAGCTCGGACGCTCCAGCCTGAGACTTGGGTATGTGGCCGCCATAGCGGATCTGATCATAGCGCCCGCGACACCGTCGAACACCGCACGAACCGGCGGTTTGCTCTTTCCGATCTTCCAGAGTCTGGCCGTCACCCTCGACTCCCGCCCAGGCCCCACTGCTCGCCGCCTTGGGTCTTACCTGATGGTGCTGATGTACCAGATAAGCCTGAGCACCGCTGCCATGTTTATTACTGCCGGGGCCATCAACGCGCTGAATCTCTCGTTTGCCAAGAACATCCTGCATACCGAAGTTTCCTGGCCGCTGTGGGCGGCGGCCATGTCCATCCCGGGCTTGATCTGCCTGGCGCTTTTTCCGTATCTCGTTTACAAAATCTATCCTCCCGAGATCAAGGAAGTGGACAACAAGAAGATCGCTGCCGAGGGCTACAAGAAACTCGGCCCGATGAGCGGCAAGGAAAAAAAGCTGGTCGTTTTGTTCGTGCTGGCACTGGTTGGCTGGTCAACTTCGACGATCACTAAACTGGACCCATCGGCAGTCGCCCTCGCCTTTGTCGCTGCAGCCATCCTCACCGGGATTGTAACTTGGGATAAGGTGCTGGCATGCAAGAACGCCTGGAGCATCCTGATCTGGTACGCCGGCATCGTGTCGCTTGCCAATGGCCTTAGCAAGATCGGCTTTTTCACCTGGCTGGGGAAGCTGCTGGGACAGCAGATGCAATTTGCCATGGGCAATAAAATGATCTTTCTAGTCGCCGTGGTTCTGCTGGGAATTGTGGTTCGCTATCTGTTTGCCTCCACCATTGCCTTTATCGCGACCATGGTCCCGCTGCTCTATACCCTGGGAGCCGCCGCCCAATTGCCGCCGATGCCGCTCATTCTGCTGGTGGCTGCTTCCTCGCAACTGGCCAGCGCCCAGACCCACTACAGCAACGCCTGCGGGCCCATTCTGTTCGGCGCGGGATACGTGCCCCAGTCGACGTGGTGGAAGATCGGTCACATTACCACCTACCTGGGAATGCTCATCTATTTCGTAGTCGGTCTTACCTGGTGGAGGGTTCTGGGCCTCTGGTAATTTGAACGGCACTCGACGGGTCAATTTGTAATGAAGTTCGGCGAGGATCATCCCCCGCCGAATCTTTGTTGGGCAATCGACAATGTTGACTCACCGCATAAATGCGCACCGACTGCTTACCGCGCGTCGGCACCCTGACCAAAGCCGCTTTTCACGTCGCTCAGTTTGATCAGGCCTTTGCGCCGACTCCTTACCGCGCGCCGGCAGCGGAGCCGAAAGGCTTAAGCCAGCCCAGCCCTTCCACGGTGCCGGCCTTCGGCCGATACTCGCAGCCCACCCATCCCTGGAACTTGAGTTCATCCAGCAAGCGGAAGAGGTAGGGATAGTTCAGTTCGCCGTCATTGGGTTCGTTGCGGTCGGGCACGCTCGCCACCTGGATGTGGCCGATGTGGTCGAAATACTTGCGCAGCTTCGTAGCCACGTCCCCTTCCTGCACCTGCGTGTGGTAGAAGTCCATCTGCACTTTCAGGTTCGGCTCGCCGACTTCCTCGCGGATGGCGTGCCCTTCGGCCTGGTAATTGAGGAAAAAGGCCGGCATGTCCCGCTTGTTGATCGGCTCGATCACCAGCATCAGATTGTGCTTTGCCACCTCGCGCGCCGCGTAGCGCAGGTTCTCGACGTACACTGCGCGATGCTTGGCGCGGTCTCCGCCGGCCGGAAAATTTCCCGCCATCGCGTGCACTCGCGGAGTTCCCATGGCCTTGGCGTACTTGATCGTTGTCGCCACCCCCGCGCGGAACTCTTCTACCCTGTCCGGCAGCGACGTAAGTCCGCGCTCGCCCCCAGCCCAGTTTCCGGGAGGCATGTTGAACAGAACGTTTTCCAGCTTATTTTCCTTCAGCCAGCCGGCAACCTCTTCCGGTTTGTAGTCGAAGGGAAACAGAAACTCAACTGCCGTGAAGCCAGCCATGGCGGCGGCGGCAAAGCGTTGAGGAAACGGGACTTCGTTAAACATCATCGAAA
Source organism: Candidatus Korobacteraceae bacterium (assembly GCA_050015355.1). Taxonomy (GTDB): domain Bacteria; phylum Acidobacteriota; class Terriglobia; order Terriglobales; family Acidobacteriaceae; genus CAWBRT01. The sequence continues at coordinate 40,416 of JBEKBO010000013.1, read as the reverse complement.
GGTTGGCAGCGAACTTGGGCATAGGGACTTCTCCTCTATAAATCGAGTTTGAAGACAGATTTCAGCTCCGGATTCACCGGATAACCAACGCGGAAACTTCTCTAGAGAATACCTCAAGCCCGCTCAGTTGAGCACCCGGCACTCGCACCTGATTAAGAAATGCCGATCAGGTCCGGCGGCACCCGCAGCCGGGGCACATACGGATGTGAACTGATTTGCTTGCGGAAAACGCTGTCCCAACGCCCCGGAATCAGCTTGCCGCATTTCGGGCAACGTCCTTCGGCGGTCAGCCGGTATTGCGTGATTCGGTATCCAAAACGCTCGATCAGCAGCTCGTGGCAACCGGAGCAGCGCGTGTTCTCGAGATCGCCCGCCTCTCCCGGAAGATTGCCCGCATAAACGTAGTGCAATCCGGCCTGCTTGCCGATCTTCGCCGCGCGCACCAGCGATTTGGCGGTGGTGTCCCCGGGTTCGGTCATCTTGTAATCGCCGTGGAAGGCCGTCACGTGCCACGGCAGATCCGTTGAAACCTTAGCCAGAAAATCGGCCAGACGTTTCAGCTCATCATCGGAGTCGTTGAAGCCTGGGATTACCAGGGTGACGATTTCGACCCAGACTCCCATGGCATGCAAGCGACGGATCGTGTCGAGAATCGGTTGCAGGCGGCCTCCGAGCTGGTGGTAGTGCTGCTCATCGAAGCTCTTCAAATCGACCTTGTACAGATCGATCCAGGGCCGCAGATACTCCAGCACTTGTGGCGTGGCATTGCCGTTGGAAACAAACGCGGTTGCCAAACCGGCGGCCTTCGCCTCCTTGAAGATTGCGACCGCCCACTCGGCGGTGATCAGCGGCTCGTTATAGGTACTCACCACCAGCCGGGCGCCTTGGTTCACGGCTTCCCGCACCAGCATTTCCGGCGCCACGCGCAGTGGCGGAGATACCGCGCGCGGATCGCGAAGCGCCTGTGACGTCACCCAATTCTGGCAATAAGAGCAATGCAGATCACAGCCCAGCATGCCGAAGCTGTAGGCGAGAGCTCCGCTGTAGGCGTGGAAGAACGGCTTCTTCTCGATGGGGTCGCACTGCACCCCGGCGGCGTAGCCCCAGGGCACATGGAGCGTTCCGCCTTGGTTGAATCTCACCTTGCAAACGCCTGCTTGTCCATCGGCAATGGGACAGCAGTGCCCGCACGAGAAGCAGCGCACACGGTTGCGGTCGAGCTTCTCGCACAGCTCCGGCGCGGCCTCCCTGACGTTCTGGTTCAAGACTTCCTTGAGGTTAGCCATACGACGCCGAGTGCTCCTGTGAGGCATGCCGCGCAGCCTGGTCAAGCCGCGCCCATTTAGCAAATGGCTTTCGGCTCCTCGGTTCTGAACAAGCCTGTAAATATTCTAGTCCACTTTCGCCAAAGGTATGTCCGACAAAGTGGCCGGGCGCACGGGCTCCCCACTCTGAAACTGCTCTCGCTGCCGGCACATCGGGTCAGGCGCCCCTTGCGATTTGCCAGATGGAGGCTCGTAGTTGCATCATTCTACGTTGCCGGTGCGTTCATTAACATTGGATGTCACCCGGCTGTCACCCCAGCGTGCCGATGCGGCAGTCGCTGGAAACACGATTTCACCGACTCTGGAAAGTGAAGGAGAAACATGAAAGCAATACGTGTTCGCGAATTTGGCGGTCCTGAAAAACTGGTTCTTGAAGATGCTCCGGACCTCCGTCCCGGCGCGGGCGAGGTGGTCGTTCGCATTCACGCCGCGGGCGTAAACCCGGTTGAGGCTTACATACGCACAGGGACCTACGCCATGAAGCCGGCGCTTCCATATACCCCGGGAATGGATGGCGCGGGCGAAGTCCTCAGCGTGGGAGAAGGCGTAAAGAGCGCCAAACCTGGCGACCGCGTCTACGTGGCTGGAAGCCTCAGCGGCACCTATGCCCAGCAGGCCTTGTGCCGCGAAGTGCAGGTGCATCCGCTCGCCAAGCAAATCACCTTCCAGCAGGGCGCGGCGATTGGCGTACCTTACGCCACCGCCGTTCGGGGACTGTTCCAAAGAGCTCACGCACTGCCCGGAGAGTCTGTCCTGGTGCACGGCGCCAGCGGCGGCGTCGGCATCGCGGCGGTACAGATGGCGCGGGCTCATGGCATGCTTGTGATTGGCACCGCTAGCAGCGACAAGGGCCGCCAGCTCGTACGCGATTGCGGAGCGCATCATGTTTTCGACCACAACGCCACGGATCTCGCCGAGCAGGTCTCGAAGGCGACCGGCGGACGCGGCGTCAACGTCATTCTGGAGATGCTGGCCAACAAGAATCTGAGCAAGGACCTCTCCATGTTGAGCCAGCGCGGGCGCGTCGTCATCATCGGCAACCGTGGGACGATCGAAATCAATCCTCGCGACGCCATGGCGCGTGACGCCGCCATTCTCGGGATGGTGCTGTTCAATACCTCCGAACCCGAAATGGCCAGCATTCATGCCGGTCTCGGCGCAGCCCTCGAATTCGGTGTTGCGCGCCCGGTCATCGGACAGGAAATTCCTCTGGTTGAGGCAAGGCGCGCCCATGAGGCGGTTTTGCAGCCGGGCAGCTACGGCAAGATTGTCCTCATTTGCTAGGGCGGCGCCCATTGGTGTATCCAAGAATTCCCAAGGGGATGTCATGGCGACCGGAGCGAAGCGGAGTGGAGCCACCCTTTGCTTTCGGCAGCAGAAACAAAAGGTGTCTCGACTTCACTCGCCATGACAGCCTGATATGTTGGGGTATACCGACTGTATAATTGCTCGAGGACGGCGTCCTGGAAACGTCTGCATAACTAGGAACACCTCGTGAGTGTCATCCTGAGCGAACCGGGGTCCCCGGCGACGGCCGCTTTTGCCGTTGCTGGGGTGGCGGAGCGAAGGATCTGCTTTTTCTCGTTCCTGAAAACAAAAGCGGATTCTTCGCTCCCTTAGGTCGCTCAGAATGACACTTTAGACATCTACTGCTTGAGTTTCCGGGACACCACTTCTGTGTCAACGACAACGCACTTCTAACGCAAACTTGAAAGACTCGCCTATGAACATTCAACTCGTCCGCCATGCAACCTTGCGGGTCAGTCTCGCGGGATCGACGCTTCTGGTTGACCCCATCCTCAGTTCTCCAGGCGCCAATCCGCCGGTGGTGAATACGGCCAATGAGAAGCGTAACCCGCTTGTGCCTTTGCCCATCGGCACCGTTGAGGTATTGCGCGGAGTCGACGCCGTGCTGGTAACGCACACCCACCGCGATCATTGGGATGACGCCGCCACCGAAGCCGTACCGAAGCATCTCCCCATCCTTTGCCAGCCGGAGGACGAGGCTAAATTTCGCGATTGGAAGTTTACGGACGTGCGGCCGATTGCCGTTTCACTAGCGTGGAAGGCGACGGTCATCACCCGCACGGGTGGACGCCACGGCACCGGCGACATCGGCAAGCGCATGGCTCCGGTCTCCGGTTTCGTGCTCAGGACCACGGGCGAGCCAACGCTGTATATCGCGGGCGACACAATCTGGTGTGACGAGGTGCGGAGCACGCTCGCCGCGCACACACCCGATGTAATCGTGGTCAATGCTGGCGAAGCCCGCTTTCGCGAAGGCGATCCGATCACGATGAGCGCTTCCGACGTGATTGCCGTAGCCCAACGGGCTCCAAATTCCACCGTCATCGCGGTCCATATGGAGGCAATTAATCACTGCGGTCTGCCGCGGGAAGGTCTCCGGACTCAGTCAAGAGCCGCCGGACTTGAGCACCGCATTCTGATTCCGGAAGATGGCGAGAGCATCGAGCTGGCCGCAATGGTTTCCGCATGAAGAGCGGCAATTCGCGCAAAGCAAAACGAGGCGGCCCACATTAAAGAGCCGCCTCGTTGATTTCGCAGCAACCGAATGAGTTATTGCTTTGGGCGCGGCTTGGGGGGCGTGGTCCCGGCGGGCCGGCCCAGCAATTGCCCATCCGTCATATGCATCAGGAACGGATTTGGCGCATAGCTGTCCGGAACTCCCTGGAATGTGATCTGTGCTCCGGATTTAGGAACACGCGCCGCCACCAGCGGCGTGCCAAAAACCACTTCGATATCGGCCTTGTTCGCCTGGATGTCGTCTTCGCTTCCGGCAAGCTTGGCACTGGTGGTGGTCGCGGAAATCACCTGCGCCACCATCCGCAATGCTTTGCCCTTGATTGCGTTCCAGACCTGATCCGCGGCCTGTTGGTTTCCCGAGGTCAGAATGAATTGCCATTCGGCAAACGACAGTTGCTCGGGCGTGCTCTTCTGCAACATCATGCCAGCCTGCTCGGACGGAGAGGGCGCCGGAGGAACGCTGAAGTTAGGCGGTTCGGCGGGTGTCGTCTTGGCCATTGCCACCAATTGATCCCATCCGTCCTCGGAGCCGTGATAGCGGACGTATTTGCCGCGGCCGTATCGCTGATAGGTCTGCAACTGCGTCGCGGGCATCTGCGGCGGAGCCAGCGCCAACGCCCGGGCAATCCAGAAGAGCCCGTCTGGAACGGGCGGATTCGGTTCCAGATACGCCAGCGCCAGCAGAAAAACATTGGTGAAATTGTTGGGATCGGCAGCCACCACTTCCTTAAGAGATTCCTGCGCCGTCTTGTAGTCTTTGCTTTGCAGTGCCGCGTGTCCGATGGAACCTAGGAAGACGATGCGGAAATCCTGCTTCAACTTGTTCCACTGCTCGTCCGTGTATCCGTCCGGCTTGTTCTGCAGCGGCAACTGCTGCAGGCCGCGCTCGCCGTATTGCCTTGCCTGCTGCAACATCTGCTCGGCATTGGGCCCGCCGCCCTGAGCCAGCGCATGGTCCATGTAACTCATCAGAGCCAGCGCCGTCAGGTTGCTCGGATTGATTTGCAGCAGTTGTTGTCCGGTCTCCAGCACTTTCTGCGTATACTTCTGCGGATCGTTCGCCAGCAACTGCTGGTAAGTCTTCAGCAGCAGTTCCGTCGCGTCTTCCTTCATCACCGTGTTGGGATAAGTCTGCAGAAAGGACTCCAGCACTGTTGCCCTTTGCCCGGGGTCGGCAGTCTGGACCGCGTCGACATAGGCCTTGTATTCGGCGGGATCTTTGATCGTCTTCTGCTGCTTCTGCCCCGCCGCCGGCTGCTGAGCGTTGCTGCCGGCTTGACTGGAGGGCGGCGCGGATTGCTGGGCGTAGGCTGCTGCCACCAGTACAAGCAACAACATGAGGAGCGACTTCTTCATTGGGTGGTTCTCCTTCGAACGGCGCGGAATGTGCAATGCTCACCCGGGCGCGGCCCCCGGACTCAATTTCCTTCGCTGCTGATATCCCCCGGAGGGTCAGGCAAATACACCTGGTGTTGCCGCAGGGATATGGCCTCCCCGTCAGCCACCGCCGGAACCTCAAACTGGTCGATTATAGGGAGCCGCCTGGGACTAAGGCAAGTAACGTAGCCATGCTTGCGGAATTCCGCAGCACACGCCAGTTCAGATGCCGAACTCTCCTGCCGGGATTCCCCCTTCCCGTCGAATTCATTATCATCGTCCATATGACAGATACGACTCGCGCGCTACGGACACAGGTCGCCGTCGTCACCGGCGGCGGACGCGGCATAGGCGCGGCTATTGCCCGCAAACTGGCGGAGCTCGGGGCAACCACGGTGATCACCGGTCGGACGCGCCAGGCGCTGGAATCCGCCGCTGAGCAAATCCGCCAATCGGGCGGCGCCTGCAACCCCATTGTTTGCGACGTAACCTCGCTGCCGGACGTGGAGAGATTGGCAACGCATGTCCAACAGACCTGGGAACGCGCCGATATCCTGGTCAACAACGCTGGCGTCGGCGGCTTCTCCGGTCCGCTTCACGAACTTCCCCCCGAACAGTGGGACCAGATTATGAACACCAACCTGCGCGGCGTGTTTTACGCAATCCGGGCTTTCGCTCCCCTGATGATCGCGGCCAAAAGGGGCCATATCATCAACATCTCTTCGCTCGCTTCCAAGGGGCCGTTGCCCAATCGGGCGGTGTACGCCGCTTCCAAGTTGGGGTTGAATGGGCTGACCTATACCGTGGCGGAAGAACTTCGCCCTTATAATATCCGTGTCGCAGTCGTCTGTCCGGGTTCCACGCACACCGATTTCGACCGTCACGCCGGCAAGGATTCGTCGAAGATGCTGCAGCCGGAAGACATCGCGCACGTGGTGGCCATGCTGGTCACGCAGGCTCCGCGGGCCTTCGCCAGCGAGGTGCTGATTCGGCCGACGCAGAAACCGTAGCCTCAACCCGTCGGGCGGGATTTCACTTTCCTGGATTCCAGTGTTACCATCCGTTGTTCTTGAGTTTTAGGAGGAAGAATTATGGCTGACGAAACCGGCAATGGCATTTTGTGGTTCTTGGCAGGCTTGGGACTCGGCGCTGCTTTGGGCGTCTTGTATGCACCAAAGCCTGGCCGCGAAATCCGTGACTCGATCCTGGGCGCGGCGGAAGAAGGCACCGACACCGTAAAGGACCGCGCCAGGCAATACCGCGATCAGGCTCAGGACTTCGTGAGCCGCGGGCGTGATTATGTCAGTCAGCAGAAGGATCAGATCCGCTCCGCCTTTGAAGCGGGCCGTCAGGCCTATCAGGAGGCGACGAGCAGCCCTGAACCGGAAGGTGGCGCGCCCAAGGCGTAGTCTGTATAACCCCACAGCCAGAGTGCCGCGAAGACGGCCAGGCAGACCATGGAATTGGCAGTTGGGATCCCCGACAAGCCGGCTGTTGGCTTGTTGGGGCGGAAAAATCCAAGCCGCCGCACGGCAGCACTGGACGGGATTGAACTTATATGAACGAAAACCTGTTGACGGTGTTCGTGGGGGTGACGGCTCTCGCCATTGTCGTCCAGATGGGGGTGCTGATCGCGCTCTTTGTCTCTTCCAGGAAAACCGGCGAGCGATTGCAACGCCTCTCGAAAGAAATGGAAGAAAACCTGCTTCCGATGATTCGCGATGCAAAGATTCTGCTGGCCGAATCGACGCCTCAAGTGCGGGAGATTTTGCAGAACCTTGCCGTCCTGAGCGCGACCGCCCGCCAGGATGTGGAGCGAATCAGCTCGACGGCAAACGAGATCAACGATCGGGTTCGCCAGCAGGTGGCGCGAGCCGACGAGTTGCTGACGCGTACGCTCACTCGGGTTGAGGCGACTACCGAGAACGTCCAGCACCTCATTTCGTCGCCGATGCGGCAGGTCTCCGGCGTGCTGAGCGGCGTGGCGGCAGGGCTTGCCGAGTTTCTCGGCAGCCGGAAGGTGCAGCGGCAAAAGAATGCAATGCCGCGCGACGAAATGTTCATTTAGGGTGAAGTTCGCCGGATGACCCACCGCTACTGGCGGGGTGCCTCATTCTAGCCTTGTCTGCATCTGCGCATCAACTCACCCGATCACAGCCGATGCCCCACGTTCGCCCATCGGGTTCCCGGCGAACATCGCGTGCTGGGATAATGGGCCAACGTGGGGTAGCTCCAGACCAACAAGGGGACTGCGGTAGTTGTGATGCGAATCGATTAGCTCTTTGGTGGGCAAATGAACAAATCTTCATCTCGGCGAGTCTCAAACGGCCGGACGATCAGCAGATCCAGCCGCCGCCCACAACCAAGTCATCATCGTAGAACACGACCGCCTGTCCGGGCGTGATCGAGCGCTGAGGCTCATCAAAGGTGACCATGACCTCGTCGTCGCCTGCCGTCTCCACGGTCGCCAGCGCCGGCTCATGCCGGTGACGTATTTTGGCCCGTACTCGCAGCGGCTCGCCAACCCTGTTCGCCAGCCCATCAAAGAGAATCCAGTTCAGGTGCTTGGCTCGCAAGTTGGTTGAGAGCAGATTCTCGCCGCCTCCCACCACCACTTGACGCTTGTCGCCGCGAATTTCCACTACGTAGAGTGGATTGCCCGTCGCGATACCCAACCCTTTGCGCTGGCCGATGGTGAAGTTGTGAATTCCGTTATGATGGCCCAGCACCTCGCCCGTAGCCGTCACCAGCTCTCCTGACGTGTCGGGCAGTGGGTCGCCCTGCTCGGCCAAGTACGCATCCAGAAAGCGCTTGTAATCGCCGCCGGGCACAAAACAGATCTCCTGCGAATCGGGCTTCTCCGCCAAAACCGTAAGTCCCTGCCGCCGCGCCTCGTCCCGCACCTCGGGCTTGTGCATCTCGCCCAGCGGAAACAGGGTTCGGCTTAGTTGCTCCTGCGTCAGTCCAAAAAGAAAGTACGTCTGGTCCTTGGCGCGATCGGCCGGGCGCTTGAGCAGCCAGCGTCCGCGCCCGGCGTCGTACTCGTTGCGGGCATAGTGTCCCGTGGCGATGCAGTCGGCCCCAATCTGCCGCGCCGTCAGCAGCAACTGATCGAACTTCAGATGATTATTGCAAAGGCTGCACGGGATTGGCGTGCGCCCGGAGAGGTAGTCGGCCACGAAGGGCCGCACCACGTCCTGCTCGAAACGCTCTTCGTGGTTCACCACGTAGTACGGAATCCCAAGCTTCTCGGCGACCCGGCGCGCGTCATAAACGTCATCCAGCGAGCAGCACCGGCCCTGCACTCCCTCCGGCATTCCCTCATGACCCGCAAGTCTGCGCTGGTTCCACAGTTGCATGGTCAAGCCGATCACCTTGTGTCCCTCGGCGCACAACATCGCCGCCACGGTCGAAGAATCGACGCCGCCGGACATGGCAACCGCGATGGTGTGCTTGCTCAACTTCTAGATTCCCGATTCTCAGTTGTCAGTTCTGTGTCCGCTCTTTGAAGGGGCGCGGCTTTGCGGGGTCCCCAGCAAGCCTGTATTTGGCTTGCTGGGGTGCCTTGAGCCGCGCCGTCCAGAGCCAATAAAAATGCGGGCTTTAGCCCCTGAGGAGATTCGCTGTTTTCTGTAACAGGAACAAACTCTAGAGACTTGAAACCGCTTTTCTCCACACCGGGCTCAACTCCCTCAGCTTTGTGACCGTCGCCGGCAACTGCTCGAGCACGAATGCGAGATCTTCCTCGCTCGTCTGTTTACCCAGGCTGAAGCGAATCGAGGCGCGCGCCTCGCCGGAGGTGAGGCCCATGGCGGTCAGCACGTGCGAAGGCTCGACCGCGCCGGAAGAGCACGCCGCTCCGGTGGAAACCGAGATGCCCTTCAGATCGAGCGCAATCACCAGCGCTTCGCCTTCGATGCACTCGAAAACAATATTCGAGGTGTTCGGAGTGCGCGCCACCTGTCCGCTGTTCGCCCGCGTCGACTCCACCTGCCGCAGGATGTGGCTTTCGAAGCGGTTGCGCATTGCCGCCATTTTCTCCGCCCCGCCGCCGGCAAGCCACTCGCGAGCCACCTCGGCCGCCTTGCCAAGCCCGGCGATGCCCGGCAGGTTTTCCGTCCCGGCGCGCCGTCCGCGCTCATGCCGTCCGCCGTGCATCATCGGCTGCAAGAGCGTTCCCCTGCGCACGTAAAGCGCTCCGACTCCCTGCGGCCCGTGCAGTTTGTGGGCGGAAATCGTCAGCAGATCGCACCCGATGCGTCCCACATCGATCGGCACCTTCCCGGCGGCCTGCACCGCGTCTGTGTGGAACCACACGTCAGCTTCGGCAGCAATCCTGCCGATCTCCTCCACCGGCTGCAGCGCTCCGGTTTCGTTGTTCGCCATCATCACTGAAATCAGCCGCGTATTCGGCCGCAGGGCCGAGCGCACGTCGCCGGGGCTGACCAGCCCCTGCCCGTCCACCCTGAGAAACGTCGTCTCCACTCCGAGCGCCTCCAGCCGCTTGCAGGAGTTGAGCACCGCGTGATGTTCAATGCTGCTGGTGACGATGTGATCGCCCGCGGAAACCATGCCAAACAGCGCCAGATTATCGCCTTCCGTTCCGCCGCTGGTGAAAACGATCTCCACCGCCCGCGCGCCCAGCAGTTGCGCGACGCTGTCTCGCGCCTGCTCTACCGCGGCGCGTGCCTGCTGCCCCTGCTGGTGGATGGACGAGGCGTTGCCGAAGCTCTCCAGGAAGCATGGCCGCATCGCCTCGAAAACTTCCGGCAGCAGTGGACTGGTAGCGTTATTGTCGAGATACACCCTGCGCATGGAATTGCCCTGATTAATTCTACAGCCTCCGCACCTGCTTGGTGCCCCACGTTCGCCCTCATTTGGCTAACGTGGGGTAGTTTCTTCGTACTTACGTTCCGTGCGCTCTGGCTACATTGGGCCCGAGCGCATCATCCACGTCTGGCAGCGATTCAAGCCGCGCCCTCGTGTCCGAATGCCATTGCCCCCGCCCCAACCGCTCGGCTACACTCGCCGGGAGGCCCCGACGAGCGTCGATGTTGCGCTTGTTGGGGTAAAGTGCATGCGAGTCATGGGCATTGATTGCGGCAGCCAATATACCGGCTTTGCCATCGTCGAACAGGAAGCCGCGGAGGAGCTGCATTGCGTCGCGATGGGCGTCATCCGGCTCTCGACGCGCGATCCGCTCGAAGTCCGCCTGCTTCGCATCTTCCAGGAGCTCTCCGAGCTGATTGACGCGCACCATCCCGAAGTCGTCGCCATCGAAGACGTTTTTCACGCGGCCAACGCCAAATCCGCTCTCAAACTCGGGCATGTGCGCGGAGTCGCCATGCTGGCCGCGGCCCAGGCAGGATTACCCGTTGTCGCCTATGCTCCGTTGTCCGTCAAGTCCGCCGTGGTCGGCTATGGCAGGGCAGAAAAGTCCCAGGTGCAAATGATGGTTACGCGCCTCCTCAAGCTGGAAGCCGTGCCCGAACCGCCCGATGTGGCCGATGCCCTGGCCATCGCCATCTGCCATCTGCATACGGCTGCCACTCTGGCGCATCACGCTGCCCGGCCTTAATCCCCACGTCCTTATCGCGAAGTGTCATCCTGAGCGTAGCGAAGGATCTGCTTTCCTGCGCACGTGAAAACAAGAGCCGGGAACGGGTGCCCCACGTCCCGTCCCGTTTTTGGACTGACGTGGGGTAGTTTCTTTCCTTCTTCAGCTCTTCTATTTTGATCGGCGCGCACCCGGGCCTACCTCAGCTCCTCCATGATCTGCTCCAGCGCCTGGCGTGGAGGCCGCACGCGCTCGGTCGGCAGCGTCGCCAGCGCTTCGGAAGTCAAGTTCAACAGGTCGATGAAGCTCGGCTGCTCGGGGTTCACGTAGAAAATTCCGGTGAGCGCCTCGTTGGCCTCTTTGGCCTGCATCAGCCGCCGCACGGCAATAACTCTGTCCGTGGGATTGTAATCTTCTTCCAGCTTGCGCAACCGCAGGTGAGAGCCGTCGTGCATGGTGACGTTCACGTACTCGCCAGGTTCGTAGTCGACGTCGATCTCGGCGAACGCCGGCACGAAATCGGCATCCGTCAGCGGCTCTTCATGGTCTTTCATAAACTTGTATGACTTGGTCGATCCCTCGTGGTCGTTAAAAGTGACGCATGGAGAAATCACATCCAGCATCACCGTGCCGCCATGGGCAATCGCCGCCTTCAACATGGTGTGGAGCTGCTTCTTGTCGCCGGAAAACGAACGTCCCACGAACGTCGCTCCCAGCTCTATCGCCAGCAGGCACGTATCGATAGGAGGCAGTTCGTTGACGACTCCGGTCTTCAGTTTGCTGCCGACATCGGCCGTCGCCGAGAACTGTCCCTTGGTCAGCCCATAGACGCCATTGTTCTCGATGATGTAGATGATCGGCAGATTGCGCCGCATGAGATGCACAAACTGCCCGATGCCGATCGACGCCGTGTCGCCGTCGCCGCTGACGCCCAGCGCCAGCAGCCGGTGGTTGGCCAGCGCCGCGCCGGTAGCCACCGACGGCATGCGTCCGTGCAAGGCATTGAAGCTGTGCGAGCGTCCCATGAAATACGCCGGGCTCTTCGAGGAGCAGCCAATGCCGGACAACTTGATTACTCGTTCGGGGGCCACTCCCATCTCGAAGAATGCGTCGATGATGCGCTCGGAGATCGCGTTATGTCCGCAACCCGCGCATAGCGTGGTCTTGCCGCCGCGATAGTCGAGCACGGTCAGTCCAATGCGGTTCGCACTCTGGCGCGGCGGTTGAGAAGCCGAAGTGGCCATTACCTGCCCTCCTGCGGAACGATTTCGTCGGTGATCGAGCGCGCGTCGATCGGCAGGCCCGTGTAGTGCCGCACGCTGCGCAGCTTCGCGATCTCCTGCGCCGGAAGATCCAGCTTCAGCAACTGCAGCATTTGCGCATCGCGGTTCTGGTCCACCACGTAGACGCGCTTGTGGCGGGCGATGAACTCGTGTACCTCGCGCGCAAACGGATAAGCCCGCAGCCGGAGATAGTCGAAGCCCATCGCGTACTCGCGTTCCAGTTGCTCCAGGCTCTCCTGCGCCGCCCAGTGCGAGCTGCCGTAGGCCACAATGGCTGCCTCGTTCCCGTGATCGCTCACCAGCTCGGGCGCGGGAACCAGTGTGCGTGCATGTTCGAACTTGCGTGCCAGCCGGTCCATGTTGCGAACGTAATCGTCGGGACGTTCGCTGTACTGCGCCTTTTCGTTGTGTCCGCTGCCGCGTGCGAACCAGGCTGCGTTGGGATGATCATTGCCCGGCAATGTGCGGTAACCGATCCCGTCTCCATCCACGTCCTTGTAGCGGGCAAACCCTCCCAGCCGGGCCAACTCCTCCTTCGAGAGCACCTTGCCTCGCTTTAACGGCTGCTCGGGATACGCGAACGGCTCGCTCATCCAGTTGTTCATCGCCAGGTCGAGATCGCTCATCACAAACACAGGAGTCTGCAACTGCTCGGCAAGTTCAAAGGCGTCCATTGCCATCGTGAAACACTCGCCCACCGACGCCGGAATCAGCATCGGATGTTTCGTATCGCCGTGCGAAAGCGTGGCCACCGTCAGCAGATCTCCCTGCGCGGTGCGTGTCGGCAGCCCGGTCGAAGGCCCCACCCGCTGCACATCCCAAATCACCGCCGGAATCTCCGCGTAGTAGCCGAGTCCGCTGAACTCCGACATCAACGAAATCCCCGGGCCCGAGGTGGCAGTCATCGCGCGCGCTCCCGCCCAGCCCGCTCCCACCACCATGCCGATCGCCGCCAGCTCATCTTCCGCCTGCACGATGGCGAACGTGGCTTTTTCGTCCGCGCCCACGCGGTAGCGCTTCATATAGTCGGTCAATTGCTCCACCAGCGACGACGATGGCGTAATCGGATACCAAGTCACGACCGTGACGCCGCCGAACATCGCCCCCAACGCGGCGGCGGCGTTGCCGTCGATGATGATCTTGCCCGCCGTCTCGTGCATGCGCTCCACCACAAATGGATCGGCCTTGACGAGCGAGGCGGCGGCATAGTCGTAACCGGCCCTGGCGGCGTTCCAGTTCACATCGGCGGCCTTCGGTTTGCTGCCAAAGTGGCGGCGCAGCGCCCGCTCCACCTCCTGCATGTCCAGCGCCAGCAGACGCGCCACTACGCCGACGTAGATCATGTTCTTGACCAGCTTGCGCAGCTTCGCCTCGGCGCAGACCGCGGCCACCAGTTTGTCGAAGGGAACGGAATAAAATGTCAGATCGTTTCGCAGTTGGCGCAGATTCAACGGCTCGTCGTAAAGCACGGCAGCGCCCGCCCCGAGCGATAGAACGTCCTCCCGCGCGGTTTCCGGGTTCATCGCCACCAAAAAGTCGATCTCTTTCTTGCGCGCGATGTAACCGAATTTGCTGGCGCGGATCGTGTACCAGGTTGGCAGGCCGGCAATGTTGGAAGGAAACAGGTTCTTGCCGCTTACCGGCACGCCCATTTGGAAGATCGTTCGCAGCAACACAGTGTTTGCCGACTGCGAACCGGAGCCGTTAACGGTCGCCACCTGAATGCTGAAGTCATTGACGATCGGGACCGCACCCCTCTGAGCACCTTCGCGCGGCGCCACCTCTGTCGTTGCCATGTTATTGACTTTCCTTAAGTGCGGGCGAGCCGGAACCCTGCGCTTCGAGCACGTCTTGAGCTTGGTGCCCCACGTTCGCCCGCTTTTGGCTAACGTGGGGTAGTTCACGCGAGGTCCAGCGCTTCGAGCCGGTTTCGACCTCATCGCGCGCCCCTGGCCGTTCTGCGAATCCGGCCCGGGCCTTATCTGCATGATGACGAGCAGTGCAGCGGGGTTGCAAAAAGGCCACTCTGGAAAGCAGGAAACTCTGGTGGGGAAACCGCGGTGGTAGCCCACATTTGCCGCAGTTGGCTAATGTGGGGTAGTTTCTTGAAGTTCGGCGGATGCCTTGGTGCCCCACGTTCGCCCGCAGTTGGCTAACGTGGGGTAGTTTCTTGAAGTTCGACGGGTGGCCCAACCCTTGCAAAACAGCCCCACTCAAGCAAAGGAAGCTTGAATGGGCCACCAAGCCACTCCCTGGAGCTCTCACCCTTCCGTATAGAACTGGGCCATTTTGCGGAATTTCTCGTAACGCGCCGCCAGCAACTGTTCGAGCGAGAGCGCCTGCAGCTCGCTGAGCTGCTTGTGCAACTCGGCCGCCAGCAGATCCGCTGCCGCCTTGGGGTCGCGATGCGCGCCGCCCGGAGGCTCGGGCACGACCGCGTCGATCACTCCGAATTCCACCATGTCTTTGGCGGTGATGCGCAGCGCCTCGGCGGCAATATCGCGTTTGGTAGCGTCGCGCCACATGATGGAGGCGCAACCCTCGGGCGAAATCACCGAGTAGATGCTGTTCTCCAGCATCAGTATGCGGTCTCCGATGGCGATCGCCAGAGCGCCTCCGCTGCCGCCTTCTCCCGTGATCGTGACGATCACCGGAACCTTAAGCCGTGCCATCTCCCGAAGGTTATAGGCAATGGCCTCCGCCTGCCCGCGCTCTTCGGCTCCCAGTCCGGGGAACGCTCCGGGAGTGTCCACGAAGGTCAGGATCGGATGACCGAACTTTTCCGCCATGCGCATGGCGCGCAAGGCCTTGCGGTATCCCTCCGGGCTCGACTGGCCAAAGTTCCGGTAGACGCGCTGTTTCACGTCGCGGCCCTTCTGCTGACCAACCACCAGCACCGGCTGTCCCCGGAACTTCGCCATGCCGCATATCATGGCCGGATCGTCGCCAAAGCGGCGGTCACCATGAACCTCGTCGAAGCCGTCAAACATCAGGCTGACATAATCCAACAGGTATGGCCGCTGAGGATGCCGCGCCAGCTCGGTCTTCTGCCACGCCCCCATGGCAGCCGTCACCTGCCGCCGCAGGTTGCCGACGCGCTCTTCCAAGGCCTTCAATTGCCGCTGGGCTTCCGTGTTCTCCCCGGCGGCCGCTTCAAGCTGGGCAATCTGCTGTTCAATCTTCTCCAGCTCGAGCTGGGCTGCTGTCGTTGCTTCCATGTTCGCTTTCTTTTCCGCCTGCACGGCGCTCACCCGGAAATCAAGTGCCGGCCATCGGACGCATTCGTCGACCCTGTCGCGTCAGCACTGCTTGTGTTGAGGGCTCCTACCGAATCCGATTAGTCGATGATGATCACGCTGCCTCGCCCGCACAGCTCTTCCACTCTGCGGATGAACGCACGGTCCGGCAGGATATTATAGCCCTCGACCTCCATCACGGCCACGAACTCGCCCGGCGACGCCAAATCGAACATCACCTTGGCCTCTCCCGGCGACTGCACGAAGAGGGCATGCAACTCGTCGACCGTATCGGCCGAGGCGTCGGCCAGTGAGATGCGCAGCCGCAATGCCTTGGCCAGCCTCGGCTTAGCCTCCTCCAGCGGAGTAATCTCGGAAATCGCCAGTTTCGGCGCCGCGCCCTCTTCGACCCGTACGCTTCCCTTCACCAGAACTGGAACCTCCAGCTTTACCTTCTCCCCAAGCCGCCGGAATGCCTCCGGAAAGATCATCGCCTCAATTCGACCTTCCATGTCTTCCAAGGTCACATTGGCGTATAGTTCGCCTCTTTTCGATTTCAGCACCCGCACTCCGCCGAACACCCCGGCCGCAAAAATCTCCTCCCCTTTCGCGGTCGAGCGTTTCATGGCGTTAAGAGCAGCCGTGCTTAGCGCGTGCAAATCTTCAAGCTTGTCGGCGTACTTTTCCAGCGGATGCCCAGAGATGAAGAATCCGAGCACTTCCTTTTCGTATTGCAGGCGCGTGCTCTCGTCCCAGTCGGGAGTCTCCGGCAGCGCGTCATTGGCGTGACTTGGCTGCTCGTCAAAGACCCCAAACAAGCCGTGCTGACCGGCCTGCGCATCGCGATGCGCCTTCTGCGCCTGTTCCATCGCCTTGTCGAGAACCGCGAACAACTGCGCCCGCCGGCCTAGCGAATCCATTGCTCCGCTCTTGATCAGCGACTCGAGCACTCGCTTATTCAACAGACGCAGGTCGACTTTCTCGCAAAACTGATAGATCGAGCGAAACGAGCCGACTAGCTTGCGAGCCTCAACGATTGACTGGATCGCGTTCTGCCCCAGGTTCTTAACCGCGGCCAGCCCAAAGCGGATCGCTTCCCCGTGCGGGGTGAAGCTGGAATCGCTCAGATTGATGTCCGGAGCCTCGACCGGAATGCCCATTTCACGGCATTCCTTGATGTACTTCACCACATCGTCGGTCTTGCCGGTCACCGACGTCAGCAGCGCGGCCATGAACTGCACCGAGTAGTGCGTCTTCAGGTAGGCCGTGTGATAAGCCAGCAGCGCGTAGGCAGCCGAGTGCGACTTGTTGAAGCCGTAGCCCGCAAACTGCTGCATCAGATCGAAAATCTTTTCGCTCTTCTCCTTGGGGAAGCCGCGTTCATGCGCGCCGGAAAGGAAACGGTCGCGCTGCTGGGCCATCTCTTCCGGATTCTTCTTGCCCATGGCGCGACGCAGCAGGTCGGCTTCGCCAAGCGAATAGCCGGCCAGCACGTTGGCAATTTGCATGACCTGTTCCTGGTAAACGATTACGCCCAGGGTTTCCTTGAGCAGCGTCTCCAGCTCCGGCAACTCATATTCGACCCGCCGCCGTCCCCACTTGCGCTCGATGAAGTCGTCAATCATGCCGCCCTGGATCGGGCCGGGACGATAGAGCGCATTCAAAGCCGTCAGGTCTTCCAAAGTACTCGGCTTGTAACGCCGCAGCACATCGCGCATGCCTTCGGATTCAAACTGGAAGATGCCCGACGTGTAGCCGTTGTGGAAAACTCTTTCATAAGTCGCATGGTCGTCCAGTGCAACTTTTTCCAAATCAAGTTTTTCGCCACAATTTTGCAAAATCAACTTGAGCGCATCATCGACGATCGTTAAGGTCGTGAGCCCGAGGAAGTCCATCTTCAACAGGCCCATCTTCTCCACCGCCTTCATGTCGTAGGCAGTGACGATTTCATCGTTTTTCGTCTTGAAGAGCGGCACCAGCTCATCGAGCGGGACGGGGGAGATCACAACGCCGGCGGCATGCACTCCCGCGTTGCGGACCATTCCTTCAAGCTTTTTTGCCGTGTCGATCAGCTCTTTGATCTGCGGCTCCCGGCTGTACACCTCGGCCAGTTGCGACGAGTCGGCCATCGCCTTGTCGATAGTCATACCGGGGATACCGGGAATCATCTTGGCGATCCGGTCCACCTCGGCGTAGGGCATGTCGAGCACGCGTCCAACGTCCTTAATGGCCGCCTTGGCCGCCATGGTGCCGAAGGTAATGATCTGCGCCACCTGCTCGCGACCGTACTTCCGCGTGACGTAGTCAATCACCTCGCCCCGCCGATTCATGCAGAAATCGACGTCTATGTCGGGCAACGATACGCGCTCCGGGTTGAGGAAGCGCTCAAACAGCAGCTCATTCTGCAAGGGATCGATGTCGGTGATCCCCATGGAGTAGCCAACCAGGGAGCCGGCAGCCGATCCGCGCCCCGGACCGACAGGGATGCCATGTTCTTTGGCGTAACGGATGAAGTCCCACACGATAAGAAAATAGCCGGAGAACTGCATCTGCTGGATGATCTTTATCTCGCGGTTGAGCCGTTGCTCATAGTCGGCGAAGCTCTTGCGCAGCCGGCCCTCCTGCTGCATCTGCCGCAGCCATTCTGTTCTGCGCACGAAACCCTGGCGGGCCACGTGCTCGAAATAGCTATCAGCGGTATGTCCTTCAGGAACCTCGAAACGCGGGAAGGGATTCTTGATCTTCTCCAGTTTCAGATTGCAGCGCTCGGCAATGGCCATCGTCCGCGCCAGGACATACTCTGCTCCGTTGAAAACCCGCCGCATCTCCTCCGCACTCTTGACGAAGAACTGGTTGGTTGCAAACTTCATCCGGTTGGTCTCGTGCACCGACTTACCGGTCTGGATGCAGAGCATCACGTCCTGCGCATGTGCATCGTCTTCGCAAAGATAGTGGCTGTCGTTGGTCGCGACCATTGGGATGCCGAGTTCACGCTCCAGCCGGAAGAGGTCGTCGTGGATGCGCTTTTCCTCCGCCAGGCCCTGATCCTGTATCTCAAGGAAGAAATTGCCGGCTCCGAAAATGTCGTTGAACGTAACCGCCGCCTTCCGTGCGGCATCGTACCTGCCTTCCGTGAGGCTTTCGGCCACTTCGCCTTTCAAGCAGCCGGACAAGGCAATCAGTCCCTTCGAATGCTCGGCCAGAAATTGCTTTGAGACTCGCGGCTTGTAATAGAAACCATGAAGGGACGCTTCAGAAGTGATCTTGACCAGATTCCGGTAGCCTTCCTCGTTCTCGGCCAGCACGATAAGGTGATTGTAGGTGTCGCCCTCGGGAGCCGCCCGATGGTCTTCCTTCTTGCAGATGTACAACTCGCAACCGATGATCGGCTTGATGCCGGCGTCCTTCGCCGCATTGAAGAAATGGACTGCCCCAAAAATGTTGCCGTGGTCGGTCATGGCTACGGCGGGCATCTGCAAAACCTTCGCGCGTTTGCAAAGCTCGGTGGCGTCGCAAGCGCCGTCGAGCATGGAATAGTCGGTATGCAGGTGAAGATGAACGAAGTCCGGCATGAGTCCTTTTCGGTCTCCTCATTGTACTTGGTAGCACAAGCCAGCGATCAGATGAAAAGGATTATGAGCTGAGGAAAACGAAGATCCTTCGCTACGCTCAGGATTTCGCCTGCGGGCTCAGACGCCCGCAAAACGGCTCAACTTTGCTGACTACTACTTGCGCTTTGCCGGTTTCTTAGCTGGAGCCTTGGCAGGCTTTTTTGCCGCCGGCGTTTTCTTCGCCGCCGGTTTCGCGGGCACCGGCTTCTTCTTGGCGACTTTCTTCGCGGGCTGAGGCTTGGCGATCTTTTTCACCGGCTGTGGCTGCGCTTTCTTGGCAGGTGCAGGCTTGGTCACCTTTGTTTTCGCTTTTTCCGCTTGGGGCTTTGCCATCGGCTTGGCGGCAACCTTCTTTGGAACTTCGCCCGCTGCCGCCGGCTTGGCGGCAACCTTCTTCGGAGCTTCGCCTGCTGCCGGCTTGGCGGCAACCTTCTTTGGAGTTTCGCCCGCTGCCGCCGCTATCACTTCCACCGGCGCACCTGGAGCGACAGCTTCTTTCGGCTTGCGTCCTCTCTTGGGGGCAGCAGCAGAATCCGCCTGCCCTGTAACCGCGACTTTAACGGCAGCGGCCTTGGCGCCGCGTCGCCTGGGCGGAGGCGGTGGCGGAGGCAGAGGCGGTTCATAGGGCTTCAAGAACTTGACAATCTCGGAATGATTCCGCAGTTTGCCATCCAGCAGCAGCAGAAAAGCCTCCTCGGCGATCTTTGGATATTCCGCAAGCTGCGGTGTGATGCGCATTTCCGCCATCTCGACAAGTGGCAGCTTTTGCTGCATCTGCCTCCACTTCCCAAAGTAGTTCTTGATCTTCTCCGAGACCGCCTGCTGGCGCGATGTAACATCCAGAAACAGAATCGCCTCCGGCTTAGCCGAACTCAGTACCCGCCAGGCGCGTGAGGGAGTAGACGCATCCTTGCCGCTCAGTTTCTTCGCCAGTTCCTTGCCGTTTTCTTCGACTGCCTGCCAGGCAGCGACAAACTCCTTGTGCGGAATAAGGCGCTGAATCTCCGCCAGGTCCTTATCCCCCATCCGTTTGGTCAGAAAATAAAAGGCCAACGGCGCCGCGTCGATCGTATGCCCCATGTCTTGAAGCAACTGACGCGTTTTCATCCACTGCGACATTTCGTTTTGGTCGACCTTGGCCGTGGACCACTGCGGATGCAACACCTTGAGCCAGCCCTCTTTTTCGAGCGCCTGCATAATATGCAGCGGGTTGTCCTCGAAGGCTATCTGCTCGATTTCATACCCGATATTCTTCCGGCTTATATACTCGATGTAGCTGTTCTCTTTTGCCGCATCGTAGCGAGCTTTAGTCCGCTCTTCCAACTCCCAGTGGAAACGCGCTGCAAAGCGCGTGGCGCGAATCAGGCGTGAAGGATCTTCCAGGAAGGCGTAATTGTGCAGGACGCGGATGAGCTTAGCCTCCACGTCCGCCGATCCATTGAACGGGTCGAGCAGCAGCCCCCGCGAACCGGGATTGAGCGAAAGAGCAATCGCGTTGACCGTGAAGTCGCGGCGGCGCAAATCTTCGTTGATCGTCGCTGGAGCGATTTGCGGCGGCGCACCCGGTTTGCCGTAGGTCTCCGAGCGCGCCATGCTGATTTCCACCCGCACACCGCCCGGCAGCACCGCGTGCAGGGTCTTTGTTTCCTCGCTGATGACTTCGACTTTCGCTCCGGCGCGCTCAAGGTCCTTTTGAAGTTTCAGGGCATTGCCCTGGACCGAGAAATCAAGATCGCGAATGGACAATCCGGTCAGAATGTCGCGAATCGCCCCGCCCGTCAGATAAACGTTCATGCCGTGGGCGCGCGCCGCTTCCTGCACCAGGCTCACCACCTTTAACTGATCAGGTGCGAGCCGGATTTCCATCGTATAAATGTAGTCAGCCATTCGTGCTAGTAAGGCTCTCGGAGCGCGCAGCGGAAAAAACCGGCACGACCATGCATGCCGCATTTCCCTGACTTTGCAGCGCCGCTCTAGGTTGTAAATCTCTCACTACCAACTACTTAGACGTAACTGCAACAATTTCGCTACAAAGAAAAAACAATAACACAACCGTTTATCGTTTGGCTACACAGGAAAATCGGGAATCCCCTTTTTCCACAAAAAGATGCGACAATCAGGGAGCCGGAACCCAGCCCATGCCCAAATAAGCGTTCGCCGGGGATTCAGGCCGGTTTTTTATTTCAAATGGCTTCCACCCACAAGAAGGTTATCGTCCGCAAGATGGACCGGGACTCGGTGCAGGGATACCTGCCCCCGGCCAACTTCATCTCCGACAATAAATTAGAGCTCCTCAATACTGCCGGGACCGCCGTTCGCATTCAGTTGAGCGACATCAAAGGCGTTTTTTTTGTCCGCGAATTCGGCGACTCCGAGACGTTGCAACGAAAGACCTTTACCAGCCGCCCCAGGACCGAGGGGCTGTGGGTTCGCCTGCGCTTCCGCGATGGTGAAATGCTGGAAGGGCTGATGCCCAACGATCTTACCCAGGTGACTGCGGACGGTTTCTTCCTGAACCCACCCGACACCCGCTCGAATACCCAGCGGATTTTTGTCCCGCGTACGGCGGTGGCCGAGCTGACGGTGCTGGCCGTGATCGGCAGCCAGGCCCGGCGACGCAAGCCCGTGGAAGATAGCCGCCAGGTACCCTTGTTCGGCGATTCTCGCGGCGGCGGCTCAAGTGGAGCTGGTCCGTAATTCCCCGGGGGCAAGCTTGCAGACTCTTTGACATCGCGATCTCTCGTAGAACCCGTTCGCAATGCCTGCTAAACTGTATCCCGCGCGCCGTTTGGGAGCACTACCCGCGCCGCGAGCCGGAGGGGGGCGATCCGTCGCCCGTGCCCGGCGCGCAAGCGCACCACCATAGTGGGAGATCGCGAAGTCCTTTCTTTGTGCTCGGGCCAGAGCTGGCTGCTGGAATCTGAAGAATGAAACTTCTTGAAATTGCAAGGGCTATTGGCGCAACTGCTGAAAACGTTCCGGCCGAATTGGAGATTACCGGAGTGGCGGGAGTCGATCAGGCCGGCCCGACGGAATTGACGTTCCTGACGAACCCGAAGTACACGGCAGCGGCAGCCACCACGAGGGCGGCGGCTATCATCGTGTCGCCCGGCTTCCCGGCCAATAGCCGTCCGCTTCTGCGCTGCCCGAACCCTCACCTGGCGTACGCCAAAGCTTTGGAACTTTTCTACTCGCCGCCCCGTTATCTGCCATGCATTCATCCCACGGCGGTGATTGCCTCATCAGCGAAGGTCGGGCCCAATGCCCACGTCGGAGCCTACGTTGTCATCGACGACGAGGTTGAGATCGGCGCCAACTGCACCATCCTGCCCCACGTCGTGATCTACCGCGGAGTGACGATCGGTAGCAATTTTTTTGCCCACTCGCACGCGGTTGTGCGTGAGTTCTGCCGCCTCGGCGACAATGTTATCTTGCAGAATGGAGTCGTG
The DNA here is from genome assembly GCA_050015355.1 of Candidatus Korobacteraceae bacterium. Lineage (GTDB taxonomy): Bacteria > Acidobacteriota > Terriglobia > Terriglobales > Acidobacteriaceae > CAWBRT01. The sequence continues at coordinate 18,034 of JBEKBO010000013.1, read as the reverse complement.
ATCGGCGCCGACGGGTACGGGTTTGCGCCCGACGGCGAAGGCTGGCACAAGATTGTGCAGTCAGGCACGGTGGTGATCGGCAACAATGTCGAAGTGCAGGCGAATTCCTGCATCGACCGCGCCACCATCGGCGAAACCCGCATCGCCGACGGCGTTAAGATCGACAATTTTGTGCAAGTGGGGCACGGCTCGAAAGTTGGAGAAAACACCATGCTCTGCTCGCAGGTTGGGCTTGCCGGTTCCACCCGCGTGGGCAGGCATGTGATGCTCGCTGGACAGGTCGGCGCAGCGGGCCATTGCACCATTGGAGATCATGCCATTGTCACCGCACAGAGCGGCGTTCGAGACGTGCCGCCGAACGCCATCGTAAGCGGCAGCCCCGCAATTGACAATCGTCAGTGGTTGCGTGCGATTGCGGCCTTCAGCAAATTGCCCGAGCTGGTCAAGGCAGTCCGCAAGCTCACAAAAGATTGACCTGTGGACCGTTATCCGCGCCAGTTTCACCGCAGTCAACCAGCTTCAGTCAACAAGAAGGAAGATACGGAAGCATGGACGAAGAACATCCTGGAGTAGTTGAAGACGATCGCAACGGCGGTTCGCGTACCCCGATCCGGGTTCTGCTGCTCGATGATCGCGAGGACAATCTCATCGTTCGCTCGGCGATTTTGCGGCAGAAGGGCTATGCCGTCCTCACCTCCAAGTCCGTCGAGGAGGCTGAAGCACAGCTCGACGACATCGACATCGCGGTGCTCGATTACAACCTTGGACAGGGAAAGTTCGGCACGGAAGTAGCCGAAAGCCTTCGCCGCAAACGGCCGCAGGTTCCCATCATCATTCTCTCAGCCACCTTGGAACGTAAGTTCGGCGGCATCGCCGATATGCACTTGCTCAAGGGTTACAGCTCGGTGGACGACCTCGTCAGCGCTCTGCGCAGCTTCGAGGCCAAACAGCGCGGCCGTCCGGTGGTGGTCGACGCCCGCGACTTTTTCTACTCGCGCATTAGTATGGCGATGGGCGATGATGTCGCGCTGGAAATTCTCGACCGCAATGGTGACTGGCAGTACGTCAACGATCATTTCGCCTCGCTCAGCGAGCGCAAACGCAATTGGTTTCCGGGAAAGAACCTGTTTGAGCAGTATCCCGAACTGGGGGAGGAATTCCGCGAAATCATTCGCACCGTGGCCGATACTCGCGAGACCTATATCGACCGCCGCGGGCAGCGTGGCGTCCCTCACCTGCCAACCACCGCCGCGCGATGGAGTTGGAACGTGCTCGTTTTTCCGCTCAAACTGCACGACGGCCGCGACGGTGTCGTGCTCGCCGCAAGGCTCCTGGAACGTAAGTAGCGGGCGGCTTGGCCCCTGAGACAAAAATCACTATGGTGGCCCACATTTGCGGAGCCGCAGGCGGAGCTAATGTGGGGTTGTTGCCTGGTCTAAGGCGGAGCACGGCTGCTCTTTTTCCCGCTCGCTGGTAAAGTAGTTGGAGTGCAACTTCTCGAAGTAATGGCGACTTTCCTCCAGCCGGCTGCACGGCGGCAGACGAACTACATGTCTGTGTTGCGCCACCTGGGCGTCTTGGGGCTTTTCCTGCTCGCCATTGCGGACAGCACCCCGCTACCAACCTTCGCCGGTCCCGACATTCTGACGGCTATCTTGGCAGCGCGGCATCGCGATCCCTGGTACTACTACGCCGCAGTGACAACGGCGGGTTCCGTCATTGGCGCCTACATAACTTTCCGCATGGCACACCGCGCCGGTGCCAGCTACTTGCGAGATAAGTTCGGCGAACGCAAGGTCAACAAGCTCCTCGCTTATTTCGAAAGGTGGGGCACGGGAGTCCTGGTACTTTCTTCGGCGGTGCCCTTTCCATCCCCCACCAGCGCCTTCTTCGCGGCAGCCGGCGTGCTCAATTACCCGGCAAGAAAATTCGTCGTGGTGGTCGCGTTGAGCCGCGCCGCAAGGTATGCCGCCATTGCCTCCATCGCTTCGCACTACGGTGGCCACTTCATTCGGGCGCTTCGTCACCCGGCACAATATTACGGCCTCTTGCTGGTGGTAACCGGAGCCGTGTTCGTGCTGGTTCTGGCGGCCATTCTGTTGCACCGGCAGTTGGAAGACGCACGCGGCGTCCTGCGCAACCAGATTTGAAAAACAGTGTGCACGAAAAAGCCCGGCTGAAATCTGCTGACCCGACACATTTTTCCGGTTAAACACCGGCGTATCATCTACTTACGAATGAGTTCCGCAGGTCAGGAAAACTTAGTCCCCAGTTGCGGAGTTTAGCGGTAAGCTATGACTGCGGGAAACGACAGCGTTGAGCAGGCGGGAGAGCACATGGACTACCTACACATCGCAGAAGACTTGGTGCACAAGGAATTCATGAAGCAGTGGGATCCTCGGACCTTGGCGATATGGCTGCGAGACGGATGCCGATGCGCTTACTGCGGAAAAGACATGCTCTCGTGCCGCGACACCGTCTCGTTCGGCTCCAGTATCGATCATCTGCTGCCAATCGTGAATTATCCCGAGCTTGAACACGTGTCCTGGAACTGCTTGCTGGCATGTTCCGCGTGCCATGCGCGCAAGCAGGATTGGGACCCCAACACCTCCGATGGCTCTTCGCCGGTTTACGCCCGGGGCAGCGGCACTCTCGCCGACCCCGACCGCTACGAGCTGGTTACGCGGGCACGAAGCTTTCTCACCACGCAAAAACTGCCCGAAAAAGCGAACTTCGAAAAAGAGCGCGACCTCATCCTTCGCACGCTGCGCACGCTCGGCATGCGGCCAGATCAACCGGCCCCGCCGCGTACGACTTCGAAGTCTGCCGCATAACGCATTTAATGAAGTTGCGACCATCAGAGCCTTGCATCGCATGCGGGGGTTGCTGCTTGTGCGGCTCCTGGGGAGCGATATCCTCGGCCAGTTTCCGAATTGGTGTTCGATGGTGCCCCACGTTCGCCCGCATTTGGCTAACGTGGGGTAGTTTTTTCAACTGCAAACTTGCTGCTTTCGCCCAGTGAAAACAAGGCGCTCGTTTGAGAGTCCCGCTCAGCGGGGCTGCGGCTGGCGCAGACGCGCCGGCAACTTCTCATAGATTCCGCCGAAACCGCCGTTGGAGAGAATGGCGACTACGTCTCCGCCGCGCAGTTCGTTGGCAATGCCGGCGACAATAGCATCGGCATCGGCGAATTGCCGCGCCCTGCGTCCGCGGCGCTGCAGTTCGGCGACCACGGCATTGACGTCGAGACGCTCCTCCGGGCGCAGCGCGTCGCTCTGCTTGAAGTAAACCGAGGCCATCACGACCTCGTCGGCGTTCGCCAGGCTTTCGACCAGCTCCTGCTGAAAAACATTGCGGCGCAAGGTGTTGGAACGCGGTTCGAGAATGGCCCACAGGCGGCGTCCGGCAAAACGCGTCCGCAGCGCCTGCAGCGTCACGGCAATTGCAGTCGGGTGGTGGGCGAAGTCGTCAATCACCGTAATCCCGTCAATCTCGGCTTTCACTTCCAGGCGTCGCTTCACGCTGCGGAAGCTGCGCAGGGCGTCGCCAATGGTTGTCTTATCGATGCCATAGCTAGCGGCAAGCGCAGCGGCGGCTACGGCATTCAAGACGTTGTATTCCCCCGCCAGCTCGAAGTCGAACTCGGCCCACGGCTGCCCGTGTCGCTCCATGCGCCAAGTAGTTCTGTGCGGCCCATAACGCACATCGCGAATGCGCCAGGCGGAGCCCTCGGCGAAGCCATAGCGCTCAACCGTGCAGAAAGCGCGGCTAACGCACTCGCCGACGCTGCCGCCATTGGCGCTGCCTTGCTCGTCCCAGGCAATCACACGGCCGCGGCGCGGAATCAGGTTCACCAGCCGCTTGAACGCTGTCTTTACTTCGTCAAGGCTGCGGTAAATATCGGCGTGGTCAAACTCAACCGAGGTCAGGATCACGCCATCGGGAAAGTAATGCATGAACTTCGGGCCTTTGTCGAAGAACGCGGTGTCGTATTCATCGCCTTCGAGGATGAACTCGCGGCCCTCGGTCACGGCGAAGCTGGAGCCGAAGTTCTCGGCGATTCCGCCGATGAGAAATGACGGCTGGCGTCCAGCTACGTGGAATATCCACGCGAGCATCGATGTCGTGGTCGTCTTGCCGTGCGTGCCGGCTACGGTCAGCACCTCCCTGCCGCGCAAAAACTCCTCATGCACCAGGGCGGCCATGGAAGTGAATGGCAGCCTCTGATCGAGAACGTATTCCACTTCGACGTTGCCGCGCGAGAGGGCGTTCCCAATCACCACCAGATCGGGACGCGGGCTCAAGTTCGCCTCCGCAAACGGCTGCGCGACCGCAATCCCAATGCCGGCCAGCATCTCCGACATCGGCGGATAGGCTGCGACATCGGAGCCGGTGATGAGAAAGCCGCGCTGCTTCAGCATGCCGGCGAGCGACGCCATGGCAGTGCCGCAGATTCCAATCAGATGTATATGGCGCGCTTTCATCGTCCCTGCGCTTGTCCGGAGGAATGGGTTGCGGCGGCGTCCATGTGCAACTGCACGGATGAACTTGCGACGCTCAACTCGACGTTGACCCCGAAGGGCAGCGTCACGTTGTCGCACGCCACGTGGCCGGAAGGAACTCCGTAGGCGACAGGGACGCCAAGGTTCCGCACAATGCGGGAGACGATGTCCTGCAGCGAGTACTCCTGGCCGCCGAGTTGCACGCAATCGAGCATCTCCCCGAAGACGATGCCCCGAACGCCGTCGAGTTTGCCGGCAAACTTCAACTGCATCAGCATACGGTCGATCTGGTAAGGCTTTGTCGACACATCTTCCAGAAACAGGATGCGGCCTTCGGTTTCCAACTCGTAAGGCGTGCCGAGCGATGCGGCCACAATCGAAAGGCACCCGCCGCAGAGCACTCCGCTGGCCGTGCCCGCGACGAGCGGCTTGACCGATGAGTCCGGGCCGAACTCCAGCGAGCACGGCTCTCCGCAGACGGCGGCGCGCCACGAATCGAGGTGGACGCCGTCTTCCTGTGCGAAGCCCCTCGCCGCCATTGGACCGTGAAACACCACTTGCCCGAGATCCGCCAGCCACGCCAGCAACCATGTGGCGTCGCTGTAGCCGACAAAAATCTTCGGATTGGCGCGAATCAACTCCGCGTCAAGGTGCGGCAGCAGATAGTTGCAGCCGTAGCCGCCACGGGCGCACAGAACCGCGCGAACTTCCGGACGCGCGAACATCTCATGCAATTCGTGCACGCGCCGCTGCACCGTGCCCGCGAAGTAGAGATCCTGGTCGAAGATGGATGGCAGGTAAAAAGGTTTGTAGCCGAGTTCGCGCAGACGCCTGCAACCAGCATCGATCGCCTCTCGTTCGACGGCACTCGAAGGCGCGACGATGCCAATGGTGTCGCCGGCATGGAGTGCGGGAGGTTTTACCGCTGGAATGTGCTGCTCGGTGATCATGGACGTTAATGTTAAACGAAAATGTTAAACGAAAAACTCGCCGCGACAGACCAGCCGCGCCGGACCCGAGAGATACAGCTCGCGGCTCCCGTTGCTGCGCGGGCCGTTCCACTCGACGACCTGGCTTCCGCCGGGCGCGTGCACTTGCAACCGGCTCTCCAGATGCTTGACGGCAATGGCCGCGGCGGCGGAGGCCGAGGAGCCGGTGCCGGAGGACTTGGTTTCGCCAACCCCGCGCTCGAAGATGCGAATCGCAATCTCGCTTGCCGAGCAAACCTGCACGAACTCCACGTTCACGCCCTCCGGAAAGTGCTCGGAGTGAGACTGAATCTCGGCGGCAATCTTCTGCCAGTCGCGCGGGAACTCGTCCACGAAGATCAGGAACTGCGGATTGCCCATGACAACCGGAACTCCGCTGACGGTCCTTCCCTGCACCGGAATGGAAATCACCTCGCCAACCTGCGGGCAGCCCATCGCCGTGCGAAACATGAACTCGCGTCCGTTTCGAGCAATCAGCTCGCAGCTCTTCACCCCGTCATCGGTGGCAATGCGCACCGCTTCGGCCTTGCGCACCGCTGTCCCGCTCGTAGGGGTCCCCGGCACGCGTTGTAGTTGCGCGTGCTGGGGCGGGGCCGGCAAGTGCTGGGCGGCGTACCAGGCCGCCACGCAGCGCGTGCCGTTTCCGGAGAGCTCGGCGTGCGACCCGTCGGCGTTGATGAGACTTATCCGAAGGTCGAAATCTTTTTCGCCCGCGGCCGGGTAGACCCACTCGACGCCGTCGGCGCCGACTCCGTCATGGCGATCGCAGATCACTCGGGTGAACTCCTCGATCCGGGCTGGAGCGAACTTGCCCTCTATAATCAAGAAGTCATTGCCGCAGGCGGAAGCCTTCCAGAAAGGGATACCGTTTGTTTCCATTCTTCCTGCTTTCACCAACATCCTAGCATCTGCCCCATTTTGAGATCGCGCGTTCGATGCTATCTTGGTGGTGGCTGGTGACAGCCAGGCCGACTTACGTCAAAACTGAACGGCTGGAAATCATTTTCATGGACGTCCTCAAGCAGCTATTTGAGCAGCATTTCCACTCACCGGTCGAGCGCGTGCAGCCGCTACAGGGCCAGCTCGGCGCTTCGGGACGCAAGATCGTCCGGCTTGGCGGCGAGAAACTCAGTGCGATTGGCGTGCTGTATGACGTGCGCGAAGAAAACGTCGCTTTCCTCGAATTCTCCAGGCATTTTCGGCGGCACGGGCTGCCGGTGCCGGAAATCTATGCCGAAGACTTGAGCCACGGCGCTTATCTCGAAGAAGACCTGGGCGACACCACGCTCTTTGAGTTTCTCTCTCAGCATCGCAGCGGCGGGGAAATTGCTCCTCAGGCGGTAGAAGCATATCGCAAAGTCGTGGCCGTGCTGCCGCGCTTTCAGATCGAAGCCGGCCGCGACCTGAACTACAGCGTGTGCTATCCGCGCGCCAGCTTCGACGGCCAATCCATCGCCTGGGATCTGAATTATTTCAAATACTATTTTCTCAGGCTCGCCGGCATTGCCTTCAATGAACAAGCGCTGGAAGACGATTTCGGCTGCTTGACGAAGTTCTTATTAAGCGCCGGCCGCGATTATTTTCTCTATCGTGATTTCCAATCGCGCAACGTCATGCTGCGCGATGGCCAGCCATCTTTTGTGGATTATCAAGGCGGCCGCAAAGGCGCGCTGCAATATGACATCGCTTCTCTCTTATACGACGCCAAGGCCGATCTGCCGCCGGAGTTGCGCCGGCAATTACTCGACTGCTATCTCGACAGGCTTGCCGCTTTCGTTCAGTTTGAGCGCGAGGCGTTTATGCGGCACTACTATGCCTACGTTTATGTCCGCATCATGCAGGCGTTGGGCGCTTATGGCTTTCGCGGTTTTTATGAGCGCAAAGCTCTGTTTCTGCAAAGCGTGCCCTATGCGCTGAAGAACGTGCGCTGGCTGCTGCACAACGTCGAGTTGCCCATCGCGCTGCCGGCGCTGATGGACGCGTTCAAGAGCATGGTGGCCTCGGAGAAGCTGCTGGCCATAGCTTCGGAACCGCGAAATCTGACCGTGCGAATTTTCAGTTTTTCATTTCACCGCGGCTTGCCGAATGACGAAACCGGACATGGTGGCGGATTCGTTTTCGATGCCCGCGGCCTGCCGAATCCCGGGCGCGAAGATCGCTTCAAAACTCTCACCGGCAAAGACGCTCCGGTGGTCGAATATCTCACTCAGCAGGAGAGCGTGCATCGCTTTCTCGCCAGCGTCATGTCGCTGGTGGAAGCCAGCGTGAGCGATTACCAGCGGCGCGGCTTCAAGAACTTAATGGTGTCATTCGGCTGCACCGGCGGACAGCATCGCTCGGTGTACCTGGCGGAGCAATTGGCAAACCACCTGCGTGACGCGAATGGGGTCGAGGTGGTCGTGCGGCATCTTGCATTGGAGAATCCGGGCAGATGAAAGCGATGATTCTGGCCGCCGGATTGGGTACGCGATTGCGGCCGCTCACCGACGACCGCCCCAAGGCGCTGGTGGAGGTCGCCGGCCGCACCATGTTGGAGATCGCGCTCTCCCGCCTGCGCGCCTGCGGGGTTCGCGAGGTGATCATTAACGTGCATCACTTTGCCGGAATGATTCTCGATTTCCTGAAGGCAAACGATAACTTCGGCCTGCGGATCGAAGTCTCTCGCGAGCAGGTCTTGCTCGACACCGGCGGCGGCCTGAAGCAAGCCGCCTGGTTTTTTCTCGAGGATTCCGAGCGTCTTGATGAACCGTTCATTTTGCACAATGTCGATGTCATCAGCACAATCGATCTTCGGCGCATGGTGCAATTTCATGTCGATCAGCAAGCTCTCGCCACCCTGGCGGTGCAGGACCGCGAGACTTCCCGATACTTGCTCTTCAACGAACAGCTTCAGCTCTGTGGCCGGCGATCCGGCCCCGATGAGAAACCTGAAATCGTTCGATCTTCAGGGCAGTTGCAGGCGCGGGCATTTTCCGGCATCCACGTTGTTTCTCCTCGCCTGCTGGCGAAGATGACGGAAGAAGGCGCCTTCTCCATCATCACCTCCTATCTGCACCTCGCTGCCCACGGAGAAAAAATTGTCTCCTTTGGCGCCGATGAATATTATTGGCACGATCTCGGCACGCCGGACAGCCTAAGGCAAGCGGCTCAGGAAATACTGACCTTGAAATCGGTCTAGTGTGGCGTCCTGGAAATACTTCGCATAATTAGAAAACCTCGTGAGTGTCATCCTGAGCGAACGGGTCCCCGGACGGTGCCCCACATCTGCCGCAGTTAGCAGATGTGGGACGTGGGCACCAGTCGAACTACCCCACGTTAGCCAAATGCGGGCGAACGTGGGGCACCAAGCCGAATGATTCATCAATAAAACCCAGAACGGCGCGGAATCGGACAGTGTCTTGGGATGCTTCGCTGCGCTCAGCATGACTCTAGGACACCGCCCTCGGCCACTGCGATACACCTTTCCTGGCTGGTCGCTGCCCCAAATCTCCGGACAAAAACAACAGCCACGGCACCGGCCGTGGCTGTTTCCTGACTACTGAATTACCGCCTCGAAAAAATTAACGGGAGCCGCCGCCGCCTCCCGGACGCCGCCCACGACGCGGCGGACGCCGGCGATTACGGTCAGCGCCCCCGCCTGCGGGTCCACCAGCGCGCTGTGGCGCGGGAGAAGCAACGCCGTCGCGGTTGAAGTTAGGCTCGTCTCCGGCGTCATCGGCCTCCTCATGACCGCCTTCAAAGGTGATGGTACCGGCCGCCTCGACTGCCGGCACTTCGGATTCGACACTGCCCTCGACACCGCCGGTGGTCTGGGGAGCCATCTTTGCCCGCTGTTCCTTCAAAATGGCTTTGCGCGATAGACGGATGCGGTTGCCTTCCACCGCCAGCACCTTGACCAGCACCTGGTCGCCTTCCTTCAATTCGTCTCGGATGTCCTTGATGCGGTGCTCGGCAACTTCAGAAATGTGCAGCAAGCCGTCGGTGCCGGGAAAGATTTCCACGAAAGCGCCGAAGTCGGCCAAGCGCGAGACCTTGCCGAGATATGTCTTGCCCACCTCGGCCGTCGCCGTGATCTCGCCGATCATTTGCAGCGCTCTGGTAGCGGCTGAGCCATCGCTCGAAGAGACCAGCACCTTGCCGGAGTCGTCGACGTCGATCTTGACGCCGGTTGCCTCGACAATACCGCGGATGACCTTGCCGCCTGGGCCGATGAGGTCGCGAATCTTGTCCGTCGGGATCTGCAGGGTGTAGAAGCGCGGTGCGTATTCGGAAACCTTGGTGCGCGCTTCGCTGAGCACCGCGTTCATCTTGTCGAGGATGAACAGACGGCCGCGCTTGGCCTGTTGCAGCGCCTCGCGCATGATCTGGGGCGTAATTCCCTGAATCTTGATATCCATCTGCAGCGCGGTGATGCCTTCGCTCGTGCCGGTCACCTTAAAATCCATGTCGCCATAGTGATCTTCGGCGCCGGCGATATCGGTGAGAATCGCGTACTGATCGCCTTCCTTCACCAATCCCATGGCAACCCCGGCGACGGGAGCGCGCAGCGGAATGCCGGCATCCATCATGCTGAGCGAGCCACCGCAAACTGACGCCATCGAGGACGAACCGTTCGACTCGAGAATATCGGCGACGACGCGCATGGCGTACGGAAAATCTTCTTCGGAAGGCAGCACCGCCAACAGCGCGCGCTCGGCCAGTGCTCCGTGGCCAATCTCGCGGCGGCCGGCGCCGCGCATGAATGAGACCTCCGCCACCGAAAACGGCGGGAAGTTGTAGTGCAGCATAAATCGCTTCTTGGCTTCGCCTTCGAAGCGTTCGAGTCGCTGCATGTCTTCGCCGGTGCCAAGCGTCGTCGTCACCAGCGCCTGCGTCTCGCCACGCGTGAAGATCGCCGATCCGTGAGTACGCGGCAGTACGCCGGTCTCAATCCAGATATCGCGAATCTGGTCGAAGGCGCGCCCGTCCGGACGGCGTCTTTCGTGCGTAACCTGCTCGCGGAAGATGCGCTCGCGCAAAATCTCAAAGTATTTGGAAAGCTTGCCGCGTTCGGTGGCGTCTTCTTCTGGAATGGCAGCCACCAATTCCGCCAGCAGAGCATCGACCTTCTCATAGCTCTCGAGTTTCGGGTGCTTCTGAGTATCCAGGGCTTCCGCCAGGCGCTCGCCGATCCTGGCGCGCAGAGCCGACAGATAAGACTCGTCGATCTCGACCGGCGCGACCGGCCGCTTCGGCTTGCCCGCGCGCTGTGCCAGCTCGGAGATGACGGCGCAGATCTTCTTGATCTCGCCGTGCCCGAATTCGATGGCGTCAACTACCCGATCTTCCTGGACTTCGTTGGCCCCAGCCTCGATCATGACGATGCCCTGGGCCGTGCCAACCACCATCAGATTCAGCTTGCTTTCGCGGATTTCGCTGTAGGTTGGATTGATGACAAACTTGTCGTCCAACAGGCCGACACGCACGGCTCCGACAGGTCCGTGGAAGGGAATGTCGGAAACCGCCAGTGCGGCGGATGCGCCATTGATGGCGGCAACATCGGGATCGTTCTCGGAATCGGCTGAGAGTACGAGGGCGATCACCTGGGTATCATTACGGAAAGCTTCGGGAAAGAGCGGTCGAATGGGACGGTCGATCTGGCGGCTGACCAGGGTTTCACGTTCGCTGGAGCGGCCTTCGCGTTTGATAAAACCTCCGGGGATTCTGCCCCCGGCGTAGGTATATTCGCGGTAATCGACAGTCAGCGGGAAAAAGTCTCCCCCACCCGGCCGGGGATACGAGTTGGCGCAGGCGGTAGCGAGCACCACATTCTCGCCGGTGCGCACCACGACGGAGCCGTGTGCCTGCTTTGCCAATTTTCCGGTTTCAAAACTGATGGATTTGCCGTCGACGAGGTTGACGGTGGCTTCTTGCTTCATTTCGTTCCTTCCATTCAGGATGCATCCGAACTGTTAGACCGCGCCGCACACGGACAAAACCAAAAGGAGGGTGCCACCAGGCAGCTCGAACGGTGGTTCATCGGAATCTGGTTTCCGCCGGCATAGGCGCTGCCGAATGGGGTCCGCAAGAGGTCAGCAATAGTCTGGTTGGAGGAGCCATGGCATGCAGCCAAGCATCTGCCGGTAGCGAAATTGCCTGGCTCTCCGGACTCTGCTTTCCCCTGGAGTCCTTTTCGGCCAAATGCAGTAATGCCGGAGCTTTCGCCCCGGCGACAGTGACATCCTACTTGCGGATGCCCAGCCTTTGAATGACTGCCTTGTATCGCTCGGTATCGTATTTCTTGAGATAATCCAGCAAGCTGCGACGCTTGCTGACCATCATCAGAAGGCCGCGACGCGAGGCGTGGTCTTTCTTATGGGTCCGGAAGTGGTCGGTGAGCTGCGTGATGCGTTCGCTCAACAACGCGATCTGCACTTCAGGACTGCCGGTGTCTTTGGCGTGGCTGCGATACTGCGTAATGATGTTGGTCTTATGCTCTCGGGCTAACAAAACGAACGCGCTCCTGCTCTCTTTATAATCAATCCTGTACGCATCGAGGGTAACACGCGCCCCGCGAAAGTGTAAAGTTGAGGCGGATACGGCGGTGATGCAGTTTGAATTTGCACAGGGATGACCACTTGCCGGGTGCCCCATTCAAGCGAAGCTTGGGTGGGGCTTTCGTTCGTCATCACTCGAACTCGGGAGGCCGTTATCTTTTTGGGGAGGCCGTTATCTTTTGAGGGGACTCGAGCGATTTCAGTGCGGTTGTGAATAGGCACTACGGAACGTCAACTGCCCCGCCCTAGCTTCGCTAGAACGGGGCACCCGGGGACCACAGTCGCAATCCTGTTTGAAGCGAGAAGCGCATGGCCGAAGCGGACGTGCTGGTCATAGGAGCCGGGCCAAACGGTCTGAGTGCCGCCATTGCGGCAGCTCGCGCCGGATGCAGCGTCCTGGTTCTGGAGGCCCAGCCAACGGCGGGCGGCGCGGCGCGCACGCAGCAGCTCACGCTGCCGGAGTTCCTGCACGATTTCGGCTCCGCCGTGCATCCTTTGGCGGCGCTCTCGCCATTCTTTCGCAGTTTGCCGCTTGAGCAGTTTGGCTTAACGTGGGTTGAACCCGAGATCCCTCTCGCTCATCCGCTGCCGGACGGAACTGCGGCCATCATGCTGCGGTCGATGGCGGAAACCGCCGAGCGCATGGGCACGGACGGCGCCAGTTATGCGCGGCATATGCGCGCGCCGGTGGAAGGATTCGTCTGGCTGGCCGAGGAGCTGCCACACGGACACCTGCCGCGTCATCCAGCGTCGGTTCTGCGCTGGGCCGCGGCTTCGCTTCTGCCCTCCTCGACGATCGCTCGCCGCTGGTTTGTTTCGCCGGGCGCCCGGGCGCTGATCGCAGGCCTGGCCGCGCACTCCGCGCTCCCGCTCAATGTGCGGGGCACGGGTGCCATTGCTCTCGCCTTAGCGGCCGCGGCGCACCTGGTGGGATGGCCATTCCCTCGCGGCGGCGCGCAGCAGATCACGGCTGCTCTGCTGGCTTGTCTGCGTTCGCTCGGCGGACAGGTGCAAACCAACTGCACGGTACGCTCGCTTGCTGACCTGCCTCCGGCGAGGATGGTGTTTTGGGACCTCACGCCAAGGCAACTGTTAAGCATTCTCGGAGACGCCATCCCAGGCTCGTACCGGCGGGCCCTCGCGCGCTTCCGCTATGGGCCTGGAGCCTGCAAAGTAGATTGGGCGCTGGCGGGGCCGATCCCATGGCTCGCGTCCGATTGCAGTAGAGCGGGCACGGTCCACCTGGGTGGGACTTTCGAGGAAATTGCGCGCAACGAAGCCGAGGTGTGGAACGGAATGCTTCCCCGCAAACCATATGTGCTGCTGTCGCAGCCCAGTCTTTTCGATCCCACGCGCGCTCCGCTGGGACGCCACACGGCCTGGGCATATTGTCACGTTCCCAACGGATGTGAGGCTTCCATGGCCGATGCGATAGAAGCGCAGGTTGAGCGCTTCGCTCCGGGCTTCCGCGAGTTGATTCTGGCGCGCAGTGTGCTCACCGCTCCAGAACTGGAAGCGCGTGATGCCAATCTTATCGGCGGCGACGTTAGCGGCGGCGTACACGACCTCAGGCAGATGCTGCTCCGCCCGACGGCCCGCTTGCACTCGATGCCGCTGGCCGGCCACTACATCTGCTCTTCATCCACGCCGCCCGGAGGGGGAGTCCACGGGATGTGCGGCTACCTGGCGGCCAAGCGCGCTCTGGGATCGAAAGTGACGCTGCGGCGGTGAACCGTGCCCTCTGGCGAGTTACCAGCTTTCGGCGTACGATTTGACACTGGAGATCGGGATCAACCTGGAGTGTCTTGACCTCCGGTTGCGAGGGACTTAGATGAGAGAGAACAAGCTGCGGACGATCTGGAAGCAGGGCGGTTGCGTAGTCAACGGTTGGCTCGCCGTGCCGAGTTCATTCTGCGCGGAAGTGATGGCGCACACGGGATGGGATTCGTTGTGCATCGATATCCAACATGGCATGGTGGATTTTCAGACGGCGATTTCGATGATGCAGGCTATTTCCACAACCAGCGTCACGCCCATTGTTCGCGTGCCGTGGAATGAGCCCGGCATCATCATGAAGTGTCTTGACGCCGGCGCCTATGGAGTCATTTGCCCCATGATCAATACTCGCGCGGACGCCGAGCGCCTGGTCGGAACCTGCCGTTATCCACTGGCCGGTTTTCGCAGTTGCGGCCCGACCAGGGCCGCGCTCTACGGAGGCAGCGACTACCAGGCGAAGGCCAACGAAACCGTCGTGGCCTTTGCCATGATCGAAACCGCCGAGGCCCTCGCCAATGTCGACAGCATTCTCAGCACGCCTGGGCTCGACGCCATATTTATCGGGCCGAACGACCTGGCGATTTCAATGGGCTTGGCCAACAGCCTCGATCCAACGGAATCGAAGGTGGTGGCGGCAATCGAACAGATTCTGGCCGCGTGCAAACGCCACGGAGTCAAGGCGGGAGTGCACACCGGCAGCGCCGCCAATGCCAAGGCCATGATTGCCAAGGGCTTTGATTTTGTCACGATCCTCAGCGAAGCCCGCATCCTGGCGCAGGCGGCAACGGCGCTGGTTGCCGACGTTAAGGCCGCCGCCGCGGCAGCGGTTGCGAAGTAGTTCCAGACCGGATTCGCGGAAGGTGCACCAGCCGAACGCTGCTTCGCCAAATCGAAAAGCCCTGCGGAACCCGCAGGGCTTTTTCTCGTTCAGCGACGATGATGCTTATCCTTTGCGCGAAGTGTTCAGTTCACCTGTGGGGGAAAGACATCGCTTGTCCGGTGATCCTCGGTTGCCGACAACCGCACCGTGAGGACGTTTCCGGCGACTTCAATTTTTGGATTCATGGTGCGGGCGCAGTGGCCACACAGCCAGATGTACTCGGTCTTGCGCTCATTGCCACCCGAATTGCTGCCGATATCAATGTCTATGCGAAACAGCTTGCCTTCATCGGGACCACGAATAGCAGAACACGCCTTATTAACGCATTTACCGGACATAAGGACCCTTGTTCAAAATAGCCGCCTTGACTTGCCAGCAACTGTTGAGAAACTCCCGCATTAAGAGGGTGCGCTGGTCGTTCTTGGCACATCCACGGACCGCAGAAATTCATTGTTGACTAATCATGCACCACCGGACGAGAAGCGTCTATGCAAAACGAAGCGGATCTGAAGAATAATAATGACGCAGAAGCGCTCGACACAAACCATCGATCCGTGCGCGCGGCACTTAGTACTCAACGCGCATCGCGCAATCGCCGAGAGCCATCTTCTCATGTTATCGACCGGGCACCGCCCATGAAGAACTGCGCCGGTAAGGATTATCAGCGACTGGCGAGTCGAGGTAGACTCAGGTGAAATTACTTAGCGGTATACTAACGGAGAACTTCTGGGAACCACCCGGAGTCAACGGCTTGGAGCAATGTCACACGCCGGATCACAATTTGGATATCTATGGCTAAATATCTCGTAACCGGCGCGGCTGGTTTTATCGGACGGTCGATTGCCGCTGAGCTTCTCGCCAGCGGCGAGAGCGTCCGCGGAATCGATAATCTCTCGACCGGCAAGCGGGAGAATCTCGCCGGCCTGGAAGCGATGGATTTTATCGAGGCGGACCTCAATGACGCCGACGCCTGCGCCACGGCATGCCACGGCGTGGAAGTTGTGTTTCACGAGGCGGCGATTCCTTCCGTGCCGCGTTCGGTGGTCGATCCCATCTCGACAAACGACGCCAATGTTTCCGCCACTCTGCAACTGCTGGTCGCCGCCCGCGATGCGAAGGTGCGCCGGATCGTGTACGCCGGATCATCCGCCGCCTATGGCGACGCGCCGAGTTTGCCCAAGCATGAAGAAATGCTTCCCAACCCGATCTCGCCGTACGCGGTCTCCAAGCTCGCCGGCGAGTACTACATGAAATCGTTTTACCGGGTTTATGGATTGGAAACCGTAACCCTTCGATACTTCAATGTTTTCGGCCCGTATCAGGATCCATCTTCGCATTACAGTGGAGTGCTCGCGAAGTTCAGCCTGCAGATGCTGGCCGGCGAGCAGCCCACAATTTTTGGAGACGGCGAGCAGAGCCGGGACTTCACGTTTATCCAGAATGTCGTGCGCGGCAACCTGCTGGCGGCCGAGGTGCCCGCCCACCAAGTCGCCGGTGAAGTATTCAATGTCGCTACTGCAACGAGAATCACACTGAATGAAACCGTTAAGTTATTGCGCGAGCTGACCGGTTACCGGGGAGAGGTGACGTATGCGCCCGAGCGGTCCGGTGACATCAAACATTCGCTGGCCGATATCAATCTAGCGCGGAAACATCTTGGCTATGAGATGCAAGTGGACTTCCGAGAGGGCTTGCGCCGCACGGTGGAGTGGTACAAGAGCACGATGAAGCCGGAGTCGCTCGCCCACTCCTGATTTTTCGATTCACCAGATTGCCTAATCCGCCGTAAGTGGACTACCTATATCCGACCCCAGGCAGATTCGAGGTGGCTGTCAGTTTGTAACTGAGACGACGCCGTGATTGGGGCCTATCGTGCCATTCTGGCATTCGTCAATAGCTTTAAGCAACGCACTGGCAATTTCCGCGACCTCGACCGGTTTTTCGAGGTATATGTCGGCGAGGACTTTATCTGCCCAAAATGCCTCGCTGACGTGACTGCTCACCACCACAACGGGAATAGCCTCCTGCTTCGCCGCTCTAACCATGGCTTGATCGCATGGTGAATTCCAGTCGACAAGAACTGCTTGGCAACGCGAATCACGGAGTTTGGATATGCCGTAGGCGTTAAAGGCGAAAAGTTTGTGCCCAGCATCGTGCAAGAGCCCAACAAGAGGCTGGTTGAGCGGGCTACCACCAAAATACAAGATGTTTGCCATTGCTAATTCGCCTGAATAACTAATTCAAAGCTGAGGTTGATCCTGAAAAAACCGCAGGATGGACCCTCATTAGTGACTATTGCAATCTGGGTGCCATTTGGGCCAAAGGTGCTGGCCCTGGATGTGAAAGCGGGGCGAGCAATATATTGGCGCCTTTTGTTGACTATTCCGAGTTCAGCCTTAGAGATGAGTTCTGCTTTGCGGCCATCCCAATCCACGCTCTTCAACTGACCGACGAGAATAGCTCGCTCTACCTGGCCAACGGTAACGGGCAGTGCGAATGGGTATGGTTTGCGATAGCTCGTTAACGGACAAACTACGGCGAGGCCGCTGGCACGCTTGTGCCGCTTATTACAATAGTATGCACCAATGAAGACCGACGCTCGGCCTACTCGCGACCGACTTGCGAATCGAAGTCGATCATCACGAGATTGCCAGTTTCCGGAGCGTACGGGAGCACCATTCTGCAACTTCTTTGCCCACTTCTATGCCACTTGACACCTCCGCGCTTTTCGGCCGCAGCTTCGATCCCGGGTGTACCAGTTTGGTGTGCAAATTGCACAGGTAAGCCAGTGTATGCGGTTCCGTGGTCTTTAGTTTGTGCAAGCGACTAGAGATCGGAGTGTGAGCACGTGTGTGGAATTGTTGGTTACATTGGCAAAAAGAGGGTCGTTTCAGTCATTCTCGATGGTTTGAAGCGGCTCGAGTATCGCGGCTATGACTCGGCGGGAATCGCGGTCGCCGGAAACGGCGATGGGCTGCAGATGCGCCGTGCCGAAGGCAAGCTGCGCAACTTGGAAGAGGCCATTCGGCTGAATTCGATCGACGGCACTTACGGCATTGGCCATACGCGCTGGGCAACCCATGGCCGTCCCACGGAAGGGAATGCGCATCCGCATCGCGACTGCACCGGGCGCGTCGTAGTAGTGCATAACGGCATTGTCGAGAACTACCTCAGCCTGAAGAAAAAGCTACGCGAGGAAGGCCACACGTTCTTAACCGAAACCGACACAGAGGTATTCGCCCACCTCATCGAGAAGTACCTGGCCTGCGGCAATGGCTCGAAGGTTGCGCTGGAAGAAGCGGTCCGCAAGGCGGTGCTCGATGTCCGTGGAGTCTTTGCGCTGGCAGTGAT
>JBEKBO010000012.1:0-64748 GCA_050015355.1 Candidatus Korobacteraceae bacterium | reverse complement strand
GACCTTCACGACATTTGCGTTCAACGGAACCGTGCTGAGCATATCGCCGGACGGCACGCTGGCCGCGGTGTTCGGGCAAGTTGCAGGTCAGAGTCAAAATTCGATCGGCATCATCAATCTCAGTACGAACGCCTTGGCGGCCACCTTTTCGGTCGCGGGAACCGCTACCGCCGCCGATTTCTCGATCGACTCTCGATACCTGTGGGTCGCGGTGACCCCCACTGGCGGCACAACGGGACGCATTTACGTCTATACGGCGGGAGTTGGTTCGACTTTCTTCACCGTCAGCAGCCCGGTAAACGGCTTGGCATTCCTGCCGAGTGGACCGCTCGTGTATCTTGCGGGCGACACTTCAGCGGCGAGCATCGCGGCCCGCGCGACCTGCTTTGGCGGCCAACAAAATGCCGTGTCAGCTTCGGTGGTTACAAACGGCGCCGACCTGCCCAACGGTGTCGTCGACGTGCAACCGGGCGTGGCTCCCACGAACATCCTCGCCTTGCCCAACGGGACAGGAATCCTGGCACTGGACCTGCCTAACAACATCGACGTGGTAACGTTGGCCAACCCGGAGACGCCGCTCGTCGGATGCCCGCCGACCCAGAGCGGAGCCATTGATAATCCCGTGGCGCCGCAAAACCTCGGGCTGGGTTCTCCGACGGTAAACCAGTTCCTGGTAATGCCAAATAGCAACACCGCCGTGCTCACCAGCACCGGTGGCAGCGTGGTCCTGGTTAGTCTTGCCAACCTGCAATCGCTAAGTACGACAACCGTCACTCTGGCGAACAGCGCCACTCTCCAGGACTCGACCACAGGGTTGGTGTTCAAGGGCGACATTCCCGCCGACAGCGCTGGATTCGTCGTCGGCGGCAATGACGACTCTCTGCACGTAATCTCTGTGGCCACGGGCACGGATGGCACTATCAGCGTCAGCGGACTTGGGCTTTTACAGGCAGATGGAGTAACTGAAGCGCTGCCCAACCTGGTCGCCATTCGCAACCAGTAGCAGGCTGCGAAAGGCCGTTTAAAACCGCGGCGAATACTAAAGCAGCACCAGAGATACTGTATCCTTCGCCGCGGGTGTCATCGTGAGGAGGTTCGCCGCTTTGGCGAATCGAATGACGATCGATGCATTTCTAACAACGCTCTAAAGGTCCGCTTCGAAATCGTCCATGTCGAGACCGTGATAGGTCAAGCCTTCGCGCAGTTTGGACTTCATCCTCTCGGGCGTCGATTCCACCAGGGCGCGGACCGCCGTTTCCATCGCGATCTCATCCTCTCCCATCTCTTCGGCTATGGCTTCGGCTCTGGGACCGGCTTTCTCCTCGACCGCGTCGCGGACGTTTGCCGGAAGGCAGCGCAACAATTCGGCGAGGATCTCCGTCGCTTCATCGGACCATTGCATGATTCCCTCGAATCAGGAAGTTGAAATGAAAGCTCGATGACGATGGCCGCTTTCAGGACGTCGAGTTGAGTTCCTTGGCGACACTGTCGAGCACGCCGTTGATAAACTGCACCGACTCCGGCGTTGAGAATCGGCGGGCGATTTCCAATGCTTCGTTGATGACTACGGGTTTCGGCGTTTTAGGAAAACACAGAAACTCCGCCACTCCCGCACGCAAAATATTGCGATCGACGGCCGCCATGCGCTCCATGCGCCAGTGTTCGGCGTGCTGCTCGATGATCTGGTCGATTTGCTGGCAACGATCCATGGCGAAGCGGAACAGGTCGCCGGCGAAACCGCGGATGCTGTCCTCAAGATCGCTGCGCTCCGCCCAGAAAGTGCGCTCGACCTGGTCCACGCTCTGGTGGCCCATGTCCGACTGGAACAGCATTTGCAATGCAAGCTCGCGTGATTTTCTTCGGGTTCCCATTGTCTCCCTGGAAAGGGTTCGGTCCTTCTCAACCAATACCCGATGCCGTCAACCCCTCGTTCGTGCACTGCTTAGGGTCGAGCGGAAGCTACGTCAGCGGGGCTTCCCGGCGGCCAGTTTTCGTAAGTTTGCCATTTCGACCGCGGCTAGTGCCGCCTCAAAACCTTTGTTGCCGGCCTTGAGCCCGGCGCGATCTATCGCCTGCTCCAGAGTGTCGCAGGTCAACACGCCGAACCCCATCGGGACATTGGTCTCCTGCATCGCCTGGCCGACCCCGCGCGTCGCTTCGTTGGCGATCGCTTCGTAATGAAACGTGTCTCCGCGGAGCAGGCAACCGAGACAGACCAGTGCGTCGAAGCGGCCCGTCTGCGCCAGCATACGCGCCGCGGCTGGAATTTCGAACGCTCCCGGAACGCGCACGATCTCGATATCCTCGCTCTTGACTCCGGACATCCGCAAGGCGTCGAGCGCGCCCGCCAACAAACGCTCGGTAATGAAGGAGTTGAACCGGCTTACGACGGCGGCAAAGCGAAGACCGGCGGCATCGAGCGAACCTTGCTTCGCCGGCTGACGCCAGTTCTCCCGGTAGGAGAAAACCGCGAGCCGTCCATGGCCCTTGGGAAGCGCGATGGTAAACATGCGCGCGCCCCAGTCGCAGTCGGCAATCTCGCGAACCACGGTGCATCCGAGACGATTCACCTGTTCATAGATGATGTCGGCGTTATCGACTTCAAGGATCAGATCCGCATCCGGAAAGCCTTCGCCCAAGCCGATCTCGATGCCGGATTCGGGTGCTTGCAACTTGATGCCGCGACTGCGAGGGCGCTCCCAGGTTTCACCGCGCTCGAACCCCAGCGCTTCCAAAAACCCCACCAGCGCGCGATAGTCCTCCGCGTTGGCGGGCAGCAACAGACGATGAATTGACTTAATCATTCCGAGGATTGTTTTACCACACCGGGATGGAAATCGCCGCCACTATCGTCAGGCGAACGCAAGTTGGCGCGGGCCAAAGAATCATGACTGCAAAAAACCGATTGCCGTTTCGAGAAAACTCGGAAAAGCGGCTACCGGTTTCGATTTTCTACCGCATCCGGCTGGCAAAGCACCCGGCGATCACCGCTACTTGCCTTTGAACTGCGCCGGGCGCTTCTCCAGAAAGGCGCGCGTGCCCTCGACTTTATCTTCGGTTGCGCACACAACTCCGAATAGCGTTGCCTCGATGAACGCCCCCTCCTCCGTGCTCACTTCCAAGCCTTTGTTGACAGCCTCCATGGCGAAGCGCACCGCGAGCGGAGCATTCGCGATAATTTTTTTCGCGATCGCTTCAGCCCTGGCCATCAACTCGCCGGGCGCGACGATCTCGTTGACCAGGCCGATGCGATACGCCTCCTCGGCGGAAATCGGATCGCCGGTCAAAAGCATATGCATCGCTAGTCCCCTACCCACGATGCGAGGGAGACGCTGCGTGCCATTGAACCCCGGTATGATGCCGAGTTTGACTTCCGGCTGGCCGAACTTGGCATTGGGAGTAGCCAGGCGGATCGCGCAGGCCATGGCCAGCTCGCATCCTCCACCGAGGGCAAAGCCGTTGATGGCGGCGATCACCGGCTTGCCAAGGTTCTCGATCAGCTCGAAAACGGCCTGGCCGCGCCGGCTGTACTCTTTGCCGGCGACGGGGTTGATGGCCAAAAACTCCTGAATGTCCGCCCCGGCGACAAATGCCTTGTCGCCCTCGCCGGTGATGATCGCGACGCGCACCTCGGAATCATTCTTCAGGTCGTGAAAGACCTGCCGCAGCTCGTCAACGGTGGCAATGCTGAGCGCATTGAGCACCTTGGGACGTGCAATGGTGACGTAGGCGATCTGGTTCTTCTTTTCGACCCTGATGTTTTCATACTGCACGGGGGCTACAGATGACATGGTTATGCTCCTTGCACTTAGAGCAGTTTAGGAATTAGTGTATTCCGCGTTCACCGCCGGGCTGAAAGACGCCCGGCTGCTTCGCCCACTACACCTTTCGCTAAACTGGTTAGGCCAGCTCTCCCCTGAGCGCCGCGTCCTGGGGCACCGGCTTCTCGGCGTTAGACCAGTCGTAGAAACCCTTGCCGCTCTTCCTGCCATACCATCCCGCCAGCACCATTCGCTTGAGCAGCGCCGGCGCGGCAAAACGCCGTTCCTTGAACTCGTCGAACATTACATGGGTGATGTAGTAAGTGGTATCGAGCCCGACGAAATCCAGCAACGTGAGCGGTCCCATCGGGTGGCCGCAGCCGAACTTCATCGACAGATCGATATCGCTGATCGAGCCCACGCCCTCCTCGTACGCCCGAATGGCGTCGAGCATGTAGGGCACAAGCAACCGGTTCACGATAAAGCCGGTCTTGTCGCTGGTGCGCACGGGGACCTTCCCCAACCTCAGGGCAAAGGCCACGGCCGCATCCATTACCTTTGGGTCGGTTGCAATCGTGCGGATGACTTCGACCAGCTTCATCAGCGGCACGGGATTAAAGAAATGCAGCCCGATGAATCGCTCGGCGCGCGTCGTTGCGGTCATGACCTCGGTCACTGAAATCGATGACGTATTCGTCGCAAAGATCGCATCGCGCTGCACGGCCTGATCGAGCCGGGCAAACATCTTTTTCTTCTCTTCCACGTTCTCGATGATCGCCTCGATGACGATATCGGAGGCGGCGAGATCTTCAGCCTTCAGCGTGCCCTTGATGCGAGCGCGCACGCTTTCGGGAGCTTCCGTGATGGTTCCCTTCTCGGCGAATTTGGCCAGCGATTTTCCAATCCCGGCGAAACCCTTGTCGAGAAAACGCTGTTCGGCCTCGAGCACAACCACGTCGAAGCCGGCCATTGCAGATACCTGCGCAATTCCACTGCCCATGAGCCCGCAACCGATGACTCCAACTTTCTTGATTTCCATGTGTGCTCTCCAGCTTGCTTGATAAAAAATCGATGAGGTCACGTTCCGAGTCAAAAAAAATCGTTCTCCAACTCCACTCCGGCGGCGGCAAGCCACCTCGACGTCCCTCGGCTCAGAGCTTGTGGCTTTTTCGGACGGTGCCCCACATCTGCCGCAGTTAGCAGATGTGGGACTTGGGCACCAGTCGAACTACCCCACGATAGCCCCAATCACCCCAGCGAGCCGAGCCTCGCTGGGGACCCCGACGCGGGCGAACGTGGGGCACCAAGCGGCTGCCGGGGCCCCCAACAAGCCAGTTGTTGGCTTGTTGGGGTTGACTCAGCGCCGCAGGTTTTCCACGATTATGGCGATGCCCTGCCCGCCGCCGATGCACGCCGTGGCCAGTCCGTAGCGTGCCTTGCGGCGCCCAAGTTCGTAAAGCAACGTAATCACCAGTCGCGTGCCGGAGGCGCCCAGCGGATGCCCAAGCGCAATCGCTCCGCCGTTGACGTTTACTTTGTCGCGATCGAGGCCAAGCTCTTTCTCGACCGCCAGATACTGGGCGGCAAAAGCTTCATTCACTTCGACGAGATCCATCTGGGCAAGATCGAGCCCGGCCCTCTTGAGCGCCTGCCGGGAAGCGGGAACGGGGCCCGATCCCATGATCTTCGGATCTACGCCGGCCATCGCCCAGCCGACAATGCGTCCGAGCGGATTCAGCTTGCGTCGCTCGGCCTCGGCGAGCGGCATGACGACCACGGCAGCGGCGCCATCGACAATTCCGCTGGCATTGCCGGCCGTAACCGAGCCGTTTTTCCCGAACGCCGGCTTCAGCCCGGCAAGGCACTCCAGCGTCGCATCCGGACGCACATAATCATCTTTCTCGAAGCGCTCTCCGGTGGGTTCGCCGCGACGATTCTTCAACGCAACCGGCGTGATCTCCGCCGCCAACCGGCAGGCCACCTGCGCTTCATGGGCCAGGCGCTGCGAGCGCAGGGCAAATTCATCCATCTGCTCGCGGCTGATTCCTTGCTGCTGCGCGTACAGCTCCGCCGTGTTGGCCATGTACATCCCGCAGTAGCTGTCAAGCAGCGCGACCATCAGGGAATCCTCGAGTTTGCCCTCGCCAAGCCCGACTCCCCAGCGCATTCCGCGGATGACGTGCGGCGCCTGCGACATCGATTCCATGCCGCCGGCCAGAACCGTCTGCGCTTCGCCAAGCTGAATCAGTTGAGCGGCGGTGATGATCGACTGTATGCCCGAACCACATAGGCGGTTGACGGTAAGAGCCGGCGTTTCGATGGGCAGGCCAGCCCGCAGCGCCACGTGACGCGCGCCGTAGAGCGCGTCCGCGGAAGTTTGCAGGGCGTTGCCGAAAACGACATGGTCGAACTCGCGCGCCTCCAATCCGCCGCGACGGATTGCTTCCTGGCTCGCGACCGCGGCAAGCTCGTTTGCAGTGAAATCGCGCAAGGCTCCGCAATAGCGGCCCATCGGCGTGCGAGCCCCGCTGACAATAGCGATGTCAACCGGTGTCATCATAAAATTGGTCTTTGGACAGAAGTGTAATTAACAGGAAAGACACACATGCTTTCGTCCACCCCAGCGGACGAAACCAGCAGAGTTTACCAGCAGCCTCCGATATATGGCAATCAGCGCGGACCGAATTCGGCGAGTTGTACAGCCGGGGCCGAATAGACGAGCGGGTACGCCGCTCCCACTTCGGTGGTTTTCGCTTGTTCCAGGGCGTTCTCAAGGCGGTTGATTACTTCGGTAGCAATGTCGGCGGCATCGAACAGCGGATCGAGCTTAGCTTCAGCCGCGCCGACGGTCAGCACCGGTGCGCAACCGCTATCAGTGCAGGCTTTTTTCAGGGCCCGTCTTATGTCGTCGATCACAAGCGACGCGTCTTCCCCGGAAGTGCTTGCCAGCAGAACGGCAATTTGCGCCGGTCCATAGCGGATGGCCAGATCGCCGTGCCGCAAGCACGAACAGACGGTCTCCCCGGCATTTTGCATGAACTCCTGCCAAGCCTGAGGGTCGCCCTCCGGCGCCGAATCCGGGGCGGCGAATTCGAGCAGCAAGAGCGTGAGCGGACTTCTCTGCGCCTTCGCGCGTTCGACTTCGGCAAGCAATACATCGAGATAGGACGAGCGCTTGAGCAGTCCGCCGGTGTGAGGCAGGGGGTCGGCCGGAGCCTGGACGTGCGCAACTGGCGCACCCCGCGGCTGAAGGCCGAGCATGATGCAAAGCTCACGAAGGCTCGCGTTGTGCTCTTCCTCGAATGGAAACCTCTCCCGTATCTTCGCCACCGTGCCGGCAGCCTGCGCCAGGAGCGAGTAGCGACAGAAGAGCTCGGCCTCAACCATGAGGTCTTCCAGCACCGCAACCTGATTCGCGGCGGGCGGGTTCTCCTCCTGGATCGCGGCGGTAGTTCTGATTGCGGCCAGACGATGGTCCAGGCCTCTCAGCCGCCCTGGATCGACCTTGTCCCGCAAGCTCTCCAGACGCGCCTGGTGCCCGCCCTCGTAGGCGTCGACATCGACGGCACGTTCCAGGGCGCTGGTCGCGCGCTCGAAATCTCCCGTCGCCATGTAGTGATCGAAGAGTCTCGCCAACGTCACCGTCAGGTCCGTCTCATGATTGGCGGAATCGTATAAAACGGCCAGGTATTCCAGGAAAACAGGCCCGGGGTGCCGCGTCCCGGCCATTCGCTTGGTGAGCGCGACGAACTCGCGGCGCATTCCGACCCTGCGCTGGAACTCCTCCAGCCGCTGCGAGAGATCGACGGCATGCTCCTCCTGGCCGGCATCGATCGTGTAACCGATCAGTTCAATCACCTTCTCCAGCCATTGGCGCGGATCGCGCTCGAAAAGTTCCCAGATGTAAGGTTCGGCCTCAACCGGGCGGCCTGCACGCATCAGCGCAATGCCATAAGGCTCGCGCGCTTCCGCCGGACTGGAGGGATAGTTTGCCAGCGGCTCCAGAATTCTTACCGCCTGCGCGGGATCGGTCTCCAGCAGCGCGGAGCCATGGCCGAGTGCCGCAACGGGGTTTGCCGGATCGAGCGCGTAGGCCTTGGCAAATTGACCGGAGCCGTCGACTCCATGGCGCTGAAACTCCAGCGCCACTCCGGTGTATGCGGCGGCAGCCTCCCGCGTCAGACCCTGATTGATGGCCGCGTCGCCAAGCTGCTGGAAGCGCTCGGCAGTCGGGTCCAGCTTGGTCAGGCGTTCCAGAATCTCAAGGACCTCGGCGTCGCGGCGCAACGTTCGATAACCGTTGAGCGCGGTCTCGTAGGCGAGCACCGTCTCACGCTGGTTAGTCCGCCCGCTCAGCCGGGCAAATAGGAGGGCCTCTTCGGGGAGCACGGGACGTAAGCGGCTCAGGCGCTTATAGGTCAGTGTGGCTTTCGACAGGTTCGATTTTTCCGCATAGAAATGAAACACCTCGCTCAACTGCTCGGCAGCCAGGGTGGGCTGGTTCAACGAGGCATAAAGGTCGGCGACCGATTCCTTCGCTCCTGCATTGGCCGGATCAATCCGCAGGACCCTGAGATACTGGCTCAGAGCTGACTTCAACCTGCCCCTTTGCAGGGCCTTCTCCGCCTTTTGCACGTACTTGGAGATATCCGTGGAAGATTGATCGAAATATTGAATTCCCAGCATGCGAACCTGCGACGAAGGGATTTGCCGTTGAACAGGAAGTTAATCACTTATCTGGCCCCGGGGGCAGGTAACGTCAGTTCCGATTCCGCACACCAGGTGGTACATGGGGGATTGCCTGACAGTACATGTAGGACCCGCTACTTTGCGGGTACTCACAGGAGAATCACTTTGCGCTTGACACTTCGCTTTTTATTCGCCATATTTGTTTCGGGACGGGAAGAATATGGCTCTCACCAAGCGGCAGCGGCAGGTGTATGACTTCATTGCGAACTTTGTGGCACGGCAAAGATACTCCCCATCGTTTGAGGAGATCGGGGCTGGGTTGGGGCTCAGTTCACTGGCGACCGTGCACAAGCATATCTCCAACCTCGAAGAAAAAGGTCTGCTGAAGCGGGATTACAATCGCAGCCGGTCGATTGACCTGTTGCCGATAAAGACCCGGACGAGGCCGGCCGCGGCGGCCTCACTGGAGCTACCGCTGGTGGGGCGGATTGCAGCAGGGCGTCCGGTGGAACAACTGGAGAATCCGGGAACCATTTCCCTGGCGGACCTGACGCGCTCACGCGACGTGTTCGTGTTGCAGGTGAGCGGCGATTCCATGCAGGACGAGCACATCGTCGATGGCGACTACGTTCTGATCGAAAAGGTGCCGACGGCACGCGATGGAGAAATCGTGGTTGCTCTGATTGGAGACTCGGAAACTACTCTGAAGCGCATCTATCGTGAAGGCGAGCGTGTCCGGCTCCAGCCCTCGAATGCGAATATGCAGCCGATACTCGTTCCGGCGGCGCAGGTGCAGGTGCAAGGGCGCGTCATAGGGGTTCTGCGAAAGTACTGAAATTGGCAGGATCGAGAGCGCTTTCAGAATAAGTGTATAGCGGAGCTAGACCGGACTCGCGGAAGGTAAACCGGAGCATAAGCCCGGTTTTTAGCCCGGCGCTTCATGGGATGTATCTTTCGAACATGCGTCAAAAACAAAACAGCCCGGACCTCGCCGGGCTGTTTTTGTCATTTGGATGTGAAGACCGGTGCAGGCCAGCCTCTAGCTGACCACCAGATTCTTGTCGAGCGCCTTCTGAATCGTTTCTTTTGGGACATAGCCCACAATCTGTTCGCGCACCTGCCCGCCCCTGAAGATCAGCAGCGTTGGAATCCCGCGCACGCCATAGCGCTGCGGGGTCGACATGTTCTTATCGACATCCATTTTGGCGACTCTCACCTTGCCAAGGTACGACTTGGCTATCTCGTCCACGAGTGGCGCCAGCGCGCGGCACGGACCACACCAGGCAGCCCAGAAATCAACCATCACCGGCTGGTCCGACTTGAGCACCTCCTGATCGAAATTAGAGTCGGTCACCTCGAATATTGCGTCACTAGCCATTCTTCCTCCCAACTGAGAAATCGCTCGGCGGCAGCCCGCAAGCGCAGAACTCAGTATCCTACCACTACATTCGATGCCGCAGACCAAAGAACGACGCGAAACGCCCGAACCGGGCACCGCCTTCCCCAATTCGGGCTGCGACAAGGCGATTGAAGCTTGCTTTGCCAGGTTAACCCTTGCCGTCTCAAATGAGCAGTGGCTTCCCGGTGACGGACCGCCCGGCTCGTCCACCCCGAGTCGCATCCCGCCTTGCCGTCCCAGATGAGCCATGGCTTCCCGGTGACGAGTGACAGCCCGGAACTTGCCCCGCTGTAGAAGAGGGGAATCCCACTCGAAAGTAACTCAAGAATGCTTGTGCCGGAAGCCCCAGCCGGATGCGAACCCGAAAGTAACTAGCAATAAAAAAAGCGCCATCGACCGAAGTCTCAGGCGCTTGGCAGCCCTCCCCCAGAACTGCCAACGCCTGTATTCTCGACAGGCCGGATGCGGCTGTAAAGTCACGGAAGTAACTGCGAGTAACCTGCCCGTAACCTAATAGTGCGGCGCAATTTGCCGTGCGGCAACTAAAGGGAGATACACTTATTCTGAGACCGCACGCTCATCGGCGGCACCGACGAAGAGTGCAGGCCGTTCGCATGTCGTTCGCATGTCGTTCCTATGTCCAGGGTGATTCGATGCTGGTGATTTTTTCCGGCTTGCCGGGCACGGGTAAAAGTACATTGTGCCACGCACTGGCGGCGTATGCGCCCAGCGCGGTGCTGAATAAAGATGTCATCCGGCAAGCGGTTTTTGGCGCGGCGCACACCGACTACTCGCGCCAGCAGGATGATCTCTGCGGCTCCATGATGCTTGCCGCCGCCGAATATCTTCTGCGCAAGAACCGGCCGTTGCACGTTTATCTTGATGGCCGGACTTTCTCCCGCAAATACCAGCTTCGGGCCGCCATCGAACTCGCCGAGCGTCTGGCGGTTCCGTGGCGAATTCTCCATTGTGCGTGTTCCGACGAAGTAGCCAAACGCCGCTTGAAACGCGCCGGGAATCACCTGGCGCGGAACCGCGACTACAGGCTTTACAAGCGCATCCAGGCAAACTTTGAGCCGATCGCCTTCGAGCATCTCACGATTAATACCGATCTACCGCTGAGGGCTTCGCTGGCGCAAGCGGCCGCTTACCTCGGATTGGCGTTTCCACCAGATTCTGAGACAGCCACTCCAGAATAATGCTGGAGCGATGCTCGGCCAGCCGGCGGGACATTGACGATCGCACTGTCTCTATAGATGATGAAGCAACGAACCGCCAGAAAGGCCCGATGAGCGAAATGAGCGAGCAACGGCAGTTGTTTCCGATGATGTTAGACCTCACTGGACGCAGGTGCGTCATAGTGGGGGCCGGAGCAATCGGCGAAGGCAAGATCCAAGGTCTGCTTGCCACCAAGGCCGCGCTCGTGGTGCTGGCGCCAACCGCAACGCCCAAGGTTGAGCAATGGGCGCGGCAGGGGTTGATCGTCTACAGCCAGCGGCAGTTTGAGCCCGACGACCTTAACGGCGCTTTCCTGGTGGTGGCTGCCACCTCCTCCTCCGAATTCAATCATCGGGTTCATGACGAAGCGCGCCGCCGCGGAGTTCTCTGCAACGTGGTGGACGATCCCGAACACTGTGATTTTTTCTATCCCGCCGTCGTGCGGCGAGGCGCTTTGCAGATTGCAATTTCCACGTCAGGGGTAAGTCCGGCCTTCGCGCGCCGGGTCCGCCAGAAGTTGGAAGCCCAATTCGGCGAAGAGTACGGCGCGTGGCTAGATCAAGTTGCGCGCCGCAGAGAAGAAGTGCTGCGCAGCGTGACCGACCCAGCCCAGAGACGCCGCATCCTGGAGGAACTTGCCACCGTCAACAGTCCTTTGCCCGGTGATGCTGAGTGATGAAGTAGGTCGCAGCGAACCGGCGTGCCGGCGGATACTATAGCAGTTCTCGGGATGCTGTACCTCAAGAGATGAACGTCATTCCGAGCGAGCGACGCCTTGCGTCGCGAGTCGAGGAATCTTTTGTGTTGCTTTGCCGCGGGAAGACAGCGAGAAGACACAAGATCCCTCCACTCCGCTCCCCACCCCATCAAACGCAACAGCGGCGTTTGCTGGGGGCCCCGGCTTCGCTTCGGTCGGGATGACGCCTCCCTAAAACATCGGGATACACCAACTCTGGAATTGCTCTAAGCGGCAGGCAGGAAGATCGCAAAGATACTGCCGCTTCGGCCCGGTTTTGTGCTGCTGCGGACGCGGAGCGAGCCACCGTGCTTTTGCACCACATCTCTGACCAGGGAGAGCCCCAAACCGCAACCGCCGGAACCTTTCGTGGTAAAGAAGGGATCGAATATCTTGTGCAGGTTCTCCGCAGCTATGCCGCTGCCGTTATCCGCAAACGTCACCCGTAATCCGTGTCTCCGCTGCCCCGACCACTCGCGGGCGGTGGATGCCCGTGCGTGAAATTGTCCGCCTCCAGGCATGGCGTCGACGGCATTCAGCAAGAGGTTAGAGAACACTTGACGCAACGGACCAGCGTAAATAGGAAGGTCGCCGTTACTACAGTAGCGAGTATTGACCGAGATGCCGCGTGCCTCAAACCGCGACCGGTAGAAATCGACCACGGAGCCGACCAATCGGGGCACGTTCGCATCCCTCCGGCCATTTGCATCCCGGTAATCATGCAGGGCCGCATGGGCGATTTGGGAAATTCGCTGTACCTCTTCCTCCGCGAGCGTCAGGTACTGGCTGCCTTTCTCTGTGAGCGTAGCCTCTGCTTTCATGAGGTAGAGCAGGGAAACGAGTGAATCGAGAGGGTTATTGATCTCGTGGGCAAGCGACGCCGCAAGCCTGCCCTCTACTGCGGGCGCCGCAGAACACCTCTCTCTTCTGCCTTCAATCCGAAGACCCGAGGAAATCGGGGTGGACTCGTTCGTCACATCGGGCCAGTCCTTTGATTGGTTGCTTAGTTAGATACCGGACAGAATAATGCGGTCGCTTAGTCTGATACCAGACATACTCTCGCCCCTGCCTGAAAAGGGTTAAGGCGAAACAGGGTGTAATTAAAAGCGTAAAGCTCGCAATTAGAGCGTACATTTAAGGTACATCTTCATACGCATCTCCGCCCGCCTGTCGGGGTTGGTTCATTTGCGCATCCAGATGCCGGTTTCCGGCGGAAGGAGCAGCTATGAACCCGCCCGCAAAAGTGTATAAAAATCGCGTATTGGCAGCACTGCCGAAAGCGGAAATTGACCGCCTGAAGCCGCATCTGTCACCAGTCACTCTGAAAGTGCGAACCCCACTGCTGGACGGCCATGCCGATCACGCATATTTCATGGAAGAGGGACTCGCTTCCGTCGTCCTGACCCTCGCTGGCGGAGAAACAGTTGAGGTCGGCATCATTGGCATTGACGGTGTCGTCGGGCTTCCCATAATTCTGGGAGCAGGGACGGTACCGGGGGAGACGTTCATTCAAGTCGCTGGCTCCGGCTATCGCATCGAAGCACCGCGTCTGAAAGCTGAATTTGAGCGCGACGGCCAGTTACGGAGCCATCTCCAAAAGTACGTGCAGGCTTATCTGATTCAAAGCGCCCAGAATGCCGCTTGCAACCGACTGCACACGATTAGTGAGCGTCTGGCGCGGTGGATTCTTACCTGTTACGACCGTGTGCAAACCGACCGGATGCCGCTCACACACGAGTTCTTAGGCCAGATGCTGGGTTCCCCCCGCACCACGGTTACTTTGGCGGCAGGCACGCTGCATGAAGCGGGCCTGATCGACTACTCTCGCGGCCACGTGACCATCAAGAAGCGCGAAGAACTTGAGCAGGTGGCTTGCGAATGCTATCGCACCGTGCGGGATGAATATCATCGTCTTGGGCTGCTGTGAATGTCTGCTACCAGACAAGCAAAGATGCCAGTACGCGCCAACATGGGCGGCCTCTCGCGAGATAAGCCGGTAGTGACAAAATATCAATTTATCTTCGAGAATGTCTGTTACCAGACAGACAAGTACGTCAGTGCCTCGCAATAATTAGGGCAGTTCCCCTTTTTATTGGCAGGCAGTATGGACCATCTCTCGCAAGCGGCCATCAATAACCAGTCGCTGGATTCCGCCAATTCAACCGGAAACCTGCCCCAGGATTCCAATCGTGGAAACATTCCTGGCGCACGGTCCTCTCTCCCATTCCCGCAGAATGTAAAGTCAAGATCTGGGGCCATCTTGTGCATAGACGACGAGCCGAAGGGCTTGGCGGTCCGCAAGATACTGCTTGAAAGTCAAGGCTACGAGGTATTGACGGCCACCAGTGGACGCGAAGGATTGGCACTATTTGGTCGTCATCGAATCCCTGCTGTCGTCCTCGACTATGCCATGCCGGAGATGAATGGAGCGCAGGTCGCTGCTGCCCTCAAGCGTCTCAATCCAGCAGTCAAGATTCTTTTGTTCTCTGCCTACGTGAATCTTCCGGAAGAGGAATTGCGGTGGGTAGACGCCTACGCCGTCAAGGGCGACCATCCCCAAGCCTTCTTTACGGCAGTGCAGCAACTTCTCTCTTGCTGATGCTCAGGACCGGCTGAGCAGCGGCGTTAGGGTTGGAATATCCCCAGAACGATTATTCCAGCGTGTCACCCTGAGGAGCGTCCGTTAGGACGCGACGTGAGGGTCCATGTATTTGCTTTTTCCGGCTTTCGGCTGGCGCGGGGTGAAAATGCATAGATCGTTACGTCGGTTCGCAAAAGCGGCGAGCCTCCTCACGATGACACCCGCGGCGAGGGATACAGCATCTCTGGTACTGCCTAATACCGCGCCTGGCATAGAACCCTCCTCATGATTAGCTGAGCAGCTCCTAGTCGCGTCCTCAATCACTCAACGATAGATACGGCCCTCGCCGGGAATGTAATCGTCGGTGGTGTAGCGGTGAGATTCGTGGCAGTGCGGGCATTCGAAGGAGCCGGCGTCCGTACCGGGAGCGATCGCGTCCGTGCTCTTGCCGGGGACAAGCTCGCGCCGCTTGATGGCAAATCGCTGAAGACAGGTTTTGCATTCGACCAGCCAGACGAAGGGCATCGCTCAGCTTCTCCGCCGAGTATTTTGACGGTTCTGCAGGTGGTTGTCGAATGGCATTTGTCAGCCCAGCGTCTCGGCTGCTTTTCGCGATACACCTTTTGTGAAACTGGTCTAGACTAACAGTGCTTTTCAACTCACAGGCACTGGCGGGGTCCCCGACGCGCGCCGTGGTTGCGCGGGTTGGGGCGAGATTTGTGGCATCCTCCAGAGCCTCTGGTCAAGGAATTGAACACAGAATGAGTAAGCTGCTCAGTCTTGGCGACGCTATCCAGCGGTATGTGCCGGATGGCGCGCTCATCTTCATTGGCGGGTTTGGCCATTGCGTTCCCTTCGCGGCCGGGCACGAGTTGATCAGGCAGGGTCGAAAGGGGCTGACACTTTGCCGCACCGGGACGGATATTCTATTCGACCAACTGATTGGCGCCGGGTGCGTGGCGAAGGTAATTTTCGGCTACCTGGGAAATCCGGGAGTCGGCATCTCACACTCGTTTCGGCGCGCGGTTGACACCGGCTCGCTCGGGGTTGAGGAGTGGACGAACTTTACGCTCCTGCTGCGTCTGCACGCCGGGCGCATCGGGGTTCCCTTTCTGCCGAGCCGCGTACTGCTGGCTGGCGACGTTCCGCAGGCGTCGGCTGACGCGAGAAAGATAACCTGCCCGTTCACAGGCGAATCTCTCAGCGCAATCCCGGCGCTGCTCCCCGAGGTGGCGCTGATCCACGCGCAGCGCGCGGATGAGGACGGAAACGTGCAGATGTGGGGGATCGATGGAGATACTCGCGAAGGCGCTCTCGCAAGCCGCGTGGTGATCGCCACGGTGGAAGAGATTGTTCCGCGCGAGGTGATCCGCGCCGCTCCCGAGAGGACCATCGTTCCCGCGCACCGAACCGCGGCGGTTTGTCATGTGCCCGGAGGCGCTCACCCTTCCTACGTGCAGGGTTATTACACGCGCGACGACGAACATTTCGTCCTCTATGATCGTGTCTCCCGGAACCCGAACGAGCTATCCGCCTACCTGGACCGCCACGTTCGAAACGTTGCCGATCGCGAGGCCTATCTGAACTCGCTGGAGCCTGGAGTTCTTGAGCGGATTGGAATAGCCAGACGCGTCCACCCCACTACGCGTAAAGACGCGCGTAGCGGGGACCCCGTGGAGGCACGGTAATGAACGCTCAGACGGAGATGGAGAACCTGGTTCTGGCAACCGCCTTGGAACTGGCCGACCACGAAACCTGCTTCGTCGGTATCGGCGTGCCTTCGCTGGCCGCAATGCTTGCCAAGCGGACTCACGCGCCGAATCTGGTGCTGATTTATGAATCCGGCGCCATCGACGCCAATCCCCCCATCGCTCCACTCTCCACCGGTAGTCCGAGCGTGACCGCGGATACCGCCATGATCGGAGATTGTCTGGACGTATTCGGGGATCTTCAGGCTGGCCGTATCGACGTGGGACTGCTCTCGGCGGCACAGGTCGACCGGCACGGAAACCTCAACAGTACGGTGATTGGCGACTATCGCAAACCTAAGCTGCGGATGGTGGGCAGTGGCGGCGCTCACGATATCGCGAGTCTGGCTAACCGGGTGGTGATCGCCATGCCTCACGATCCCAGGCGTTTCGTGGCTTCGGTCGATTTCATCACCAGTCCCGGTTTTCTAAACGGCGGCGGAGAGCGCTTGCGATGCGGGCTTCGCGGCGGACCTCATGCGGTCATCACCGGCAGAGGACGTTTCGTCTTTGCCAACGAGGAGTTGCAACTCGAGCGCTCGTTTCACCCATTCTCGCTGGCGCAGGCGGTCGAAGGCTTTGGATGGGATGTACCGGTTTGCCCCGGCGCATTCTGCTTCAACGGCTTTGATGACGCCGCTCGCATGGTGGCCCGCGGCATTGGATTGAGTGCAGGCGCGTGAGTTTGTACCGGCCGCGAAACTGGCTAGAGTGTTGTTGAGGTTGGTGTATCCCAAGAACGATTATTCCAGCGTGTCACCCTGAGGTTGAGCCGTTTTGCGGGCGTCTGAGCCCGCAGGCGAAATCCTGAGCGCAGCGAAGGAACTCGGCGACGTAAGGGTCCATGTATTTGCTTTTTACAGCCGTGGCGCTCGGTGAAATGCATAGATCGTCACGTCGGTTCGCAAAAGCGGCGAACCTTCTCACGATGACATCCGCAGCGAAGGACCCAGTCTTGAAGGTACTGCTCTAATTCTGCTCTTTCTCCTGCTTCGCCTCGAGCTGCTTGGCCGGGTAGTATCCATCTCTGGTTTGCACCACCAGTTCTTTCTGCGTCGTGGTCACATGGATCTTGCGGTACTCCGAGGCGTTGCCAGGGCGATCCGGCACATAAGCGAGGCTGTATTGATTCCGAAGATCTTCCTGAATCTGCTGATAAATCTGATCGACCGTTTCCTTCTTGGAGACCTCGAACATACGGCCGCCGGTTTCCTTGGAAATGCGCTCCAGAATCTTCTTGCCGTTGGAGCGGTCTTGCCGAGGCTCCGGTGAGCGGGGATACCCTCCGCCACGGCGTCCCATAGGACCGCCCATGGGACCGCCGCCCATGGGACCACCCATGCCTCCCCCTCCGTGTCCCCAACCGCTGTCATTGTCGGAGCTCTGGTGGCCGGCAAACAGAATCGAGTACACAACGGTGTTGGTCCGCTGGGCGGATTCGATTGCCCGCTCCAGAGTCACTTTGCTGCCTCGATCAACGCCGTCGGAAAGAACGATGACTGCCTTGCGTCCTGACTGTTTCAGCATCAGTTCGTTGGAGGCGAGGTAAACGGAGTCGTACAACAATGCGCCGCCCATTTGCGAACGACCCGAGCCGCGTCCGCTCCTGGGATACCCGCTCCCGCTGGAGTCGTCTTCATCCCTTTTGAGCTGTGGTTGTTGGAGTGAGCCAAGAGCGGAATTCAGTTTCTGTTTTGACGGCGTAAGGTCCTGAAGCAGTTCGACTTCGCGATCGAAGTGGATGAGGAACGCCTTGTCCTTATCTTCCCGGAGCACCTGATCGATGAAATGGCCGCTGGCAGAGCGTTCCTGCTCAAGCGCCTTGCGCTGACTCGGGCTGGTGTCGACCAGGAGCCCGAGCGTGAGCGGAAGATCAGTCTCCCGGCTGAAGGAGCGAATGGCCTGCTGACGGCCCTCTTCGTCCAGGACAAAGTCGTTCTGCGACAGGTTATTGACGATCTTTCCGTGCTTGTCGCGAACCGTGGCAAGTACGTTGACCAGGTTGACGTCCCCCGAATTCGCGGGCGCCTGCTGGCCAATGGCCGCCAATACAAACATCGATACGAACACGGCCAGCCCGGCCAAAAGTGACATGGAGCGTTTGGAACGGCCTTTTGAATTTGGCATGAAGCGCAACTCGCATTGAGCGGCTAGAGCAGTTTCGTAGATGGATATTTGAAGGGGCATGGCTTAACCCTCGCGTCCAGCGACAAGAGAACTGCGGGTTCTAGTCCCTCAGTTTCTTGCGAAATTGGTTTAACCCAGCTCTCGGGAGATTGCAACACGGAAATGTCAAAATTGTTGCGTTCTGTTGAAGAAAACTAGAGTGCGAGAACCAGGCCGCGGTCGGGTAAAACCGGCGCCAAAAGCTCGAGGAACAAATCTATTTTCGAACAGACGGAACAATCAAAAGTACCATGAATCGCCGAAATTAATGGGCTTCGCTGGGGTTTAAGGATAAAGTATGATTTTCGGCCACACAACGATGATGAAGCTCCGAATTCTTCTTTTTTTCATCCTCGGCGCAATTGCCCAGGCGCATGCCGGAGCTGCGCTGCTGCTGGAAGAGCCTTTTGGCAAGTTTGGTTACATGAACCCGACGGGCCATGCCGCTGTTTATCTGACCCGGATCTGCGCTGCATCGCCGACGCTGTTGCGACGATGCGAAGCGGGAGAAGCAGGTGTGGTAATCAGTCGATACCACAGGATTGCCGGATATGACTGGATCGCAATCCCGCTTGTTCCATATCTCTATGCCGTGGACGACCTTCAAAAGATACCGAAGGCCGTCGACGCCGACGCCGTGAGATCCCTCAGAGACGCCTATCGGCGAAGTCATTTGCTGGCGCTTGCGCCCAACGATCCGACAGGGCAGGTGCCGCAAGGCGAGTGGATCCAGTTGGTCGGGTCCGCCTATGATCGCAAAATCTACGGCTTTGAAGTCGAGACCAGCGAACAACAGGACGATGCCTTGATCCGCGAGTTCAATCGGCGGCGGAACAAGAGTCATTTCAATTTCTTGTTTCATAACTGCGCGGACTTCGCCGGCCGTGTCCTCAATAGCTATTATCCAGGTTCAGTGCATCGCAGCTACATTGCAGACGCCGGCATGATGGCGCCGAAACAGGTGGCAAAATCACTCGTGAGCTACAGCAAGCGCCATCCGGAACTGGAGCTTACTAGGTTCGTGATTCCTCAGGTTCCGGGCAGCATTCACCGCAGCGACTCCGTCGACGGAGTCATCGAGAGTATCGTCAAGACTAAAAAGGTTTCACTGCCCCTGGCCGTGCTGCACCCGGTGATTGCCGGTGGTCTGGCGGTGGCTTACCTTACCGAGGGACGATTTAATCCGAAGCGGAACGCTACTGTCTTCGACATAGGCCAAGTGGTTCAACCCCAAACGCCCAACGAAAGCACCCGGCCGGAGCTGGCTCATCCCGATTCCGATGGCTTGCCAAGCCCGGCTGCCGCGAGAATATCACTGCACGCGGCGCAAGCTAAGCCACAATAAACGGGCGAGCGCGCGCGAATGAAATATAATCGGCTGCTCGTTCGACAATGTGTGTTGGAGTGAAGCGTGGTCCTGCCAATTGTGTGGTCCGTGGAGATTGCATGCACAAGAACGTCAGAACAGTATCTCTTTCCATACGCAGGGTTGTGATTGCACTTGTTCTCATTACCGCCCTGGCGATTCCTTCCAATGCGTTTGCTTCCGAAATCAAGGTGCTGTGTACTTCGGCTCTTACTGGAGCGATGGAAAAGCTGGGGCCGCAGTTCGAGCGTGAGACGGGAAATAAACTCGTCCTCAGCTATGGCGCGACCGGCGGCCTTTTGAACCGTGTCAAGAATGGCGAAGCCGCCGATGTGGTCATTGTCACAGCCCCGGCGCTGGATAGTGTGGTTAAGCTGGGCAAAATCGTCGAGCAAGGCCGCACGCCGATTGCCCAGACTGGTGTTGGGATCGCGATTCGTCGCGGTGCGCCACGACCGGACATCAGCTCGGCCGAGGCCCTCAAGCGAACTCTGCTTGCCGCTAAGTCGATCGCTTACTCTGACCCGGCCGGTGGCGGCGCAAGCGGGATCGTTTTCGCACAGGTTGTGGAGAAGCTCGGTATCGCTGAGCAACTCAAGCCAAAGACTAAGCTGGTCCCAGCCGGCGGGTCTTCCGGCGCGCTTGCCGCTTCCGGCGAAGTCGAGATCGCGGTGCAGATGATCAGCGAACTTATGCCAGTAGCGGGCGCGGAAGTGGTCGGTCCACTGCCTCCGGGCCTACAAAGCCTGACGGTGTTCTCCGCGGGAGTCAGCGCAAGCGCGGCGAACCCGGCGGCCGCTAAACAGTTGATTCTCTTTTTATCTTCTCCCGCCGCGGCTCCGGTACTACGAGAAGCAGGATTAGAGCCTGCGAAGTGATCCACGAGTTTAGAAGAGCTCTGTACTGAGGTATTTGAGTCCTGAATCATTGATGGTGAGGGCGATATTGGCGCCCTTTTCCCGTTCTCGGAGCAACTGTAGAGCGGCGGCGACGTTGGCTCCGGAAGAGAATCCGGCGAAGATGCCTTCCTTTTTGGCAAGTTCTCTCGTGGTATCGATAGCCTCTTCGTCGGAGACTTGCAGATAATCGTGCACCAAAGAGCGCTCCAGGAACGGCAATTCCATGCTGTAGCCGCCGCCCTGTACTTTGTGAGATCGATTGCTGACCGTCTTTCCTGCCAGGTAGGCGGCAGACTTCGGTTCGATCAGATAGCAACGAATACCCGGCTTATGCTTCTTGAGCCCTTTGGCACAGCCCACAAAGGTCCCGCCGGAACCTGAGAAATCGACGAATACATCGATCCGCCCGGCCGCCTGCTCCCACATTTCCTCCGCCGTATGATATTCATGCGCGTGCACATTTCCCTGGTTCCTGAACTGATCGGCACGGAAAGCGTTGCGTTGAACCGTGAGTCGCCGCGTCGCCTCTTCCACCAGTTCGAGGTCCTCGCCTGACACCTGGCCGGGAATGCCATTCGGAGCTTGGTCTACCAGTACGACTTCCGCGCCAAGTGCTCTCATCATGCGCGCCCTTTCCATGGAATTTCCCTTGGACATGACCGCGATGAACGGATAGCCCTTGACGGCGCATACGATGGAAAGGCCGGTGCCTTGGTTTCCGCTGGTCAGCTCTATAACCGTTTGGCCGGGCGATAGCGCTCCCGCCTGTTCCGCTTCGAGTATCATCTGCAGCGCGGCTCGATCTTTCTTGCTGAAGCCGGGATTCAGATACTCGAGCTTGGCGAAGATATTGCCGTCCAGCCCTTTTGTCATGCGGGACAGGCTCACCATCGGCGTCTTCCCGATTGCCTCAACAACACTACTCAATACCATTTTGATCATCCTGAGATTTTCCCTCGCCACGATTTTCCATCTCTGCTTGTCGAACGCGCTTCCCCTGTTTCCATTCACTCACTGCGGGACCCACCATGGCTCCCACGAGAGCCAGTCCGAGCGCAACGTCAACAACAGGAGACGAGAAAATCAGCACCGCGCCCAAGAAGAGGAGGATGACCGACGCCAGCCGTGCATGATGAAGCACGAAATCAAATACGAGAAGCGCGAATCCCGCCGGGATGATCGCAAGGAAACAATAAAGGCCATCGACGAAACTAAAGCGATCCCTGAGAAAGAAGCGTCCGGCGCCAAGCAGAAACAGGAGAGTCCCGATCACAACCACAATCAGTGGCCCCCACGCGATTGTCCAAGAGGCAGCGCTGTCTGACTTCACCGCGAATTCTCCCGCTGGTCGTCACTCTCGGAACCGGAGCGCAGTCGGTTCGATCTTTGTAGCGATCTACGCTCCATCCTCATTATCAATCCGATCGATGGGTTCGACGGTGCCCCATGTTCGCCCGCATTTGGCTAACGTGGGGTAGTTTCTTCTCAATCAAGCACTCCAAGCACCAACTATGGCTTGAACCCGAGTTCCAGAAGCGCGGCCCGGAGCGAGGGGTCCCGCAGGAGTTCGCAAAAACGCCGCACCGGGGCGCGGTCCAGACGATCCTTGGGAACGACAAAATCATAGTGTTCAGCCTGCAACGGCAGAAAACCCAGTCCGTACTGTTGAGCGACGGTGGCAATTGCCACACCCCAGTCGGCACGGCCCTGCATCACCGCAACCGCGGTTGCATTATGCGTCTTTGCCTGGGCGCTGTATCCCGCGGGCCGCGCGCCA
The DNA here is from genome assembly GCA_050015355.1 of Candidatus Korobacteraceae bacterium. Taxonomy (GTDB): domain Bacteria; phylum Acidobacteriota; class Terriglobia; order Terriglobales; family Acidobacteriaceae; genus CAWBRT01. The sequence goes on along the minus strand of JBEKBO010000012.1, from coordinate 42,408 downwards.
TTCAGCATGCGGTCGATCAGAATCCGTGTGCCGCTTCCGGCGTTGCGGTTGATCATCAGACACGCGGCGTCCGCAAGCACTATCGCCACGGCTTCTTCCACCGAATGGTTTTCGAAGCGCGGGTCGCCCGGGCGGAATACGATACCTTGCAAGCGGCCATAACCGGGCACCAGTTCCAACTCTTCGGTCAGAAAGGGACGATTGTACTCCCCACTCGCGGCATCCATGAGATGGATGCCGGCGACGTCGCACTCGCCGCGCTTCGCCGCCGCAAGGCCGCCCGTACTTCCGACGTTCAGCGCCTTGACCGAGACTCCCTCCAGCATCAGGCGTCCGATCAGCAAATCCAGACCGACGCAATGACTGCCGATCACGACAAGGTCCGCCGGCTTATGTCGCGACCCGATCAGCGTAACCTCAACCGCCGTTCCGGCCGGCAGCATTTCCGTCTGCGATCCGATTGAGAAAAAGCCGTCCGCCTGCCCAAACGCCGTCACCGCACCGGAACCTTTGGCTGTGGGGTAAGCCACCAGCCCGCTATCTCTTTGCACGAGCGAGACCATTACGTATTCGGTTCGCCCGCGCTCCGAGGTAACGTGCATGGGCAGCGTTGCCGGCAACGTTTGGCGCTGTTCGGCAGGCATCCCGGCAAATGCGCGGATCACAGGTGCGACGAACTCGTGAAAGGTAAACATCGCGGAAGTCGGGAAACCAGGCAGGACGACAACGGGCTTGCCGTTGGTCACCGCCAGGCATATCGGTTTCCCGGGTTTGAGCGCCGCGCCGTGCACCACGATCCCAGGGCGGTCAAGACGACTAACAACTCTATAAGCCAGATCGCCGGCCCCCTTCGAGGAGCCGCCCGATAGCAACACCATGTCGTGGCTAAGTGCGGCTTGCAGCAAGGCAGTCAGAGCTGCCTCATCATCGCGGGCAATTCCCAGCGGGACTGGGATTCCCCCCAGTTCCTCGACCGCGGCGGCCAGTGTCGCCAGATTTGAATCGAAGACACCACCCGGATGCATGGCCTCGCCGGGCGTGACCAGTTCGTCGCCTGTCGAAAAAATGGCCACACGCGGTTTGCGCCACACGAAGACCTCGGCCACGCCGATTGCGGCCAGAGACCCGATCTCGCGAGAACTTAAAATCTGGCCCGCGCGGAACAGGGTTTCACCGCGCGCAATGTCCCCGCCCGCGACCGCGACGGATTGCCCCGGCGGCACGGGACGACGCACTTCGACAAGCAACTCGGCGCCGCGTTCCAGTGTGTCTGTGTCTTCGACTATGACGATGGCATCGGCGCCTCGCGGCAGCATTCCACCCGTCGCTATGATCGTGGCGGTTCCCTCGGCAACCGTGAGTCGAGGCTCGACGCCCGGCGTCAATATCTCGGAATTGAGGCGCAGCACGCGCGGCTGCTCGCTGGTGGCGCCAGCCGTATCGGCCGCACGCACGGCAAAGCCATCCATGCTTGATCGATCAAATCCGGGAACATCGATGCCGGCGACGACGTCTCGTGAGAGAACACGGCCCACTACCTTTATGAGAGAGACAACTTCCTCTCCCAGCGGCGCTAAGGTGAGATGCTTTCGGAAACGGGCTTCTGCCTCTGCACGGTCAATGACCTCCAGGAACTGTTCCTGGCGGGCCGCCCTTTGCATCGCAATTTTGAAATCTTCCGTCGCCAATTTGAACTCCTCAAAAGTGGTTCCGGCACTCTGGTCAGTATATGCGTCGTCCGAAGCGGTCTTAAAGAAGCTGGGGCAAAACTCGTAGGAGTGTCATCCTGAGGTCGCGCCGGTTTTGCGCGACCGAAGGATCTGCTTTATTCTCAGCACGCGCAAACAGCAGATCCTTCGCTCCTCCACCCCAGCAACGGCAAAAGCGGCCGTCGCCGGGGACCCCGGCTCGCTCAGGATGACACCTCGGAGAACAGTTTTTCAGCAGCTCCGTAATGCCGCGCTAATAGAGATGCACTTTCACGCGCGCGCCGGGTGCGTATCCTTCCAGGGGAGCGGGAACCACCACGAAGCCGTCAGCCCGGACACTCGAGACGAGGCCGCCGACCTCGACCGAACCAACCGGCTCGACCCGTCCATCGACGAGGCGAACCCGACAGAGGTCGACGAATCCGATTGCGGAGACGATCTTGCGCCCCACTTCCGCCTCTCGCACACGATGGGGAAGTTCCGGGCTGCGGCCACCGAGACTCCTGATCAACCTTCCGGCAAGCAGTTCGTAGGCGCACAAGCAGCCCAGCGGATCGCCAGGCAACAGAAGCACTGGAGTCGTGCCGGTCAGCCCCATGCCCGCCGAGCCCCCCGGACGCAATGCCACCCCGTGTATTGCCAGCTCTCCGACTTTGGCAAGCGCGAGTGGGGCTTCGTCGTCCGGTCCCGTGCCGGTACGGCCGGCAACCAGGATCACATCCGCTCCCGGCTCGGCGATCGCTTGGCTGATCGCTTCGCATCGTGGCTCTGCGGGATTCATGGTTTCGACCATCCCGCCGTCGCGCCTGATCAATCCGCCAAGCATCGGGCCATTGGCATCGCCTGCGGATGGATGACCCGTGAATGCCTTCGGCCCGGCGATCACCAGCCGGACACGCGGAAGCCGCACAACACGCACGCGATCAATACCTATCGAGCGAAGCAGGCCCGCATCCTGAGGCCGCAGGATTCGCCGACTCTCGATCAACGCCGTGCCGGCTCGTACCTGCTGCCCGCTTCGTTCCACGCCCGAGCCCGCGGCAACCGCAGCGAAAATCTCCAGCGTCGCGCCCTTCAACTGCGTCGCGTCAAAGGGCAAAACGGCATCCGCTCCGGCAGGCAGGGGAGCGCCCGCGGAAACCATGACTGCGCCAGCTAAAGGCAGGGGATGGCTTGGCTCGTTAAGCGTAAAGAGCAGCGGATTGTAATCGGTAGCGCCCTCGGTCTCGGCCGAGCGGAGGGCGTAACCATCCACCTCCGCGCAATCCATGGCAGGAATATCCGCCGGGGCGACAATTGGCTCAGCAATCACTCGCCCCTGGGCCGCGTCGACGCTTATATCTTCCGCCGGCAGGCCAGGGCGGCCGTGGACATCCAGCCAGGCAATCGCCTCTTCGAACGAAGCGCGATCGGAGAAGCCCCTCAGCCGAACGTCGCCGCATCGTCTTTGCCGACTCTGTTCTTGCGCGCGTGACATGAGGGCTAATTTTACTTGATCACTCTGCGATACAGCAGCGAGTAATGCCGGAACCTTGCAGGCATGTGAGAGCCGATGGAGGCAATCGCCACCACGGCGAGAAGGATCGGGAACCGCTGTTTCCACGCGAACGGTATCCAACATAGCAGGGCCAGCTTGATCAGAAGAAGCAGGCCCCAGCCCTCGAACACGAAGTGCAAACTCGGGCCAGTCTCGAGCAGAATCAGACCCGCGCCGGTCGCGATCGCCACGTATAGCAACGGCCTGAGCGCGCTGACGGGCGCGCCGAAAGCATGGCCGCCAACCAGGACACTGGTCGCCATCAGGTGTGCCGTTCGCAGCGTCACCTTGTAGAGCCGGGCGTGCGGAATGGACAGTGGCTCCTTCGGCTGAAAGAGTCGATGAAGCCAGCCTTCGTTGTGCATGTCACTCCTCAAACTTCGGCCGGGTCTCGCACGATTTGCGCCCTCGCTTGATTCCTCTGCGTATCATTCCTCTGCGTCTGAGGATATCGTCTCATTTAATCACATCATCTGAACGCCTCGGTCCCGGGGAATCCATCTCCTGATTACCAAACCTTGATGCTTGCGAAGTCCGTGATCGCTCGATATTCGGGATTTGCCCCGCGTCTTAGGGAGAAATCCTTGCCCACTCGGCACCCCGCACATTGCGCTAGCCACCAGCATCTGCTCTGTAGTAGCTTGCCTTAACCAGCTAATCCTCACGAGGATAATCCACGGCCAAACTGACCCGGATATCCACGCCGGTCGCCGCCACCCAACGAAGGAGCAGAATATGGCAGTCGAGACCGTCCAGAGTTCCGCGAGCACAGTGAGTGAAATCGAACGGACGACGATGAGGCGCGTCGCGCTGCGCATTGTGCCGTTCCTGATGCTGTGCTTTCTGATCAACTTTATCGACCGTATCAATGTCGGAATGGCGGCCTTGACCATGAACCACGATATCGGCCTCAAGCCCACGGAGTTGGCCTTTGGCGTGTCGCTGTTCTTCGCCGCGTATGTCACCTTCGGGGTTCCCAGCAACCTGCCGCTGGAGCGCGTGGGCGCGCGGCGTTGGCTGGCGCTGATCATGGTGGGCTGGGGCGTGGTCTCGATGGCGACGGCATTCATCGTTGGCACCAGGTCGTTTTACGTCAACCGCTTCCTGCTGGGTCTCACCGAGGCGGGCTTCCTTCCTGGCTCTATCCTGTTCATGAGCTACTGGTTTCCCTCCGCCTACCGTGCCAAGATGATAAGCATCTTCGCCATGGCGATGCCCATCTCCGGCTTTGTCGGGTCGCCGATCTCCGGGTTGCTTCTGGGAATGCATGGAGTTCTCGGGTTCAAGGGCTGGCAGTGGCTGTTCCTGCTGGAGGCGTTTCCGGCGGTGCTGCTGGGTGTGGTGACGCTATTTTATCTTTCCGATGGGCCGTCCAAGGCGAAATGGCTGAAGGCGGAGGAACGGGAATGGGTTTTGAATCGTCTGGAATCAGAGCGGCGTGCCGCAGTGGAGCGTCGCGCCCAGTCCTCCTCCAAGCCGGAGATGAGCTCGCTCAGATCCCTACTCCACCCGCGCGTGTTCATGCTCTCCTTCGTTTACACCGGCAGCGCCGGTACCAGCGCCGCCCTGTATATCTGGCAGCCGACGATCATTAAAGGTTTTGGTCTCACCAACTTTCAGACCGGACTGATAACCGCCATTCCCTTTGGTATAGGCTGCATCGGCATGGTGCTTTGGGGCCGCCACTCGGACCGTGCGGGCGAGCGGGTGTGGCACACTGCCATTCCGCTGCTCGCTGTCTCCGCCGGCCTCGCTACCAGTTTCTTCTTCCATTCTTTGATTCCGGTACTCGTTGGACTTTGTGTTGCCATCGTCGGGGTCTATTCGATCAAGGGACCATTTTTTGCGCTGTGCACGGAATGGCTGCCTGCGGGTGTAGCTGCCGGCGGAATCGGCCTGATCAACGGCATCGGTAACATTGCCGGCGGCGTCTGCCCGTATGTTCTTGGCTGGTTCAAGCAGCACACCGGGAGCTTTCCCATGGGTTTGCTCGCCCTTTCCGGCCTGGGATTCGTCTGCGGCATTTTAACCGTGCTGACTATCCGGGATAAGAAGACCGCCGCGGCTCGCGACGCGGGGGTCGGGCGCTGAAAGTAATCACGCGCGCGCCCTCGCTCGACGGCAATTACGCGCTGCGGAAAGGCCTCCAGGCCCTGCACCGCCTCAACGGTTGGCGCGGCTTTCTTACCTGCTGCTTTGCGTTTTCGCGTGGGAGCCGCTTGCGTTGCGGCCGCGCCTCTAGTCGCTATATCTCCTCCGCTATTGGACCTCATCGCCTTGTAAATTCGATCAATACACTCGGGCATAACTGCGGTCAAGCTGAATCATCCTCGCCGGGTCCGCACGCGCAGACGCTATAATCACCATCACCTGAGAAACGGAGCAGGATTCCATGGATAGCGCTCGTTTCGCATTGTTCGTCAAGCAGGATTGCCAGACATGCACTCTTCTGGTTCCCGTGTTCGAGCGCCTGCGCGAATCGTTGCCGGATCTTGCCATCTACGTGCAAGATGACCCGAGGTTCCTGTCTTCCGCCGGCGCTGCTTATGACAAGACACTGGAAAAATCGTTTCGCGCCGACATTGAGATCACTCCGACGCTGATCCGCATGACCGGACAAAGCGAGACAGGCCGCGTTTGCGGGTGGGTTCGAGACGAATGGCGGAACATCACCGGGATAGCCAAATTAGGTCAGGATCTGCCTGCGTACAGCCCTGGTTGCGGATCAAAAACGCGTCAGCCTGGTGTGTGGGAGCGCCTGGTGGCGCAATTCGGCGACTCGCAACTGAAGAGCCGCCCAATCCAGATCGATGAGTGGGACGACCCCATCGAGGCCTGCTTTGACCGGGGCTGGAGCGACGGCCTGCCTGTCGTGCCGCCTACCGACGAGCGAATCCTGCGCATGTTGTCGGGCACCAACCGCCGCCCAGATGAGACGATTGGCCTGGTGCCGCCGGATTTGGCGGAGTGCACGGTGGAGAAGGTTGCGATCAACGCCGTGATGGCCGGCTGCAAACCGGAATACATGCCTGTGGTTCTGGCCGCGCTCGAAGCGGCACTCGACCCGCTGTTCACGATGCACGGTCTTCTCTGTACAACCTGTTTTTCCGGACCCATCGTCATCGTGAACGGCCCGATCTCCCGGGCGATTAACATGAACTGGGGCATCAATGCCCTGGGTCAGGGCAATCGCGCGAATGCGACAATCGGGCGCGCGCTTCAGTTGATCATTCGCAATGTCGGCGGCGGACGTCCCGGCGAGATCGACCGCGCCACTCTGGGCCAGCCTGGCAAATACACGTTTTGTTTCGCCGAAGACGAAACCGATCCGGCTTGGGAGCCTCTCTCGGTGTCACGCGGCATTCCCTCCGGACGGAGCGCGGTGACTCTATTTCAAGGCGATGGAATCCAGGGCTTTGTCGACCAGAAGTCCCGCGCGCCTGAAGAACTCACCCGGAGCCTCGCCATGGCTTTAACCGCCGTGAGCCACCCCAAGCAGGCGCAAACCGCAAACGCGATCCTGATCCTCTCGCCGGAGCACTACAGCATCTTTCGCGACGCTGGCTGGGACCGGACACGCATTACGAAAGAACTGCACGCGGCGCTCCTCCGCCCCGGCCGGGATCTTATCGTGGGAGCGCACGGAGTCGGCGAAGGCATTCCCGCAAGCCGGGCCGAGGAGATGGTTCCAAAATTCTGGGATGATGGCCTGCTCATCGTCCGCGCCGGCGGCTCGGCTGGAATGTTCTCGGCCATCTGCGCTGGCTGGACCGGCGGCCGCGCGCGCGGTCAAACGAAGCCAATCACCAAGGAGCTACGACTTTGAACAACGAATCGATCCTGAGAGACCCCACGGCGGAAACATCGCCGGCGCTGCGCGCTCGCTTGCAGCCTCCCGCTTCGCTGAACGGGCTGACGGTTGCTCTGCTCGACATCGGCAAGGCTCGCGGCGACGAATACGTGGATCGCTTGCAGGAGTTGCTCTCTGCCCGCGGCATTTCCTGGCGGCGTTACAAGAAGCCGACCAACACCCGCACCGCGCCGGTCGAATTGCTCCAGCAGATTGCGCGCGAGTGCCAGGTGGCGGTCATCGCGCTCAGTGATTGAGGGTCCTGCACGTCGTGCAGTTTGCACGACCTACGCGACCTAGATTCCCGCGGTGTTCCCGGAGTCGATGTATTGACAACGGTGTTCAAGGAAGCCTTTGAAGCTCAGTGCCGATCGCTCGGCTTCGCCGGAGCCGCGGTCTATGTGGCGCATCCGGTGCAAAACCGCACCACGGCGGAGTTGCGGCGGCTGGCCGAGGAATCACTCGAAGAGATCCTCGGCATGATCGCCCCGCAATAGGCATCCGCGGATGTGAGGACTCGAACGTCAGGCCTGTTCCGCGCCCAGTCCTGTGTTCGAGCGAACCAGCAACTCGTCGAACTTGGCGTTGAGGCTGGTGTCTCGGCTGAGCAGCGTTCCCAGCCATGCTCCCAGAAATCCGAGTGGAACGCTCACGATGGCCGGGTTCTCCAGCGGGAACCATGCTTTGGCCTGTATCAGATGCCGGACTGAGCCCGCCACATTAGGCGGATCAATCGCCATCAGGGTCGGGCTTATCAGGATCAATCCGATCGACGACAGCAATCCGACAATCAGTCCACTGAGGGCTCCGGCGGTGTTGAATCGCCGCCAGAAGATCGAGAGCACGATCACCGGGAAGTTGGCTGAACCGCCAACCGCCATCGCCAGCGTAGCCAGCACGGTCACGTTGGCCGTCGGTCCCAGCAGGATGGCAATGATCATGGACGCAGCGGCTACGAAGAAGGCTGCGCCCCTCGCCACCAGCACGGTTTCCCCCGCCTTGCGCTCGACTCCGCGATGAATCACGTTGGTCCAGAAATCGTGCGCAAACGAAGTGGAAGCACTGATCGTCAGTCCGGCCACGACCGCCAGAATCGTGGCAAAAGCGACGGCCGAGACAAAAGCGAAGAAGATGTCTCCCGCCATGAACCGGGCCAGGAGCGGCGTGCTCATATTCGTGCCGCCATGGGTCATGATGTAGTCGGGACCGAGAATCGTGGCAGCGCCGAGACCGAGAATCGATGTCATGATGAAGAAGGCGCCGATCAGAACCATCGCCCAGACCACGCTGATACGCGCCGTCTTGGCGTCGGGCACCGTGTAGAACCTTGAAAGTATGTGCGGCAGCCCCGAAGTCCCGAACAAAAACACCACAACCAGAGAGAGCAACTCGAATGGCCCGTAAGGCAACCTAAAGCGCAGCCCGGGCTGGAGAAAGTCTCGCACCACCTCCTGGCCTTTCGCATGCGATGTAACCTGGGAAGCCGCCGCGAAGAGGGCCGCGAAGCTGAAGTGGAAATGCCGCAGCACAAGAATGGTCAGCACAACCGTGCACGACATCAGAAGCATGGCCTTTACGATCTGCACCCAAGTTGTCGCCAGCATGCCACCGAACACGACGTAAACCATCATCAGGGTTCCCACCCCGATCACTGCCGTGCTGTAACTAATCCCGGAGTTCTTAAGCAGAAGCGAAACCAGGGCGCCGGCGCCGACCATTTGCACGATCATGTAGAAGGTACTGATGACCAGCGTGCTAACGGCAGCCATGGCGGTAACGGGTCTGACACGGTGACGGTAAGCCAGCATGTCAGCCATCGTGTACTTGCCGACGTTGCGCAATGGTTCGGCAACGACCAGCAGGATAGCCATGAAGGCGATGAGGCCGCCCCAGGCAAAGACGAAGCCGTCAACTCCAAATAGCGAGATCAGGCCCACGACCCCGAGAAATGAGGCCGCGCTCATGAAGTCGCCCGCGATGGCAAACCCGTTCTGCCAACCCATGATTCGGCGTCCGGCGGCGAAGTAGGCCGCCGATCCCGCCGATTGCTTCGACGCCCAATAGGTAATCGCCAGCGTGAGGGCGATAAAGATCAGGAAGAAGATGATGGGACTTGACATCGCTTACTCGCTTTTCTTTGCGTGCCGCTTCGCTTCCGCTACGATATCGTTTGCCAGCACGTCGAATCTGGCAGCCGCTTTGACGTACAACCAAACAATCACCCAAGCCAGCAAAATCACGGAAAGTCCATAACCGTAGGCCACACTGACGCCGGCCGCTTTGCTGGCCATTACCCGCGGGGCATACGCGGTGAGCAATGGCATGAGCAGGCAGTAACCGGCAAACAACAAAAACGCGGGAAGGATAAAAGCCTTTTTGGCCTTTATCAGGTGCTTGAATTGGCTGCTTTGCGCGATGCGGTTCCATACCGCTCCGCTTGTCTGCAAGCCATTCCCGGCTGCCATGGAAGCGACAGTCCGGCCTTTGATTGCCGCAGAAGTCATACGTCCTCTCATACTGTTTTGCGAATCCGTCGTAATAGCGTGGGATAGTTACGCCTATTCTCCCACAGTGGCCCGCAGAAAGACACAGGACAATCTGCAATCTTGCACACCAAAAGCTGTCCCATCCGGAAATCCCGGTGGGGCAATATAGAAAATCATGGCGAGAGACTTAGGATCTCGGCACCGCTACCTGCTTCCGCACCGCCGTAAACGCGCGTTCGAAGCCGGGAATTGAACGCTGGATCGATTCCACTGGGACGGTTAGCGACAGCCGCATGTACCCGCTCCGCCCGAAACCGGTTCCCGGCACCGTGAGCACGCCTTCGGCGGCGAGTATACGCACGAACTCGACGTCGTCTGCAATCGGCGTCTTGAGAAAAACGTAAAAGGCACCTTCGGGCCGCCTTACCTCGTATCCAATCGCCTTCAGGGCGTCGCAGAAGACGTTCCGCTTGTGCTCATATCCGGCCACATCAATCGTGTAATCGGCGGCCTCAAGCATTACCCATTGCCAGATGGCCGACGCATTGACGAAACCGAGGACGCGATTGCTGAAAGTGCAAGCGGCGCGTAGCTGCTCCAGGTCGGCAAGAGACGGCGAAAGCGCCAGGTAGCCGATGCGCTCCCCCGCGAGCCCTTGCGACTTTGACCAGGAGTTGCAAATCACCGTATTCCTGACCAGCGATGCCACCTTGGGCTGTCGCCGGCCATCGTAAACCAATGCATCATAGGGCTCATCGCTGATGACGGAAATCGGTTGCCCGAGGCGCGCCAGCAAGCCATCCAGAGCGCGCAAGACCGCCTCCGGATAGACGCGTCCGGTGGGATTGTTCGGAGTATTTAGGATGATGGCGCGGGTGCGGGGCGTGACCGCAGCCGCAATTTTTTCCATGTCGGGGAGAAAGGAGTCGTCAGTCTCCACCGGTACCATGCGCCCGCCATGGTTGGTGATGTAAAACCGGTACTCGGGGAAAAACGGGACGAGCACAATGACTTCGTCGCCGGGGTCGAGAACCGATTTCAAGAACACATTGCAGGCGCCGGCCGCGCCCGAAGTCATAAACACATCCTCGGCCGTGAAGGGGACCCCGTTTTCTCTGCACAATTTTGCCGCAATCGCCTCTCGCACCGGCGTGTAGCCTGCATTCGGCATATAGCCGTGCGACAGCGGCCGGTTCCTGGCAACCACTTGCCGCAGCGCCTCAATCACCTGCGCCGGCGGTTCGACATCCGGATTGCCGAGGGTAAAGTCGAAGACGTTGTCGGCGCCGCGCTCGCGTTTGAGCCGGGCTCCCTCTTCGAACATACGGCGAATCCACGAGGACCGCCCCATTTGCTCGGAAACTGTCTTGGCGATTGGCATCCGCTCTCCTAATTCCACAGTTGCGCAGGCGCTGGTGTCATGCGCCCCGGCCTAGGTGGAAGGCTTGCACATTGGCTTCGTGCAGCGCCTCCGGCAAAATGCGCCGGATCGCCGCAAGCCACTCCTGCTCGGAGAACTGCAAGTGCCGGCTCAGCACGCCGAGCAGCGCAACATTCAGGCTCTTTTTGTTTCGCAGCTTGCTCTCATCGATATGCGACGGGTCGATGATCGTGCCACCCTCGCGCAGAACGGCGGCATTCACCGGCACCTGGTCCGCCGCGGTGGCCACCAGAAAATCCGCCTCGCCCGGCGGCACCATGGGACTGAAGACCTGGGCGCCATAGCGCACATCACTGGAAACCGAACCGCCGCGCTGGCTCATGCCATGCAGTTCGCTCTTCTTTACGTCCAATGCAGTGTGAAAGGCGACATCCGCTACGATGTCGGAGCATGTGAGCACGCCCTGGCCGCCTAGCCCGGCAATCACGATGTTAGTTACCTTGCTGCTCATTGCACCTCTCGTATTCCCGAATATACCGCGCCGCTAACAGACAGTTGCGGCGGGCCACAATGACGGAAAGTTCGGTCTTGTCCAGACATTCCTTGACCAGCTTTTCGAATTTCGGAGTGTCGACCGTGGGGTCGATCACGTGCACATTGGGCACCCCCAGCAGGCGCGCCAAATCCTCAAAGACGACCTTGCCCGTCTTGGCATGGTCCAGCGTCCGCCCTGTGCCGGCATGCTCTTGCATCCCCGTCATCGCCGTGGTCCCGTTGTCCAAAATCAGCAGCACGTGTCCGGTTGGCGGCGGGTTGTAGATCATCTCAACCAGACCGGTAATGCCACTGTGCACGAACGTGCTGTCGCCGATTACGCTGACGACGCGCTTGGCCTGTTCTGGCGGCAGCGCATGACGCAACCCGAGTCCGACCCCTATGGAAGCACCCATGCACACCACCGAGTCCATGGCATCGAACGGCGGCAGAACTCCCAGCGAGTAGCAGCCAATGTCACCGGCGACGATGCAGTCCAGGTTCTTCAGACTGGCAAACACGTTGCGATGTGCGCACCCGGGGCACAAGGCCGGCGGCTTGCCGGCAACCGGCTTCGGCTCCGGCGTGGTGTCGCCCGCCACGATACTGCGCACGCGAGCCACGTTGAGTTCCCCGAAACGGAACATATCGGGCTTTCCTTCCACCGCGATCCCGGCGGCAAGTGCAGCCTCAACCATGTAGGGGTCGCCCTCTTCGATTACCAAGCAACACTCGACGCGGGAGGCAAAATTACGCATCAGCTCCAAAGGCAGCGGATAGGTCAGGCCCAGTTTGAGCACGCTGGCTTGCGGCACCGCTTCGCGCACATGTTGATAGGAGATTCCGGAAGTGATGATGCCCAGCGACACCGAGCCTTCCACGATCTGATTGGGACCGTCGCTAGTATTCCAAGCCGCCATTTGCCGCAGTTTTTCGCGCAAGTTGTGGTGCGCCGGACGGGCAAAAGCAGGAATCATCACGCGCGAGCGAACGTCGCGGACGAACTCCGCGGCCCGGGGTTGCGGGAGGGCATCGCCGTTGCGTCGCACCACCGTTTTGGAGTGACAGACGCGCGTGGTGATCCGCAACAATACCGGAACCCGCCACCGCTCCGAGATCTCGATAGCGCGCAGCGTAAAGTCATACGCCTCCTGCGAATCCGAGGGCTCCAGCATAGGCACCGCCGCGGCCACCGCATAGCGGCGATTGTCCTGCTCGTTCTGGCTGGAGGCCATGCCGGGGTCGTCGGCCGAGACAATCACCAGAGCACCGCTGACTCCCGTGTAGGCGACGGTGAACAATGGATCTGCCGCCACATTCAAACCGACGTGTTTCATGGTGACAATGGCACGCGCGCCGGCATAAGCAACGCCAATACCGACCTCAAGTGCCACTTTCTCGTTGGGCGACCACTGTGCCTGTCCGCCCAGGCTCTCGAAACATTCGAGAATTTCCGTCGAAGGTGTGCCGGGGTACCCTGTGCCCAACTTCACGCCGGCGTCAAAAGCGGCCGTAGCAACCGCCTCATCACCACTCAAAAACAACATTGCACACTCCCGATTTCGCACCGAAGTCTTCCTGCGGGGCTGGAATAAAGGCAGTCTATCAGAAATGGTGGATCGCCCTTCCGCTGCCCTTAATCATCCAGACAAGACTATCGTTGGAAACAAACCGCAGGTTGCACGGCACGTACGTGGGGACACGACCATGCTGTTCAAACGATCAACGCCATCGAATTTATCGTCAATTGTGAGACTGGGAAAACATTGTAAAAAGGATCGGCTCTGGAGATAATTGCGCCTTCCGCTGCTGGAACAGCTTCGGCATGGATTCGTGGTGGCCCATATGCCGCACGAACCGCACTTCTCGTGCCGCAAGAGGAAGTGAGATGTTACGCGCCTTTTGACCTGAAGGGCGGGGAAAGAGCACATGAGAGTTACTCTAAGGGCTTTGGTACTGTTGACACTGCTCTCATTCATCGCGACGTTCGCGCTTGGACAGGCCGAATCCGGACAAATCGTCGGAACCGTGCGCGACATCTCCGGAGCGGTTATCCCAGGTGCCGCTATTTCTGTCAAGAACATTGCTACGGGCGCCGCTCGTCCGGCTGTGCAATCCGGAAGTCTCGGCCAATACAACGTGCTGGGACTCACGCCTGGGACCTATGAGGTAACGGTCAAAAGCGGTCGCTTCGCCCTCTACAGGTCGAAGGTGGAAGTGACCGTGGGCAGCCACGTTACATTGGATCCCGTCCTCGCCGTAGACAAAGAGACGACAACGGTCGAGGTAGTAGCCGCGGGTGGCTCTGAAATCAACACCCAGACACAAGAGATTTCACAGGTGATTACGCCAACGCAGATGGCGCAACTGCCGAGCCTGAACCGCAACCCGTACGACTTCGTCACGCTGGCCGGCAACATCAGCAATGGCGACCGCACCTCCGCTGGTGGAGACCAGAACAGCCAGAACTACGGCGTCTTCTTCAGCCTTAACGGCCAACGGTCCTCCGGTACCGAAATCCTGCTGGACGGCGCGGAAAACATTGACTGGTTCAATGCCACATTTGGTCAGCCGCTGCCCATCGAAGCCGTGCAGGAGTTCCGCGTCATAACCAGCAACTTCGATGCGCAGTATGGACGTGCTTCAGGCGGCGTTGTAAACATTACGACAAAGTCGGGAACCAATGACCTTCACGGCTCCGCCTGGGAGTTCAACCGTGTCTCGGCGTTGACCGCAAACACTGTAGCCAACGCCCAGCAAGACCTTCCGAAAGGCGAGTACACCCGCAATGATTTCGGCTACACGATCGGCGGACCCATCATCAAGAAGAAGCTCTTCTTTTTCCAGAGCACGGAGTGGACACGCGTCCGTAGCAACGCGCAGGAAACCGCCCTGGTGCCCGACCCGATTTTTTTGAACAACTATGTGGCACCGAACGTGGCGGCGTATTTCAATGCGTACGGACAAAAATTCCACCCCGTCAGCACGATTCCGAAGACAACGGTGAACGGCCAAACCATGGTGGGTGGCGTTAGCCCTTCGTCGTCAGCTTTCGCCGCTATTCCAGATGGAACACCGATCCTGGATCTTGTGAACTACTCGGCTCCTGCTGATGCAGGCGGCGGTGTTCCGCAAAATACCTACAATATTATGGGGCGCCTTGACTACAACTTGAGCGACAAGACGCAGATGTTCTTCCGTTATGCGCTTTACAGTGAGAACGATTTCAACGGCGGAGAATTCAACAGCCCGTATTCTATGTACAATGTGGGTCAGACGATCTACGACAACAGCGCTCTAGTCTCATTAACTCACTTTTTCACGAATAGTGTCTTCAGCAGCTCGAAAGTCAGTTTTACCCGTCTTAACCTCAACCAGACTTACAATCAAGCTGCGCTAAGCGTTCCAGAACTGCTCCTAAGCAACGGCGCAACGGTGAATGGCCAAGCGGTTACCTTCCCCGGTTTGTGGGCTCAATTTGCCGGCGTCGGTGGTGAGCCTTATGGCGGCCCGCAGAATATGCTTCAGCTTACCGAGGATTTTTCCTGGAACAAGGGAAAGCATCAAATGCGGTATGGCGGCCTGTTCAACTACATCCAGAACAACCGCACCTACGGATACGCCAACCAGGCGCTTGAACTGCTAGGATTTGATCCAGGCAGCGGGTTGGACGCCATGCTAAGCGGCAACCTGGCATATTTCAACGTCGCCGTGAATCCGCAAGGAAAAACCCTACCCTGCTACAACGATCCTACTAACGGTCCTGTGATTATTCCAGGTTGCCAATTAAACCTTCCCGTGACCCCGCCAAGTTTCTCCCGTAGCTATCGTTACCAGGATTTCGCAGTGTATGCTCAGGATAACTGGCGAGTCTCGCAACGCTTGACCTTGAATTACGGCTTGCGCTGGGAGTTTTATGGTGTGCAGCACAACGATAACCAGTCACTTGACTCCAACTTCTATTACGGCGCAGGCAGTAGTTTGCCCCAGATGGTCCGCAATGGCTCGGTGATGGCCGCCCCCAACAGCCCTGTAGGCGGAATGTGGAACCCGAATTACGGCACACTCGCGCCTCGCATAGGCTTTGCTTACGACGTCTTCGGCGACGGCACGACTAGCTTGCGTGGCGGCTTCGGCATCAGTTACGAGCGCAACTTTGGGAACATTACTTTCAACGCCATTCAGAACCCGCCGAATTATGCGACCGTCGCCCTGCTCTCAACCTCGACGCCTACTCCGGTCGTCTCGGTCAGCAACTACGGGCCGCTCGGCGGTTCCGGCGGAACCACCCCTTTTCTACCTCCCAGCCTGCGCCAAGTAGATCAGAATATAGATACGGCACAGACACAGTTTTATAGCATGGCTTTGGAGCGCCGCGTGGCTCGCAACACCATCGTTGCCCTGGAGTACAGCGGTGCACATGGCGTTCACCTGTATGATATTCATCCCCAGAATGCGCTAGGGGCAGGTAATGTCTACCTTGGCGATGCCTACGATCCGGCGCTCGGGAATTACTCTCGCCCGAACAACTACTATTCGGACATCAACACCCGCGGCAGCGGAGGAACTTCTCGCTACAACGGATTAAACATCCGCTTCCAGACGCAGAACTTGCATGGTACCGGCCTCAGTATAGTTGCCAACTACACTTGGGCTCACTCCATGGATGATCTGAGTTCTACGTTCTCAAGCATTACGGCCGGCAACATTGGGTATCTTGACCCGCGGAACCCGAAGCTTGACTGGGGGAGTTCGGACTTTGACGTTCGCCACCGCCTGGTGGTCTCACCTATTTGGGAGACGCCGTGGTTCAAGAACGGCAAGGGTTTCAAGCGCCAGTTGCTGGGCGGTTATGCCTTCACGGGTGTGTTTACGGCGCGTACCGGAGTTCCGTTCTCGGTTTTCGATAGTACCGCCTCGCTTAACGCAGGTGACCTGATTGGAATCCCGCGCTACGTGCCCAGCACTGCAATTTCAAGCTACCAAACTGGAAACGGAACCTTATTGGGCCCGAATAACTATGCGATACTAACTCTGCCCCCTGGGGTCAGCTTCGCCAATCCAGCATTGGCTTTTACTGGTAGTCCTTATAACTCGGGCGCCAATCCCTACTACTACGGAATTTCAGATTTCGGTCCATTCCCTTCGAACATGACCGGCAGGAACGCTTTCCGTGGGCCGGGAGCCTGGAACTTCGATCTGGCAGCCGCTAAGAACTTCGCCGTAACGGAGCGGGTAAAGGTCGAATTCCGCGCGGAAGGATTCAACATACTTAACCATCACAACATGTATGTGAACGCGGCGGCCGCTAATGTCCTTTCATTTGGCGGAACTCCGGTGCCTGGAGCGGTCAGCAATCCGATAGTCATAACGGGACTGAAGGGCGGACTCGGCAGTAGCGCTATCGGCGGCAATCACGACGAGCGCCGCTTTGTGCAGTTGGCAATGCGCGTCAACTTCTGAGCAGGTTTCAGCACACTTACTTGAAACTAAAATCTTGGGGAGCCCAATGGCTCCCCTTTCGATTTTCTACGCCCGGCAGGCCGCGGAAAAACACACCGCAGCCGGAGTCCCCGGTACGAGCCGTAGTTGCTCGCGTTGGGGTAGAACAGGCGGTCACTGGCCTAGGCTTGAATCCCGAGCATTCCGGCGGGATTATCGCGGGTCATCAGCATAATGTCTTTCTCCGGAATGCCATGATCCAGCATCTCACGAATGAAATTCTCCATCGAGCAAACCGGAGCGGGGTTGATGACCTGGCCGCTGTCGGTACTCATAATGGCCGTTTCCGCTCCCAGGGCTTTGATAGCTTCCGCAATCTTTGAAGCCGGAATCGGATTCTTCATCTGGTGCGTGATATCGTTGACGACATGTTCCAGCATCGTCGCACCCCGCGCAAGAATCTCCTTCATATCGTTAATTGAGTAGTTCTCCATCGGCGAAAGCGGGTGAGTCACTACAATCTTCTTGACCCCAATTTTTTTCGCTTCCGGAACCAGCGCCATTGCCTCCTGAATCGAGATATGACCTGTAGCCATTATTCCGTCGTACTGTGCGATTAAGGCTAGAACTTCTCTCACCCCGTTCGTCAGCGAACCATCCTGATTGAGGAGGTTGATTCCCTTGATGCCGGATTTCAATAGCTTGGCAAACATCGGGACATTGTCGACTTCCTTCAGATAATGCGCGGCGTGAATGGTAGGCATCCATACTTCCTTCGCTCCCATTCTGAGGGCCATTTCTACTGCCTGGGGATTGACGCCTCCCACCGGCAGATTGAGCGCGATGCCCCCGAACACAGGGAAACCAACTACCTGGCTGGCGATCTGTGCGCGATCTCCCGTGCCAGTCACATGGTTCTTCAGCAGGATTGCCTTCATCTTCGCTTCTTTAGCTTGCTTGGCCGCCTCGATATCGTTCACCAGCCTGGGAAACACGTCTGGACCAGTATGAATATGAAAATCGATTGACCCTTCGATCAGTTCCTTAGCTCTCACTTTATTGTCCATAACAAAAACCTCTCTTTATTGTAGTCGGGCAAAGCAGTGTCAATCGCCGCTTCCCCTCGTCCCCGTCTTGGCGAACCAAACACTTTGCACTGGATAGTCGAGCCATCTTATCCCGGAACTGTTGCTTGCTCAAGCAGAGTTGCGGAAGCTCGACGGGCTGCTACAGGCGCCGAACTCCCAGCCGGTCCGCAAGTGCATCCAGCGATGAGTGAAGCTCGCGGCTCAACGGAACGCCATTGGCCATGCGATCCTCGTAAATTCGAGTGGAGCGTTCTCCTGGAAGCCTTATCTCGTCGAAACCAGGCAGTCTCGGGGAAGATTTCATCTCCTCCCAAACGTAATCAACTTTCTTCTTAAACTCCGGCACGTCCACGAACGAGGCGATGTTAACCGCCACAATGGCATGCCCCGTATTAGTCAGCGTCGAGGAATCTTTGTTGAAATCAATGACTTCTCTGCCGAATGCGGCTCCATTGAGCGTCCCGGCCAACAAGCCGAACATGAGAGCCAGCCCATAGCCCTTCGGTCCTCCGATGGGCAGCAGGAACCCTTCGTTCGCTCTCTTCGGGTCGGTCAGCGGCTTGCCCTCGCGGTCGATCATCCAGCCTTCGGGCATCGTTTCATTGAGCTGCGCTTTGATCTTTACTTTTCCATAGGCGGCATTGGTTGTCGCCATGTCGAGAACGATGTCCGGCCATCGTGAACCGGGCACCGCGATGGCGATCGGATTCGTGCTGAGAAGCATTTCCGTGCCGCCCCATGGGGGCAAGTGGTTGGCGCTTCCGACGGCAATGTAGATTCCCACCATGTCATGAGCAAGCGGCATTCGCGCATACAGCGATGCCGGGCCTGCATGATTGCTGTTGAGGGCTCCCACCCAGGCCACACCGGCCGAACGAGCTTTCTCGACGGCAATCTCGGCGGCCCGGCTCATCACCAAGTGCCCCATGGCGTTATCGCCATCAACCAGCGCAGTAGCGGCCTGTTCGCGGACGACGCGGATGTTCGGCCGCGTGTTAATGCCGCCACTCTGAATTCGTTTCACATACTGCGGCAAGCGAAAGACGCCGTGACCATCCGCGCCACGTGCGTCCGCCTCCGCCATGAGTTTGCCGACACGACCGGCATCGGTTGACGAAAGACCCACGGCCTCAAGCACTCGGGCGATGAAGCCATCGAGATCGGCTATCTTCGTATTGGAAAATTCAACATCGGGTTTGACAGCTTCATTCACGGAACCATGCTCCACTCCGCAACTTGGCGGATCACACTCTTCTACCTTGTTGATCGTTAGCCACACCACAGCCGTGGCAAACTCTTCGCGCGTCTTTTCGCAGCCGGTTAGCGCTCCGTGGCTGCTTTCGATCCGAGCAAGAGCTTCAGAGCGGCCATCAGCGTGCGCTCGTAGCGCGCTTGCTCTTGCTTGCTCTGCTCTGGTGTCCAGTTCCAGAAGCCGCGGCCGGTTTTCATTCCAAGGCGGCCTTCCGCGACAATCTGCGTCAGCGTGCGGCTCGGCTCGGAACTGCTGCAAAGCGAGGGATAGATAGATCGGGCGGCGGAAATCTGCGTGTCTAAGCCGGCGAATTCCTTCTGCAGAAGCGGCCCTGCCGCGACATAGCGGAAGCCGAATCCATAGCGCACGGCCGTATCGATGTCCTCGGGCGTTCCCAGCCCCTCGTCGATGCAAGCGAACGCCTCCCGCATCAGAGCGTGCTGAATGCGGTTCGCCAGGAACCCGGGCACGTCGCGATTCACCCGGACCGGCATGCGTCCGACGGCTTTCATAATGTTGTAGAGCGTGTCCGTGGCGGAGGGATCGGTAAACTCCGCCCGCACCACCTCAACGGCGGGAACCAGATGCGCCGGGGCAAAAAAATGCAGGTTGGCCATGCGCTCGCGCGTGTTGCAGTCGCGCGCGATCTCCGTAATTCGAAATCCGGAGGCGTTCGTGCCAATGGGGATATGGCGCGGGGCCACGCGATCGAGTTCGGAGAAGATATGCCGTTTCAGTTCGAGCCGTTCGGGTGCGGCTTCGAGCACCAGCTTGATATCCGTCCACTCGATCTCCTGGATACTTTTCACCAAGCGCAGGCGATCCGCATGAAAGGTTCCATCAAGTTGCCGCACCGACGAACGAACTCTTTCACGACGCGCCTCCCAACTCGCCGTGTCGGGCTCCGCGGCCTGCACCTGCCAGCCAGCCGCCAGAAAGATGGCGGCCACGTCGCTTCCCATCAGACCACAACCAACGATTCCGATTGTGTTTTTATTCATGGTTCATGTGTCCCTCAACCAACCAATCGCGACCTGCATGCACTGCGCCCGCAAGGCCAACTTGGGCCGTGCACATCAGCCGGCAGTTTGCTGGAGGCGTAACGATTCCAGACTCTTGAGGGCTGCCAGCCGCAAATCGGCGACCTGCAGCTTCTCCATATTCCAAAGCTGGTCTAGCAGTTGGGCGGCGGCTTGCCGCCCGATGACTGGAGACGTCAGTTCATAGAATTTATCGTTGAGTTCCGCATCCGACAGTGGCGCTTCCGGATCTCCCTTGCGGTGCGGCTGGAAGTGCTCGAATCGGCTGCCGTCCTGCATGGTGATGGCAACCCTGGCTGAGCGCATGTTAGGAAATTTGGCCGTCATCTCAGCATCCGCCTGCAAGGTTACTTTGCTCATCAAATTGCGTATGGCGGGGTCCGCAATTCGTTCCGGGATGAAAGCGTTAAGCCGGACAGAACCGTAAAGCAGCGCATGCGCGACGACATAGGGCAGACTGAACTTCGCCTCGTACTCCGTGCGCGGCGCGAAATTGCCCGTCACATTGATGGGGATCTGCGCCGTATCAATCGCGATGGATTTGACTTGCGCCGGATCGAGGTTGTTCCGCGCGCGCAGCAGCAATGCGGAATCGATGGAGGAAAAAGTATGACCACAGCAGCCGTGATTTTTCTGCGTGACCTGCATTACGTTGTACCGCTCGCCGAGACCTTCGGTGAACTGCGGCGATGGAGCGACTTGCGATAGTGCGGCGATGAATCCTGCCTGGCCCTCAAGAATGTCGAGCGCGCCGGTGACGCCATGGGCAGCGCCGGTTGCGGCGGCCACTCCCACCCAGGCGGCATGTCCCGCGTGCAGCGGCTTGGTCATCGCATCGGAGCGAAATGCCTGCTGCAGGCCCGCGGCAAGGGACGCCGCAGTGGCCAAAGCATGGCGCGCCGCATTGGCGTCCTTGGGCGCAATCAACGTAACCGCGGCCGCGGCGGCGCCGAAACAGCCCACCGTTCCCGTCGTGTGAAAGAACTTGTAATGAGAAGGCTGGATGGCCGCGCCGATGCGCGTGGAGATCTCATAGCCGATGGTAATGGCTTTCAGCAGCTCCAGGCCCGAGCGGCCCCGGTCTTCCGCTGTCGCCAGCGCAGCGGCAATCGTCGGACAACCGGGGTGGTAGATGGCGTCACGAAAAATGTCATCGAACTCAACCGAGTGCGAGGCGCTGCCATTGATCCATGCGGCGGTCCCGGGAAAAGCGACCGTGCCGAGTCCCGGCAGACTGGATTTGCCATGTCCCAACTCGGCGGCGTAAGCCTGAACCAGATTGACGGCTGGTGAAACCCGGGTGCCGGGAATGAGCGCCGAAAACCAGTCGAGCAGTGCACGCTTGGCGTAATGGATCACTTCCGGGGGAAGCTCGCGCCCGGCATCGTGCCGCGCATACTCCGCATAGACATCAATCAGCATAAAGACTCCTTCCAATGGCGATCGCAATCGGCAGCACATCTTGTGAATCGCGATGAGTTCAGAGAGTCAGTTTCCGCCATGATAGTTGCCCTGTCAACAGCGGTCCGTCGCAGTCACGTGCGCTTTCGGCTTGTAGGCATTCATGACACGTTGTACGATTCCTCCACGCTAACAGCTCAACGGCAAGTCCCGCCATCGAGCGCACGGGTGACGTTTTGCAGATCAGGTAAGGAGATCGCGTTGGGAGCCACCATAACAGAAAAGATATTGGCGAACGCCGCCGGGCGCGAACAGGTGTCGCCGGGTGAGATCATTACCGCGAGGGTGGATGCCGTCATTGGCCACGACATCACCACCGCGGCCTTTCGAGAGCTCGAGAAGATGCAGGTCGAAAAGGTCTTCGACCGCGAGAAGGTTTATTTCACGGTCGACCATTTTGTCCCCAGCCCGACCCTCGACGCCGCTGCCCAGTTGAAAGATCTGAGCGCCTACATTGCCAAGTACGAAATCACGCATTGGTTCGAACAAGGGCGTGGAGGGATATGTCATGCGATCTTCCCGGAGCAAGGACTCATCCGCCCGGGAATGGTCGTGGTCGGGAGTGATTCGCACACCTGCACCTACGGCGCACTGGGAGCGTTCTCCAGCGGGCTTGGCGCAACCGACGTTGCCGCCGCCATGGCGCTCGGTGAGCTTTGGCTGAAGGTTCCATCCTCCATCAAATTCAATTTCTTCGGCGCGCTTCCGGAGATGGTCACGGGCAAAGACCTGATCCTTCACACCATCGGAAGGATTGGCGTCGATGGCGCCCGCTATAAGGCCATGGAATTTTGCGGTGAGACCATCCGCAACTTGCCCATCGACGATCGCTTTACCATGTGCAATATGGCGGTGGAAGCGGGAGCCAAGAACGGCATCATCGAAGCCGACAAAACCGCTCGGGAATATCTGGAAGGCAGAACCCAGGAACCGTTTCTCACCTTCAGCAGCGATCAGGATGCGGTGTACGAGGCCGAGCATGGTTACGACGTCACTAAGCTGCAACCCATGGTTGCGCAACCATACTCGCCGGCAAACGTCGCGCCTGCCTGTGAAATCAACGGCGTCAAGCTGGACCAGGTGGTGATCGGTTCCTGCACCAACGGGCGCATCAGCGATCTTCGAGCGGCCGCTCGAATTCTGCGGGGGAAGAAAGCCGCTCGCGGCGTCAGGCTGCTGGTGTTTCCGGCGACGCAGCATATTTATCTCCAGGCAGTGAAAGAGGGCTTGATGGAGATATTCGTCGAGGCCGGAGCGATGATTTCTCCTCCCGTCTGCGGACCATGTCTCGGTGGGCACCTGGGATTGCTCGCCGAAGGAGAAGTAGCAATCTCGACCACTAACCGCAATTTCGCCAGCCGTATGGGCCATAAAAACAGCAAGGTTTATCTGTCCTCGCCTTACACGGCGGCGGCATCCGCGGTTGCGGGATACATCATCGATCCAAGGCAGGTGATCTAATTGGCTGGCAAAGCTTGGAAATTCGGCGACGACATTGATACGGATGCGATCATTCCGGGCAGATTTCTTGCCAACTGGAATAAGCAGCCGGAAAAGCTGAAAACGAATTGTTTTATCGATCTCGCTCCGGAGTTCGCCAAGGAAGTCGCCGCGGACGACTTTGTGGTAGGCGGCGCGAATTTCGGATGCGGCTCCTCGCGCGAGGCCGCGCCGGTCGCGATCAAGATGACCGGAGTGAAGATTGTGATTGCGGATTCCTTCGCCCGCATCTTCTACCGCAATTGCATCAACGTGGGCCTGCTCGCACTGGAATCACCAGCCGCATCGGCCGGCATCCGGCACGGCGACATGCTGGAAGTGGACAGCGTCGCAGGTGTGATCAGGAATCTCAGCACGAACGAAACCTACACCTTCACGCCTATCCCGCCATTTGTTCAGCAGATACTTGACCTTGGCGGATTGGTTCCTTATGTCAAGAAGCGCTTGGGAATCAGTTAAGACCAAAGAAAAGCTGCGGCGCACTGGACGGGGCCACAGCTTTTTCTCATGAGTCGCAGGCAATCGCTCTAGGCTCCGCCGCCGGCCGCGGTTGCAGCGGCAGGTACCTGCGCCAGCTCAGTTTGTTCGCCGCCAAGCGCACTGTAGTTGTAGGTTGGGTTCTTCAATTCGGCTTTCAATTTATCCAGGTCGCAGGATTTTTCCCATATGGCCGTGACGATGGTTGCCACGGCATGGCCGGGGACCGTGACGGTTCCACGCGCCTCGGCAAGGATACGGTCGATTCCGATGATCAGGGTAATGCCGGCGACCGGGACATCCGGAAACACCGAAAGCGTAGCGACCAGGGCAACCAGCGGCGCGCCGTATACGCCGGCCGATCCCTTGACCGAGATCAACATGACGATCAGCATCAGAAAGATTCTTCCCCAGCTCAGATGGATGTTGCAGGCTTGCGCAATGAACATTGTGGCAAAGGAAAGATAAATGGCGGTGCCGTCGAGGTTAAACGCATAGGCCGCCGGGATGGTGAGGCCGACCACTCCACGGTCGCACCCGAGTTTCTCCATCTTCATCAGCATGCCTGGCATGGCCGGTTCGTTGCTTGCCGCCCCGAGCGTAATCCAGATCTCTTCCTTGATATACGCCAGCAGCCTGAAGATGCTGAAACCATAGAAGCGGCAGAGTGCGCCGAGAAAAACGATCCAGAAGATCGCGCACAGCGCATAGAAAAGAATTACCAGTTGGCCGAGCGACTTCAGCGCCCCTACTCCGTATCTGCCCACAGTGAAAGCCATGGCGCCGAAGGCGCACAGCGGCGCGAGTTTGATGATGAACCCGATGATTCCAAAGACGACCTTCATGGCCGACTGAATGACGCTCAGCAGAAGCTCTCCGGTTTTGCCGGCGCGGATCAAACTGAAGCCGGTCAGGATGGCAATCAGCAGAACCGGCAACACGTCTCCGTCCGCCAGCCCGGCAACGTAGGAGGTCGGGATCACGCGGAGAACAAATTCTCCGAAGGTGGTGAATTTCGGTCCGGAGCTGGTGAGGTAGCTGATGCTGGACGTGTTCAGGGTGGCGGGATTGATGTTGAGACCACTGCCGGGATGAAACAGCGTGATGGCTCCCAGGCCGAGCAGCAGGCAGATGATGGTAAAGATATGAAACAGGATCATTGCCTTCAGCAGAACCCGGCCCACCTTGCCCCCCGATGTGCGCGAACCCGCAATGCCGACCACCAGAGTGCAGAACACGACCGGGGCAATCATCATCTTGATGAGCTTTAGAAAAATATCCGCCAATAGCTTGCATTCCACGGCAAACTTCGGGGCCACCATGCCCAAGGTAATGCCGCAGACTACTCCGATAATCACCTGGAAATAGAGGCTCTTGTAGAGTGGCTTGCCCTTCATTCCTTCCTCCTCATGATTCGCTGTCCCGGAAATCGCTTGCTCGGATGGTAGCGTGCTTTCAGCCTTGCCGACGCTCACGCAAACACACGGGCACCCTCACTTGTCGCTCAGGAAAGTATGGATGGGATGACTATCACAGCTCTTGAACAGCAACCCGTGATTTTAATCACAAGCGACAGTGATATTCAGTTTGCCGCATCCCCATCTCCCCTGGGTCGAGCCGGCGAAATCTTCTTGCCTAACCGAAAGCCGGTGTCTGCCACCGGCAGCGGTCGTTGCCGAAAGGTCGCCTGGGTGTGGGAGATTATCTGAGTGCTTCGATTTGCGCCAATATCTTAATAGAAAGAATTGATACTCGAATCAGAACGAACGCGCAATCTTCATGACGCGCTAGTGGGAACGTTCGCCTCGAAGCGGTTATTGCTGTCAATTTCTGTCACGTCGTGTTATGACCGGCATCACAACTTGCTGCTTTCATGCTCTGCTACAAGTTGTGCCGACAGCCACGCCCGAAATCAGAGTGGCCGCAGGAGGAGTGCTTGATCCGCGACGACATTAAGCGCCTTTGGCCGGAGTTGGATTGGATTCAGAACGCCGATCTTCGAGAAAAAGTGACGCGCACCTGGGAACGGGCATTTGAGCTGAGCCCGCTTCGTCCCGACGATCTCAACCAGATTCCTTTTACTCTTCTGGTGCCGAACTGCCCGACGACCTTCATGGAACATAAGCGTTGCGTGGTGCACATTTCGCGCCACTCGGCGGAGGCCATGCGGGAGTTCATGGGCAACAGCCTGAAGATCGATCTGGACACGGTGATCGCTGGCGCCATACTCGCCGATGTCGGCAAACTGCTGGAATACGAAATTAAGGCAGGCAAGGCCGTGCAGAGCCCTCGCGGCGAGATGGTGCGCCACCCGTTTACCGGCGTCGCGCTGGCCATGGAGTGCGGCGTGCCAGATGCCGTCTGCCACATCATTGCCGCGCATGCCGCGGAGGGCGACCTGGTCAAGCGCACGACGGAAGCCTTTATCGTGCATCACGCCGATTTCATGGCCTTCCTGCCGTTCAAGAACTTGAAGTTCTGATTGGCGAATACCCGCGAGGCGATCCTGCAACCGCGATCGCCTTTCACCCCCAATCCGGATACTCACCGATCTTCTTTTCATCACACCTGCCAAGTGACGCACCGCACGCGACACAGTGATTAATCTGCTCCGTTTCCCGTGTCTGTTGTGATAGCTTCCCCGCCATTAAGCACCGCTACAGATTTCAATTGTGGGATTCACACGAGACGTCCTGACGCCGCCGGGGTCCGCGGCGACGGGCGCCTTTTCCGTTGCCAGGGCAGATGCGTTTTGGGAGGTCGTGTGCGTCTTCCACTTTGAATAGGGGAGGATTACATGGGGACAATACAGGCTGGCGCCGTGCGGGGCGCGCGTTCATCGGTGGCCGCGAGGCTTGACCGACTGCCCATCGGCTCTTTTCACAAGGGAATCATGTGGATAATGGCCTACATCTTCTTCTTCGAACTGGGCGATCTCAATACCTTCGGCTTCGCCGCGCCTGCGGTGCGCATTGCCTGGAAGCTTCCGCTTTCCAGCATTGGCTTCATCACCTCGGCGGCATTTATCGGCATGTTGGTGGGAGCGAATGTCGGCGGATGGTTTTCCGACCGGGTCGGACGAAAAAAAGCCTTGGTCGTGACCACTTTGTTCTACTCCGTTTTCTCGCTGCTGAACGCTTGCGCCTGGAACACGGCCGGACTATTCCTGACACGGTTGCTGACCGGCGTCGGCATTTCGGCCATGACCGTGGTTGGCATGACATACATCAGCGAGATGTTCCCGGTGAAAAGGCGCGGAAGCTACCAGGGCTGGATCATGATGATCGGGGTCTGCGGCATCCCGGCCACGGCGTTCATTGCCCGGATGGCGATTCCCGCGGCCGTGTGGGGCTGGAGGCTGGTGTTCGTCTGGGGCTCGCTTGGCATGCTAATCCTGTTGTTCTCACGGCGGTTGGAGGAGTCGCCGCGCTGGTACGAGAATCAAGGCCGGTTTGCCGAGGCGGACGCGGTGCTGGACCGCATAGAGGCTCGGACCCGCGCCGAATTCGGCGAACTGCCGCCGGTTTCGGATTTCATTCCACCCGTGTTTCAGCGCGCCAAGTACACGGAGCTGTTCGCTCCTAGCGTCCGCGGGCGAACTGCCTTGCTGGTTTCGGTGTGGTTCTTCGAGGCACTCGGGTTTTATGGCGCCCAGGCGTGGATTCCAACGCTGCTCGTGGCGAAGGGATTCTCACTGGTGAATTCGCTCACCTGGACTTCAGCTATGCAGTTGGGTGCGCCGTTGGGGGCCATGCTTGCAGGGGTTATTTCTGACCGCTGGGATCGCAAGTGGCTGGTCACGGTTTGCGTGCTGATCAAGGCTCTCTGCGCGGTGGTCTATGGGCTGAGCAACAGTCAGGCATCCATCGTGGTCTTCGGCTGCCTGATGATGATCTCTTTCCAGATGTTCACACCGCTGCTGTACGCGTATACGGCGGAATGCTTTCCGACGCATGTTCGCAACTCGGGAGCAGGCATTTCCTATGGAGCGGGGCGAGGCGCAAATTCGTTTGGACCGCTGATTGTGGCCTTTTTGTTCAGCCATTATGGCTATATGCCGGTGTTTACCTACATCGCGGGCATGTTCGTGATGGTCGCCCTCATCGTCGGCGTTTTCGGCCCGAGGACTAAAGGGCGCGTGCTGTCGTAGTTCAGAGCATCCCAGTCTGCCTTCGCAAGGGAGGACTGCGGGATGCTTCCCTTTGGGACAGGCTCTACCTCCCGGAGGCTTGATCCGGCAACTTATTGCGGGAATGCCGGCGGGCTGGTGGTCGGTTATCTCGATCGGTTTCTCTATTTTTTGACGCGGGCTTGTCTTACGTGTTCCACGAAGGTTTCAAGCAGAGGCGAGGTGTTGGCCTTGCGATGAACCAGAAAGAGCTTTGATTTAGGCAGATGGGTAGCCAGCGGGCGGTAGACGATGTCGCTGATGGGAAAGGGCAGGAACGATGGAAGCATCGTCGGGGAGATACCGAACCCCGCTGAAACCAGCCAGAGCTTGGTTACAAAGTCGTTGGTGTACTGAAAGACCGGCAAGCTGACATCCGCCGCGGTGCAGGCGGCAAAAAACGGATCATAGAATCCGCAAGCCAACTCCTGGCGGAGCAGGACCAACCGCTCTCCCCTCAGGCTCTCCAAAGAGATCCGGGCCTTGCGGGTAAGGCGATGGCCTCTGTGCAAAGCGATTGCCACGTCGGTCTCGCTGAAAAGCTCGGCCGCCAGTTCGCTCTGCTCCACCCTGCCGTGCGTCAGCCCAATATCGAGCGAGCCATTCAGAATCGCTTCAATCTGCTGGGGCGCCCGCTGTTCCACCAATGAAATCTGCACGTTAGGATGGGCGGCGTGGAAAGTGCGCAAGGCCTCGGCCAGCAGAGGTCCGAGCGACGAAGGCAGGTAGCCGAT
This sequence comes from Candidatus Korobacteraceae bacterium, assembly GCA_050015355.1. Classification (GTDB taxonomy): domain Bacteria; phylum Acidobacteriota; class Terriglobia; order Terriglobales; family Acidobacteriaceae; genus CAWBRT01. Next base: position 13,749 of record JBEKBO010000012.1, on the reverse strand, counting down.
GGAAAGCGAGCCAATCGCCCCCTCGGCGCTTTGCTTGGCGGCTGTCTTCAGCCGGTCGGCTGCCTCGAGGATGCTGTTCGCCAGCGGCAGCAGATTTTCCGCCGCCGGGCTCAACCGCACAGACCTGCTGGTGCGCTCAAACAGCGGCAGCCCGAGTTCTTCTTCGAATTGCTTGATCTGCGTGCTGAGCGGAGGCTGCGCAATGTGCAACCGCTCGGCAGCGCGACGAAAGCTCTTCTCGGTCGCAACCGCCACGAAATATCGGAGGTGCCGCAGCTCCATGCGATTATTCTATTCTAAGTATCAATCGTTACTATCAATATATTGGCGATAATGCGTGCACGGAGCTACTCTCTGCGAACACACCTTCCGGCGATCGCCGATTATTGGGAAGTACCGATTTTAGCCCCAATGGGTATCGGAATGAAACACACTGCTACAAAAGCAATATCCACGTAAGGTGTTGTGGGAGATGGCAATGTCAGAGGACTTTAGCAATTTGGACGTTTTGGTAATAGGCGGAGGGAACGCGGCCTTGTGCGCGGCCATCACGGCGCTCGAGAGTGGCGCCAGCGTTCTGGTGTTGGAGTGCTCCCCGAAATCGTTAAGAGGCGGTAATAGCCGGCATACGCGCAACATGCGTCTGGCGCATGAGAAGCAAATCAATCCGTACACCGGGGCTTATCCGGCAGACGAGATGTGGAACGACTACATGCGCTGTACCGGCGGAATGACGGACCCGGAGCTGGCCAAAATGACCGTCTACGAATCGCCCAGCGTCCTGGATTGGGCGAGGGCGCAGGGAGTGCGCTTTCAACCCGCGCTGGCCGGCACGCTCCACCTCAGCCGCACGAATGCCTGGTTCCTGGGCGGCGGCAAGTCGCTGATGAACACCCTCTACCGCCGTGCGGAAGCACTGGGTGCGCGTGTTCTCTACGATGCCGAAGCGATCGACCTGAACATCAAGGACGGCCGCTTCCGTAGCGCAACCGTGCGGATCAAAGGGCAGCATACAGTCCAAATCGCCGCCAAGACGGTCGTGGTGGCGGCCGGCGGGTTACAGTCCGACCTCGAATTCCTCAAGGGAGCATGGGGAGCGGCGGCCGACAACTTCCAGATCCGCGGCACTCCGTTCGACACCGGCACGATGGTAAAGGTGCTGTTGGCCGCCGGTGCCGAATCAGTTGGCGATCCCAGCCAGGGGCACATGGTGCCCTGCGACTCGCGCTCGCCCAAATTCGACGGCGGCATCGTCACCCGGCTCGACTGCGTCACCCTGGGCCTCGTGGTGAACAAGGCCGGCGACCGTTTCTACGACGAAGGCGAAGACTTCTGGGGTTTCCGCTACGCTATCTGGGGACGCCTGGTGGCACAGCAGCAAGACCAGATTTGCTATTGCTTTGTCGATTCCAAGACCATCAACAAGTTCATGCCTTCGCGTTATCCGGCAATCAAAGGTAACACCATCGGCGAAGTCGCCAGACAGCTCAATCTGCCGGTCGAAAAAGTCGAAGCCACTGTCGCCGAGTTCAACCGCGCCGTGCAGCCCGGAAAGTTCGATCACACCGTTCTGGACGACTGCAAGACAGCCGGCCTGACCCCGTCCAAGACGCACTGGGCACAGCGGCTGGACACGCCTCCGTTCTACGGCTATCCATTGAGTCCGGGGCTGACGTTCACCTATTTCGCCGTGAAAGTGGACAGGCGAGCGGCGGTTCTGATGAAAGGCGGCCAACCGGCGGAAAACATCTTCGCCGCCGGCGAGGTTATGGCAGGCAACATCCTGCCGAAAGGCTATATCGGCGGAATCGGACTGGTGATCGGGAACATATTTGGACGAATCGCGGGCAAGGAAGCGGCCACTCTTGCCAAGAAATCCGCTGCTGTGGCGTCGAAGGAGGCAACCCATGCCGCAAAGTGAACTGATTCATATTGGCGAGGAGATGATGGCAGTTTGTAACTCCTGCCGGTATTGCGAGGGCTTTTGCGCCGTGTGGCCCGCGATGGAGTACCGCCGCAGCTTCGCCGAGGCCGACCTGAACTACCTGGCAAACCTGTGCCACAACTGCAGCGAGTGCTACTACGCCTGCCAGTACGCTCCTCCGCACGAGTGGATGATCAATCCGCCACAAACGTTCGCAAAATTTCGCGCGCAGACCTACGAGCAGTTCGCCTGGCCGAAACCGCTGGCCAGCGCCTTCCGGGCCAACGCCCTGGTGGTCTCGCTGCTTACAGCGCTGATGCTGGTCGTGTTCTTCTTTGGCGCAATGCAAGCGGCGGGAAGCCGGAGTCTCTCGACGGCGGTTGCCGGCGGCGACTTCTACAAGATCACGCCGCACGAGGTTTTGGTTCTGACCTTTGGCGCCGTGGGGCTGTTTGTGGCGCTTGCATTGGGCATTGGCCTGCTTCGCTTCTGGCGCAACATAGGCGAGCAAACCTCGGATCTCACCAACCCGCCCGCGGTCATGTTGGCCATCAAGGAAGCCCTTGCCCTCAAGTACCTGGACCAAAGCGGCTGGGGATGCGCTTACCCGGACGAGAAGAGTTCGCAATCGCGGCGCTGGTTCCACCACTTCACGTTTTACGGATTCCTGCTCTGTTTCGCGGCCACGACGCTCGGCGCCATCTACTACTACGGGTTCGGGTGGACGGGGCCATACGGATACACCAGCTTGCCGGTTGTGCTCGGCACCTTGGGCGGACTCGGCCTGATCATTGGTCCCGCCGGTTTGTGGTCGTTGAAGACGCGCCGCAATCGCGAGATCACCGACGAGAGCCAGCAAGGAACGGACGTGGCGTTCATCGTGCTGCTTCTGCTGACCAGCATCACCGGCCTGCTTTTGCTGGTGCTGCGTGAGACCGCAGCCATGGGCTCGCTGCTGGCGATTCACCTTGGCATCGTTATGACGCTGTTCCTGATGCTGCCGTATGGCAAATTCGTGCACGGCCTCTACCGTTCCGCGGCGATCTTGAAGTACGCGCTGGAACGGGCACGCAAGAGCACTCTGGGGGTTTGACGTTTGCCATGGTGAATGGCCGGATCGAATGGTGATTGTCTCCAGCAAGGCCGACTGGCGGGCCGCGTGGACTCAATCGGGCTCTAGACGATCCGGCTCAGCTCTGTTTGATGAGCGACCGGGGTCCCAAAGATGCGCCGCAGTTGCGCATGTCGGGGTGGACGAAATCGATAGGAGGCATCGCTATGACAAAGCTCGGATTTATCGGATTTGGTGAAGCTGCTTTCAATATTGCCAAGGGCCTTAAGCAAGAGGGACTGCAGGGCATCATCGCGTATGACAAGTTCTGGAATGTTGCGCCTCAGAGCGAGCTGATCGCCAAGCGCGCGGCTGAGGCTTCCGTGGCGCTCGTACCCAGCATGCAGGAACTGGTCGAGAGCTCTGAAATCGTTATGTCAGCGGTGAGTGCCAACATGTCGGTTCCGTTGGCGCAGGCCGCAAAGCCTTTCCTGAAGCAGTCCCAGCTCTACGTTGATCTCAACGCCACTTCACCCATGACCAAGGAAGAGGCTGACGCGATTATTTCGCCCGTCGCTTTGTTTGTGGACTGCGCCGTGATGGGCCCTGTACCCAATTACAAGCACAAGGTTCCGGTCTCCGTCTCCGGCAAGGGGGCGAAGCGATTTGCGGAAGAAATGACGCCTTATGGCATGAAGATCACGTTCATGGATGCGCCCGCGGGAAGCGCTTCGGCTTCCAAAATGTTCCGCAGCATCTTCATGAAAGGCTTTGTCACCCTGTTAATCGAGATGTTGGTTGCCGGTCACAGCTACGGAGTTGAGGATGACGTGCTGGCTTCCGTGCAGGAGACGTTGACCGCCGGTCCGATGTTGGAAGTGATCAATGGCCTCGTTGCCCGGGGCGTAATTCACTCGGCACGGCGCGAGCACGAGATGGACGAGGTCATCGCAACGCTCGATACCTTGAAAGTCGACGCGATCATGTCCAAGGCCACCAAGGCCAAGCTGAGATGGTGCACCGAACTGGGACTGAAAGAACATTTCAAGGGCGTACCGCCGAAGGATTTTCACGAAATTCTGGCCGTCCTTGATAAGAAAAAAGTTGAGAAAGGCGTTTCGGCATGAGTTTGAATTTGCTGGAAAAGCTGATCGCCTCGCACCTGGTTTCGGGTGAGAGCAAGCCGGGTTGTGAAATCAGCATCAAGATAGACCAGACTTTGACGCAGGACGCGCTCGGCACTATGGCCTATCTGCAATTCGAGGCCATGGCTGTCGAAAAAGTCCGGACGAAGCTTTCCGTATCGTACGTGGACCACCTTACGCTGCAAGAGGGCTTCGAGAACTCCGACGACCACAAGTATCTGAAGACGGTGGCCGCGAAGTACGGAATCCTGTTCTCGAAACCGGGCAATGGAATCTGCCATCAGGTTCATCTCGAACGGCTGAGCCGGCCAGGATGGACCTTGATCGGCAGCGATAGCCACACGCCGACGGCGGGCGCGGTCGGCATGCTGGCCATCGGCGCCGGCGGTTTGGACGTAGCGGTCGCCATGGCCGGAGGCGCGTTTTTCCTGACCTGTCCCAAGGTCATACGCGTCAACCTACATGGCGAGCTTCAGCCTTGGGTTACGGCGAAGGACGTCATCCTTGAGTTGCTGAAGTGCCTGACTACCAAGGGCAACGTCGGCACCGTCATCGAGTACGGTGGCCCGGGTATTGCTCGCCTCACGGTTCCTGAAAGAGCCACCATCACCAACATGGGAGCGGAGTTCGGCGTGACCACCTCGATCTTCCCCAGCGACGAGGTCACTCGCGAGTTCTTCCGGGCGCAGGCGCGCGAGCAGGACTGGATGGAGCTGAAACCCGATCCCGATGCCCACTACGATCGCATCATCGACCTTGACCTCAGTTCCATCGAGCCGAATGTGGCGCTGCCGCATTCGCCGGACAACGTCAAGAAAATCCGGGAGGTGGCGGGGATCAAGGTCGATCAGGTACTGATCGGCAGTTGCACCAACTCTTCGTTTAAGGACTTGATGACAACCGCGGCGCTGCTGAAGGGAAAGAAGGTCAATCCCGACGTGAGTTTCGGAGTCGTCGCCGGCAGCCATCAGGTCCTCCGCATGATCACCGCGAATGGAGCGCTGACCGACATTGTCGACTCGGGCGCGCGCATCCTGGAATCGGCGTGCGGTTTTTGCGTGGGCTATGGCCAGTCACCGCATAGCGGGGCGGTTTCCGTCCGCACCAACAATAGGAACTTCGAAGGCAGAAGCGGGACCAAGGACGCCAAGGTGTATCTTGTCAGCCCGGAAGCCGCGGTTGCGGCCGCGCTCACCGGGATGATCACCGACCCGCGCGATCTGGGCTGTGCGCATCCGAGGGTTGAGCAGCCGAAGCAGTTCTTCGTTGACGACAGCATGTTCATTCATCCGTCTTATACGGGTGAAGTTTTCCGCGGCCCGAATATCGGAACCCCGCCCAGCAATTCGCCGATGCCGGAGCATCTTCGAGCGGTGGTAACGATTAAGCTCGGTGACAAGATCTCCACCGACCACATCATCCCCGCCGGTTCCGTGAGCCGTTACCGGTCGAATGTTCCAAAGTCGAGCGACTTCATCTTTAAGAATGTCGACCCGGACTTCGCCAGTCGCTGCCAGGATGTTAAGAAGCGTGGCTTGGCATCGGTGATCATCGGCGGTCTCAGTTACGGTCAGGGCTCATCGCGCGAGCATGCCGCCGTCTGTCCGATGTATCTCGGAGTGCGAGCCGTAATTGCCAAGAGCATTGAACGCATTCACATGGCAAATCTGATCAATTTCGGAATTATGCCTTTGACGTTCAAGAACAGTGAGGATTACGAAAAAATCCAGCCCGGCGACGAACTGGAGATCGCGGATACTGCCGGTGATTTCCGCCAGAGCGAATTCGTCGTCGTCAACAAAACTCAGCGCAGCGAGTTCATGGTCGTTCACAATCTTACGTCCCGCCAGGTCGACATCGTTCTGCATGGCGGCTTGCTTAATTACGCAGGAAAGAATTAGGAGGATTCAAAAATGACGACTACCGCGGCAGTTGCCTCTACCGTGTTCGGCAAGATCGGATTTCGTTTTCAGACGGTAATCGAACGGGCTGATCCCGCTCTGATCGCCGAGCTGGCAAAATATCCCACCCCAAACATCGCCGACGCGATGAATCGCTTCCGAGTGATGGATGCCGGAATGAAGCAGGCGAATCAAGGCGATTTCGTCGCCGGTCCCGCCGTCACGGTTATGTGCGCGCCGGGAGACAACCTGATGTTCCATAAGGCTCTTTCACTGGCCAAGCCGGGCGATGTCATCGTCGGCAATTACTTTGGCCACATGGCGGGCGCCGGCTTCGGCGGGCTCATGGGACGCGCCGCCAAAAAGATCGGCATCGCCGGGCTGATCATCGATGGTGCAATCCGCGACGTCGAGGATTTCAAGGAACTCGGACTGCCGGTGTATTCCCGTACCATTGTTGCCAGCGGCTGCTTCAAAGATGGTCCGGGCGAAGTCAACTTCCCGATACAATGCGGCGGCGTAGTGGTTATGCCAGGGGATGTCGTGATCGCTTCCCAGGACGGAATCGTTGTCGTGCCCAAGGCCGATGCCGCCTACGTTCTGCAGGAGACGAAGGCGATTTTTGAGCGCGAGATAAAACGCGTGAAGGAAATCGAGGCCGGCGTGCTGTTCAAGCCCGATATCGACAACACGCTCAGAGCTAAGAAGATCATCGAATAGGCATTCTCACCCGTGGAGGCGAGTCGCGCGTACTCGCTTGCGCGCCGGGTACGGGCGACGGATCGCCCTCCGGCCCTCCACCCCAGCGGTGAAGCCGCTGGGGACCCCGGCTCGCGGCGCGGGCAAGGCTTGCCTCATATTCCTGACTGGGCTTTCTGAACCACACGGAACCGAGGGTTCTATGGAGAAGGTAGCAGACAAAGCAGACATCCATTTGCAGCAAGGTCCAAGACCCGATCCAGGCAAACCGAAAACTGCCGTCCCGCCAAAGGCATGTGATTGCCACGCGCACATCATTGGACCGGCACAGCAGTACCCGCTTGCCGCGAATCGCAGTTATACACCACCGGAAGCTCACCGGGACGAGTACGTGCGGATGCTCGCCTCCGTTGGGCTGGAACGTGCCGTCATCGTTCAGCCAAGTTTTTACGGAACAGACAATCGCTGCACCTACGATGCGATCGTCGCCGCGGGTGGAAGCTGGCGCGGCGTGGCCGTCCTTGACACCAATACTCCGAAGCAGGAGATACAGCGGTTGCACGATGCGGGATTCCGCGGCGTGCGCCTCAATCTTATTTATAAAGGCGGAAGCCCGCTCAGCACGCTGGAGCCGCTGGCAAACATGGTCGCGCCATTCGGCTGGCATGTGCAGATCCTCATCGATGGCCGTGAGTTGGCTGAACTTGGACCAAGGCTCCGGCGTTTGCCCGCGCCAATCGTCATCGACCATATCGGACGCGTGCCGGCGGGACTGGGAGTGCCGCACCCGGGATTCCAGACCCTGCTCTCGCTGCTTCAACAAGGCAACTGCTGGTCAAAGCTTTCGGGAGCGTATCTGACATCCGCCCAGCCTTTCCCCTTCGAAGATGTAGTCCCCATGGCAAAGGCTCTGGTCGAGGTTGCGCCGCAGCGGTTGGTATGGGGAAGCGACTGGCCGCATCAGTCCTGCAAGACCGCGATACCTCCCGATGCAAGCCTGCTGGACATGCTGGCAACCTGGGTTCCCGACGTGAAGATCAGAAACCGAATTCTGGTAGACAATGCTGCTGAGCTATACGGTTTTCCGAGCTAATCGGTTTCAGAACAGTCCTAGCCAGCGCCAATAAGTCGCCGCGCACAAGGCGTAAATGACGCAAGCGATCGCCGACAAAGCGATGCCCACACGGGGGAAATCCCCGACTTCGAGCTTGCCGGTGCCATAGACAATAATGTTCGGTAACGTGTTGTAGAACATGAGCAGAGGATAGCCGCCGATGATCATGCCGGCCGGCAGCCCCAGCACTAACGGATTCACGTGTGCAGCCTCGGCCATTGCCAGGATTATGGGCAGCAAGGCCGTGGCCATGGCCGTGGTGCCCACAAAGATCACGTGCATATACTGCACGATGAACATAATCACGATGAGCATGACCAGCGTCGACGCACCTTGCAGGCCGAGCATTTTGAACACCGAGGCAGCCACCCACTTGGCGGCTCCCGTCTTCATCAGAATGTCTCCCAAAGAAACCCCGCCGCCGCACACCAGCACAACCTGCCAGGAAACCCCCTTGTTGGCATCACTCCATTCGATGACGCCGAACTTGGGCAGAAACAGCAGACAGGCACCGGCCAGGCAAACTACCGTAGTGTCGAGTTTGGTTATGTTTTGCGTCGCCCAAAGAAACGTCACCAGGAGAAAGACCGACAGCGCGCGTTTTTCAGCCGCGGTCATTTTCCCCATAGCGCGCAGGTTTTCGCGAATAGTGCGTTCCACTCCGCCCGGCGTGCTTTCCTCTTCCGGCCTATAAACTCGCTGGATAAGCCACCATGTGATGAACGTCATGATCGCCGCGGGGGGAAAGCCGTATACCAGCCAATCAAGATAGCTGACGCCTTGTCCGGTGACCTTGGCCAGAAACTCCACTGTGACGGGGTTGGGAACCGTTGCCGTGAGCACTCCGGCGCTGATCGTGGCGTTGGTGAAGGCAAGCGTCAACAGCAAGTTGATGGCGAATTTCGAACGGCCCTCGGTTTTGAAAAGCGAAATGATGCTCAGACACATGGGCAGCAGCAACGCCGTACGCGCGGTGGCAGAAGGCACCAGAAAAGCCAGCACCGTGTTGGCGATGGCCACACCCAGGGTGATTCTGGTCGGCGAGGAACCGGTTCTGAGCAGGACAAGATAGGTTATCCTTTCCGCCAGCCTGGTTCTGACCATGGCCACGGCAAGAATGAAAGCACCTACAATCAAATATACCGACGACGAAGCAAAGCCATCGAGCGCGCCTTTGACGTTGACGATTCCCATCAGCACCGCTGCCGGCACGATCAGCAGGCTGCTGACGGGCAGAGGAAATTGCCTCCGTTAAATAGAGAACAAAAATACCCGCGAACAACGACAGCGACTTCTTGCCTTCGAGCGACAACCCCGCGGGAGTGGTCATGAACCAGATCGCTGCACTCAGAATGATGGCGAGAGGCACGCCGATCTTCTGCCTTAATCCTTCCATCTTGCTTTCCCCGGCAATCTTTGCCCGACTAGCTTTCCGGCGTTCGCCCTGAATAGCCGCCCGGCAGCAGTGAACTTCTGCCTTCCAGATTCTCTCTAACGTCAATCCTCTTCGAACTGCTTTCGAAAGTCGGCGAACTCCTTCTTCAGTGCCGAGACCTCCTGCTCCAACCGCGCCACCGCTTCTTCCAGCATTGAGATCTGCTCGCTTCCGGCTAACATGCCGCTGCCGGCGGCCGCTGACGGCTGCGGTGTCTCCCACGCCTCCGCGTCGCCCGCCAGCAAGTGTACGTAACGTGCTTCCTTGGTGCCAGGTTGTCTGGCCAGCATCTTTGCCAGTGGAGGATCACGCTGCACCAGTCGCTGCAGCGTGGATTGTACGTCGGCAAGGTCATCAAAGCGGAAAGCCCGTTCCGCCCGGCCGCGTAGTTCGCCCGGTGTTTGCGGGCCTCTCAGCAACAACACACAGATGATTGCCGATTCACGCCGCGTGAAATTAAAGACCTCCTGCATCCTGTGCTCGTACTTTGCCACGCGGCTTTCGGCGCTGCTGACCGGACCTGCCAGCCCCTTTTCGCCAAGCGAATAGAGCGCCTCCCGCACGGCGCTTTCGTCCGCATCCGTCACCGGATCTCGATTTGACTTCTGATTACAGGCGTTTAGCAGCGCGTTCAATGAAAGCGGATAGTAGTCCGGCGTGGTGATCTCCTTTTCCATCAGTGATCCCAGCACCCTGACTTCAAGTTGATTCAGTTGAATGTTCACAGAGCAGAATTATCCACCAACAAAACTCTCTAGGCGAGCATTGTCGAAAAACCGGAATCGAACCTACTCACAGCGCAGGTATATGTGAGAAGCTGAGTCGCGCCGCGTGCATCGTCCGGCGCGATTCAAAGTTCACGGGAGCCTGCTCCGGCTCCCGTGACAATTCGCACTGGCAACGCTTATTTCACCAACACAAACTTCTGCACGCGTTTGCTGGTGTCCACCTCGCCCGTGTAAAGATTCCCCTGCGAGTCGGAAGCAATCTGGTGCACCCAGTGGAACTGGCCGGCATTGCGCCCGTTGTGCCCGGTTGTGCCAACGACAGCACCATCGCTGCGGCGCACTGTCCAGATGACGTTATTGGTTCCGTCAGCGATCAAAAGATAAGTCTGAGCTTTATCGGTGGAGAGAGTCATGTCCCAATCCGAACCACTCCCTAGTGTTTCGGGACGAAGATAAAACTCTTTGACGAAGTGTCCGTCTTTTTGGAAGATCTGGACGCGGTCATTGGTGCGATCGCACACGTAAACCAGACCGTCGTTGCTGAGATGCACGCAGTGTGTCGGATTGCGGAACTGCTTATCGTGCGGATCGGCGGGCTTATACGCCGGCACGGGATACGTGTTGTCGATTTCGCTCAACGGCATGCCGTACCCGCCCCATCCCCGTTTGAATTTCCCGGTTTCCATGTCGTACACCACAATGCGCTTGTTGAGGTAGCCGTCAGCGATATAGACCTCATGCGCCGCCTCGTCAAACTCAATGCCCGCGGGCCGGCCCAGCATGCTGGTGTCCTGGTTGTTCTCGGGCTCGGCCGAGGGATGACCGATCTCCATCAAAAAGCGCCCATCGTTCGTGAACTTGAGGATGTGCCTGTCATTGTCGCCGTTGCCGCCCAGCCAGACATTACCCGCACTGTCCACGCGGATACCGTGTTCGTTGCCCGGCCAGTCCTTCGCCGCCGCTGGGCCTCCCCAGGCCTGCAAAAGCTTGCCGCTTTGGTCGAACTCCAAAACTGGGGGCGCAGGGAAGCAGCACATGGAACGTTGCGGTGTCTGAACTGCGCCCAGCTCGTCTGGCGTGCATGAGCGCGGCCTGTGCAGCACCCAGATGTTGTTGTGGCTGTCCACGGCAAGTCCGCCAACCTGCCCGATAATCCAATTGTTGGGAAGTTCCTTGGGCCAGGCAGGATCGACTCGATAAGTGGGCGGGGTCTGGCCGCTTTGGCCAGTTGCGAGAAGGCATGTCAAAATAACCAGCGCGAGACCGCACGCGCACGCTTTGAGAAACAACCGGAAATGGCCCACGACGCTCTTCATAGTGAGAAACCTCCGTAACCAGTCAGTATCAGATTTACTTGTCAATATCCGGAATAAGTATGTGATTTGTGCGGGGTCGTTGCTTTCGTCGCCTGTAAGGATACATGAACCTGCGCTCGACGCACGGAAAGTTGCCGTGTCGATCTCTGTCCAGACCAAGTGGAGTCCCGCGTTCCACCCGTATCTCACATCGCCAGTCCGCACGTGTCAAGATAGCTCTGGCTGTGTTCTGCACGTTTGCTCTCATTTATTTATTGTGTTCAGCCGCTCATGCCCGGTCTTGGCCGCCATTAAGCCCCTGGCTCTAAGGTTTATCTTTTAGTTAATTCCCCGGCTTAAGGTCAACCAGAACTCCCCGCCACCCCGCTACTCTAGTAGAATATGAGCGCCATGAATCCAGGAATCGAGAACATCCGCAAACGGGGCAGCCGTATTGTCGCCGAAGGCGCCCATATGCTGCCGGCGGCTTCTCTCATGATCGCCGAGGGCGTTATCAGCTCACTCGACGATCTGAAGAAGCCGTTTGTCACAGTCATCAACTCCTATACCAACCAGATTCCGGGTCACGCGCACCTGGACAAGATCGGCGCTATTGTCCGCGACGAACTGAAAGCTCTTGGTTTCAACGTCTGGTATTGCAACGTTGGCGGCGCGGTCTGCGACGGAATTGCCATGGGCCACTTTGGCATGAAGTATTCCCTCGCTTCGCGTGAATTGATCGCCGACCAGATCGAAACCATCATCGGCGCTCACCCATGCGACGCGTGGATCGGCATCGCCAATTGCGACAAGATTGTCCCGGCGATGTACAACGCCATGGTCCGCATCAATATCCCCGCCGTTTACCTGAGCGGCGGGCCCATGCTCGCCGGTCCCGGCAACACCGACCTGATCACGGTGTTTGAAGCTGTCGGCAAACACAGTGTGGGCAAAATGACGGACGGCGAGTTGCGCTCGCTGGCCGAAACCGCCTGTCCCGGCTGTGGAAGCTGCGCCGGCATGTTCACCGCCAATTCCATGAACTGCCTCGGCGAGGTGCTGGGCGTGGCTTTGCCCGGCAACGGCACCATTCCGGCCGAGCGCTGGACCGATGGCACCAAACGCAAGACCGAACCGAACCCCGAGCGCCTCGCGTTGACGAAGAAAGCGGCGCACGCGCTCAAGCGGTGCCTCGATAACAATCTCCGTCCGCTCGACATTATCACCGAGCAGGCGCTGGTGAACGCCTTTGTCCTCGACGTCGGCATGGGCGGCTCGACCAACACCATTCTGCACACGCTCGCACTGGCGCATGAGGCGGATATCAAGTTCGACCTCAACCGGATCAATGAGATCTCACAGAACACGCCCCATATCTGCAAGATCTCGCCCAGCCGTCCCGAAGTTCACGTCGAGCACGTGCACCAGCACGGTGGCATTCCCGCCATTCTCAAGGAACTCAATCGCCACGGCGTGCGCGACCTGAAGCTCGATGTTCCAACCGTCACTGGTGAGCTGGGCGATGCGGTTGCCTGTGCTCCCGATGCCGACGGCGATGTCATCCGTACCGCCGAAAATGCCTTTACCCAGACCGGCGGCCTCGCGATCCTGTTCGGCAACCTGGCCCCGAAGGGTGCTGTCGTCAAGGTGGCCGGCGTCGGTGCCGACATGATGGAGTACGAGGGCACAGCTCGCATTTTCGAGTCGCAAGAGGACGCCTTGCAGGGCATCCTCAACGGCCAGGTGAAAGACGGAGACGTGGTGGTGATTCGCTACGAGGGGCCGCGGGGCGGACCGGGCATGCAGGAAATGCTCTCGCCGACGGCGGCGATCGTGGGCGCCGGTATCCGTTGCGCACTAATCACCGACGGCCGCTTCTCCGGCGGCACGCGTGGGCTCTGTGTTTGCCACGTCGCGCCGGAAGCCGCGGCTCGCGGCCCAATCGCGGCGATTCGTCCAGGCGATCGCATTTACATCAACGCCAAGACCCGCAAGCTCGAATTGAAAGTCAGTGATGCTGAGATTCAGAAACGGCTCGCTGCACTTCCTCCCTTCGAGCCCAAGGTCAAGCGTGGATGGCTGGCGCGCTACGCCGAACACGTCACCAGCGCCGACACTGGAGCGGCGCTCAAAATCTAGAGCGGTTATCGACAATAATGATCCAGAGGGTGCCCCACACAAGCTTCCTTGCTTGTGTGGGGTAGTTGCTTGTTGCGAAACTGCCCCATTCAAGCCGGGGCCCCCGCTACGCGCGCTTTTCGCGTAGTGGGGTGGAAGCGCAACTGCAGCGCTTGAATGGGCCACCTGCCAGTTTCCAGAGAGCTTGCCGTCTTTAATTGTCGTGAAATTGATTGGATAAGGACGAAGGCTTCTAGCGACCTGTATGTTCATTGTTTGAGGAACAAGAGCATCCGGGTCAGGAGAAGCCTTCATGACTATTGTAGGGTGTGATTTCCA
>JBEKBO010000011.1:0-102368 GCA_050015355.1 Candidatus Korobacteraceae bacterium | reverse complement strand
CTCCGCAGTATTCAACTCCATCCGCCTACCATTGGTCTTGCTCATGAAGGTGGGAATCTTTCTCCGCCCCTACAGTAATTGTTGATGGCGAAGATGTCTCACTATTGTTGACACAGAGGGGCAGCGCCGAACCCGGCTAGGATCGCCAGGAACGGTATCATCATCAACCGATACCGCGACGACGCAGTAACGGGCCCATACATCACAGTAAAGTAAAACAAAGGCAGGCAGGCCAAGATGAGCAGTGACCATTGGCGTTGACGGAGTAACACTGCGAGCCCCCGCACGGCGAGTGCATAAAGCGCGAGCAGGAGAGCGTAGGACAAGGCGACACATATCAGCACCCAGTTCAAGCTCCGGAGCATGCCCAGGCGGCTGCGGTCGTCCATAGGGATGTCATCGGGCATGCGCCCTAGCAACTGAAGCAAGGCGAAGGTCCCAGTACCGGCATATAGGCGGGGAGCGTGCTTTAGGACACACTTGGCATACGCCAGCGGGTCCGAGATGATTTCCGATACTACGATTTTTTGGAGAGCACTCGATTGGACCATGGCATTAGTTCGGAAGCCAGGTATTTGCTGTTCGACGGTTTTAATGTGCGCGGTTTGCAAGGAGCGTATGGCCTCGCTTGACAAGCCCTTGTCGGCCAACATCATGGGGTAGTTGATATAGAACAGGTTGTTGCCCGTGACCGTGGTCAGAGAAGGTACGCCAAATACCCTGTAGTTGCGGAGAATCCATGGGCACACTATCGCCGCTTCAACCAACAAGCCGAGGACTATCGCAACCGCCACGCGCGCGCGATTATTAGACTTCTCGCGGTAACGCACGCAAATCGACGCAAGCACCGGGACAGCAAAGAATAACGAGATTGGCTTCAGCAATATGCTGACACCCAGAAGCATGAACGCAAACAAGAGCGTTGTCTGCGCAGGCTCCCTGAGATAGCGGATAAGAAGAAGAATACAGCCCAAAAATGCCACTAAGAAAAAACTCTCCGGCATGTGAAAGACGGAGTAAGGAAAGCTTTCCGGAAATAACCCGAACAACGCCATGGCCCAGAGTGCTACCCGTCTTGAAGCCCCCGCCAAGCGAAGGAGCCCGTAAAGCTCGACCGCCGCAAAGGTGAACGCAATGGCATTAAGGACCGCTGCCACTCTGGCGGTCACCCATAGGTTTTTAAAGAGGAGCATGATGCCGGCCAGGATGACAGGATAGCCAGGCAGATCGTGCGCCGTTGGCTGGGGATGCCCGGAATAACCTTTTTCAGCGTTTCCGGCTTGCGTTGGGCCGGTCAAACTATAGCCTGCTTCTCCAGGAATGTTGTGCCCGGCGCGCAGAGGATAGTGGGAGAAGACGTGGTACTGCACAAGGTTGACGCCTTCCTGAAGGTATCTGTCACCATCGTCGCCGGTTAGACTGACGGCAAAACCGACCAATAACAAGCGCGGAACAAGAATGGCGAGCGCAACGTACCACACTGCTCGATGACGGGAAAAGCATGAAAAAAAGTGAGTATCCATGTTGAGAACCGTGTGCCATATCCAACTCATTGTTGGAAGATGGAAGCAGTGGTACTACGGCTGACGCCCAAGTATCTTCTAGAGAACCGCTCGAGCACTACGTTCAAGAAGTTCGATGAGGAACTTGTCGGAGGTCAGGATCCAGGCAATGCGGCGACCGTCGAAGGCCACGGCGGGTTTCGGCTTCCTGGCCAAGATTCCGCCAGCCGACCGCATCTTAACAATTTGGTCCTCGAGATTGTCGACTTCATAGCATGCGTGGTGCAATCCACCGCCTTTTTCGCGCAAGAACCGTGCAACCGGAGAACTATCTCCAATCGGTTGCACCAGTTCTACCTGTGGGCCATTGGGTTGCGTTGTCAGAAAAGAAACCTTCACGCTCTGATGAGGGTCTTCCCATATTCGCCCGTCGGAGGTGGCGCCGAGGGCACGAGCGAAGCGGTCCAAAGCATCGCAGATGTCCGGGACGACGAATCCCAAGTGGTGAAGCCGCATTTCAGCACATCTCAGGCGCTTAGTTTCTTGTTGACATATCCGCGGATGCTGACGAATGAATCGAACTCGGCGAGTGCATCAAGGTCCATCTCGATTCCAAATTCTTCTTCGATAACACTTACCAATGTGATAGCTGCAACCGAATCCCATGCCGCGATGGAATCCTGTGAAGCCGCCAAAATGTTCGCATTCGGCAACTCCGGAAAGACTACTTGAAAACAGTTGCTCAGGCGTGTTGTCACTTCATCCATTCGCTGCTGTTCTCCCAATCTCCGTGGTCTGATGGTAAAGCGACGGGCAGTACTTATCAAATATTTCACGACTTAGGAAGCACGGGCAATCGGGTGTTTTACCCATTATTGCAGTCAGGAAATCCCGCATCGGACCGTTCTTGGCTGTTGATTTGAATTGAAAATCGATAGTGTCCACACCTGTGCGATCGAAGAGCACGCGCAAGCATTGATGCTCAATCCGGCGCGAGAACGCCCTGCAGCTCATCACCCAGGTTTCAACATGCAGTGTCTGGCCTCGTGTAACTCCCTGGATTACGCTAATTGTTCCCAGGGGTCCGAACTTATCTTCGTAGGCCACAGCTACACAGATAGCGCCGGGTTGTGAACATTGTTTGTGCCATTCCGAAGTTGTGTAGCGCAGACCGTTAAGGTTGAACTGATTCGTCTTGTTCACTAACTCCAGTACCCTGGGGTCCTCGGCTGCGAAGTCGAATGACAGGACCGCATGCAACTGAGCCAGAAAATGTTCCGGCGTAGAAGTACTAGACACCTGCTGCTGAAACTCAACTCCTTTACGAATGCTATCAAGACGAATCGTGTCATCATGCGAGACTCGCTCCTTCGCACAGAGATCGCGCAGACGGCGCAGCGTCGCAAGGCCGGCGTCGTAATCACGGTTGGGAAACAGGATAGTCTCGATCTCCGGATGAACAGCAGCCACCTCGGCGAGCTCCATCGGGCTATCATCGACGAAGATAACGGCATCGCTGCCGATGTTCCAAGTCTCAAGAATCCTTGACACAGAACCCGACTTAGCTTGCCAATGGACTTCGATCGGGAAAATACGTTCAGGACGCAGTAAGAGGTCGGAGCGTTCGAATACCTTCCGAACTACGCTGGGATCATTTTTGCTTGCAACGGCGATAAGGGTGCCTTGCTCACTCAGCGCCGCCAGCAGTGTTTGATATAGACCGTGCAACTGGTTATGACCTGCCAGATCCCAGCCGACACCATCGGGACCGACCTCGCCCGCAATGCCTGCCCACAATGTATCGTCCAAGTCTGAAATAATCCCCTTCTTTGGCGGCGCCGGCAGTAGAAGGCGTGTCGCGGCGGCGGCGACCTGATCAGCGTGGCTCAAGGTATATGGAAAGCCCGTCAGCAGATAGGACTTGAGGTCAAGCCGAGTCGATAAAGGAGATTGCTCGGCGAGGTAGCTGGCGCTCGCAATGTGCACGCGCCCATTCTGTGCTATTTGGGATGCGAACTGCGCCAAGTCACGATGCAGCAGCAACTCCGTTTCCGCAGCCTGCCATGACGCAGTGTGGAATAAAGGAGGGAAAGGCAATGTCGGCAGCACTAATGCAACTCGAAGCTGCGGCGGTATACGCCTGATCGCGACTGCAATACGGTCAAGCATTGTTCGTGCGCTGTCGAGAATGTCAGCGACTGCCTGAGCGCTCCACGGAGCCAACGACCGGAGCCCCAATCTTGGATCCAGGTCCGGCCACTCAATTACGATCAGGGCCGCGTCGAGTTCCGAATCGATGAGGCTCTCCAGCGTACCTGCAAGATCGCCAAACAGACCCGAGGTCAACTTTACGCACCGCTTGGTAAGCTGCCGCTGAAGCCGCGCCGTCAACAGGGTCTGCAAATGCAGGGGCGTGAAACCACACGCCATTATGACAGCGAACGGCTGCGAATCCGGCGGCACACTCTGGATGATTTTCAGTGCTTCAGTAATCGTCACTGCTGTTCTCGCTCATCGGCATCGGCTCGACAGAATCTGGGGAAATCCATCTCTATCCCTGGCTGACGGTACTTTAACTCACGCTCTTGGCATCCGTAACGTGGCATTCTATGTTCACGTGCTGAGCCCCACCCATGAGCGCAGCCGATGTGACGATGCATGTTGCTATCACCCATCCATGCAGCGATTCCTAGGACTTGTTTCATAAATCGATGCAAGGAAACGGCGAGTCCCCTCGGGGGCTGAAGCCCGTATCCGCATTGGCTTCGGACGGCGTGGCTGACATGATCTCTTTTGAGACTGGAATGATACCTAACCCAAGGCATATCAGCCGTAGCGAAGTGCTGTCCTGTAAAGCCACGCCCCTTCAAAAAACTATTTTTGAGACAAGCTCTAAGCTGCAATCTTGCAAGCCGCGGGTTCAAACCATCTCGGTCCCGCCCGCAGGTATCACGAAGCGTTCCGGCAAAATGCGCCTGCGATCGAGATACCACCCGATAGCGTTCGGGAATTTTCTCTTTTTAAATCCCATCCCGGTTGCCGCCTGTTCAACAGCGTCGGAGGGACAACGGATGATAATGGCATCCACTTCGCCGCGATATTTTGTTGCTATGGCTGAAAGGGCGAGCGGCAATGCTTGCGGTGACACTCTTCCCCAAATATCGGAGATGTTCAACACACGTAACTGTCCTCGATATCCACGCGATTGGATAGATACGCCGATGAAGCCCTCATCGGTTTCGGTGAGGAACTTGTGAACAGTAGTGCCCGTTTCCGGCTCCTCGAAGTAGCGCCAGCGCAAGAAGCTTGCATCCCTAAGCAGGCAGAATTCGTGGTCGACTACATCGGCGGCACAAGCCGCCTCCTCGGGAACGGTCGAACCGATTGTTACGCGGTCGCGCGTATCGCTCAGTTTGCAGGGACTGTAGATGTTAGCGGCAACCCCCAGAGCGCGGCCCACCAAAGCCGCTCGCTTGCCGAAACGGCGGAAAGCGAGTTCTTCCAGGACCGGACCGGGCCGGAGAACCCCTAGCAGTTCAAAATCGCTCTTGGGCAGCATGTGTGCTCTCGCCGCCTCCCATACTCTTGCCGCTTCCTTATTGGAGGTGGTCGAATAAATAACATGCCGAGTGTTCAGGGCACGAAATGCCAGAAAGAGCATTGCACCCAAGCCGCGGTGGAGGTCGTCGGCATAGAACGCGCTATTCATGACAAAAGTTTCTATTCTGCCGCGCACCAGGAAGCGAAAAGGCACGCAGAGCATGGCGCCGACTATGGCGCCGCCCTCATCTCGACCAGCCCAGCCAAACGGAATCTCAGGCGTAAGCGCCGGATTGGCAGCCAGCCACGAAAGGCGAGCCGCGACCCGCGGAACCGCACTGTTGTCCTTACTAGTCTGTCCGACAAAGAAGCGCGCCAACTCGTCTACGTTCGTTGAATCGACGTTGGTCAACTGCACCGAGTTTCCAGAGCGATTCAAGGTTTGGAGTCCCTCTCCGGGCTACAGTAGCGAGCCTCGGCGGTCCAACGCGCAGCCTGGGTAGCTGTAACAAATCTTGCACCCGGAATGCTTGCCAACTTCTTCACGTTTGAAGCGAAGTTCCGGACTCCCTCTGTGGTCAGATCTTCCGGATGGAAAAAGAACGCCCAGTTTGCAGAGCGCGTGGACGGCAGGTCTCTCCAAGGCTGCGTCAATAACCTGGTCTTTCTCGTCAGGCCCTGCAAGGTGAAGCGTCCCTTCGTGGTTCGGCGGCAGATTCTCTTCACAACCCCAACCGCATCGTTTTCAAATTGCGTAATCGGAACCTCCAGCACGCGCCGCGAGTTCTCGCCGGCGACGCGATAATCCGAGCGGGAAGGGAAATACGGATGCTCGGGACAACCTAACCAGTCCACAAGAACCTGATCGGAGCCGGCGCGCTGCCAGATTACGTTGCCCGGAAGAGCCGAAAAGTCCAGAGGGATATTCGCCTCTTCGAGGCGAGTGAAGACGGTATTGCTGCCATAATCCCAGCCTATGCGAACGGCACCGACTGGAAAGCAGGTCGCGGCTGCCCGGTACGCTTCGTGAAACCATTCAGGATCGGGGTCGAAACGCCCCACGCCGGAGCGCGTCGAGATAAAGTGGATGTGCCATCCAAGTTCGTGTCCTCGACTTACGAGCCGCTCCCAAGTCTTAGACCTTGACGTATAGCCTGAAACGTAGGAACCGGTTGCGAAACGGACCGAGTCGTCGACACGTATCAGCCAAGTGATTGGCGGCAGATCCTGTCCAAGGCGGCTCTCCAGCCCCTGGATTAAATCAACCGGGCCCCAAATATCACCCTCCAGCGAGCGATCAAGCCGCGCGGGAAGGATTGGATCGACATCTGCCCCGATCAAGATTTCCATCGTAAGCACAATAATACCGCCAAATTACCCACCATTGAGACAGTACAGTAGTGCCTGCTTAATGCCCCCGCCGCGGTGGACGCCCGGTTCAAAGCAGGGCAGCACGATTGAAGCTATTTTCCGCGGCACTGAGCAAGCCCGTCCTCCCCGATGGAACTCAAGTCCTGGTCCGGCACATTATGGGTGTGCTTGCCGCGTGTTGCCGCCGTCGTCGCAAGTCCGGCAAAAAAATAGAAGAAAGCCGCGTTGGCCGGGATTTGCATGTTGAAATCCACAAAGCTGTGCGCCAGCATGGCGGCGCATGCGAGCAAGGCGCTCAGGGAAAGCGCCGAACTCCAGTCTGTGTCCCAATGGCGTGAGCGTTGCACTCCCTTCCGGCACAGAACGATAACGAACCACAAGGCGAAGGCAAAGCCCAGAATCCCGGTTTCGGCGAGAGTCTGTGCGTAGTCATTGTGGGCTGCGTCTACCAGTCGGTTCGTCGGGAAGCTGCGAACGTGCGGATATACGGTTGCAAACGTGCCCAGACCCCAACCGAGCAACGGCCGCTCCTTCCACAACCTCAAGGTATCCGCGGTCATTGCCAGCCGGTCGGAAACCACAAGATCGTGCATCCGGTCGCTGACCTGTCCCCTGCTTGTGTATCCCAAGAACGCGATCACCAGGGCCAGCATGCCTGCAAACGCGAACGCCTTCTTTCTATGCGATGGATTGCGCAACAGCAGGACCAGAAAGATCAGCGCCTCCACTGAGAAGGCAAACATGCCGCCGCGCGAAACGGAAAGGAAAATCGATCCTGCCATCAGAACAAAAGCGAAGCCGGCGAGGGTCCTTTTTCCTCCCTTCAGGAGCTTGCCTGCGGCTAGCACCAAGGGGACAGCCACCAGCATTTCCATTAATCCCGCATAGTGATTCCGGTTTACGTAGGAACCGTAGGTGTGAGCGAATTGACTCGGCTCAATGGTCCAGTAGAGTTTGCGCGGCTCGGTCAGGTTCTGAACTATGGCGAACGTGGCGTAACAAGCTCCGAATCCAACCAGGGCTACAGTCATCCTCTTTCGCCGGTTCTTATCCTGGAAGCACTCAATGGCCAGCAGAAGGACGGAACCGTAGGCCATGTAGAGTAACGCGCTTGATTCGGACGCATACCGGTAGGCCGATGTCCGGAACGCGATCTGTGCCAGGACTACGAGAAAGAATCCGACAGCGGGCGCATACAGCCCTGACTTTGCCAGCGCGAGTTGGCGCGACCGCGCCTGCTGCAATCCCCAGGCGATGAAAAGAGTCGCGGCCCCGAGTTCAAATGCCAGTTCGGACCAAGGCTGCACGGCGCCGAACGCAAGGACAGCCGCTATCAACAGGCCCAGCAATCCCCAGGCGCAAAGCGGGCTCGCGCTCCACGCTCCGCCGGTCTGGTTTTCAGGCGAGTAGCTGGAAGCGGCCACATCTGCGGTGCGCGACGTTGCGTGCTGGCGCCGATCGATCTCCATCCTACTTCTCAACCAGACTGACATCGTCCACCCACAGTTTCCCGCGGATCAGCCCATTTCCATGCGCAAGGCGCACTACCGCGAGTTGAGTTTCAGTACCGGTTTTGAAACTGGCCCTCGCCACGCGCCAGGGGGTGGTGCCCAGCATTTCTTCGGTTGCGGCCAATGTGGCATTTCCGTTCATGTCGCGCACTTCGAAAGTCACACCGTAAGCGCCATTCAGTTCGGCGCGATATGCCGTGCTGAACTCATACAGCGTATTCGGTTTCAGCACGACGTACTCTCTTATTCCGGCGTCGGATACTGCACCGTCAAACTGAATCAGTAGTGATTGGGCGCCGCCGTGGAAGCTGGTAGTATCAGTCGATAGCAAGACGGCCGGCATTCTCTCATAGCACCAATCGAAGCCGCCATTCAGGATGTCCTGCTCAAAGCCGCCGTTCACTATGAGATTGGCGCCCGGCAGGTAGGGGCGGAGAGTCGAGTCCATTGCCGCCAGTTGTCTCCAAGCGCTTATTGCCTCCCCGCCCTTGTTTCTCGCGATGAGAAATGTGACGTACCTGATTCCCACTACGGAAGGAAACTGCTGCTGTAAACTAAGCAGCCGTCCCCATGCGACACGCGCGGCATCCAGATCGTCTTGATGGATTACGAATCGCAAGAAGTGGAGATAGTTCTTCGTCGATTGGGGAAGAGCCCGGGTGATGATGAAATCAGCATCGTGAGTCGTGCGCCAGCAGATCTCGATAGCTTCGTCCGCGTGCTCGGGGTCATACTGAATGACTTTGCGCAGAAGATCGAAAGCGCGCTCCCGCCGGCCTTGCAGCAGATAGAAATCGGCCGCGGAGCGGAGCGTCGCGGGCGTCATGGGATCAACCTGGAGGGCGTGTTCGATAGCGGCCTGCTGTTCCTGCTGCCTGTTTGTCGCCAAATAAGCGCGCGCCAAGTCCAAGGAATAACGAGAGCTCCAGGAATTTATTGCCGCCGCTTTCTGGTAGCTGGGGATGGCATCCTCAAGTTTCTCCGGATTCTCAAAAAATGTGCTGTTCGCCAACCGATACCAGTGTTCGGCGTTGCCGGGTTCCAGGCGTGTCGCTTGCAAGATGTCGGAGGGCGCGGTCGAGTTAGACAAGCGGAAAGCGCTGTACTGGCGGACTGTGCAGTTCACATATAGAGCAGCGGCGGAGAAACAAATCACCAACCACAGAACCCTTCTCCCGACCGGACGTAAGTCGATCTGCACGTGTGTCTCGGTAACTCGTCGATCACAACCGGGTTACTGTTGTCTCGTCTGAGTCATGTGTCTCTTCTGAGTCATGGGCATGATCGCCGGAGTAGTACTTTTGGCTCGGGTTCGAACCGCTGCCGTAGTACTTCCCATAATAGTAGTACTGGTAGTCGCTCCCGTAGACATCCAAGCCATTCAGCACGGTCCCAATGACCTTCGCATTGACTTGGCCCAGAATACTGCGCGCGCGCCGCAGCGCGGTTTTCGTAGTATGCCCAGCGCGCAAAACCAGCAGGACGGCATCCACTTCCGCGGAGAGGAGCACCGCATCCGTCACCGACAGCACCGGCGGCGAGTCGACGAGGGTGAAGTCGTACTCTTCTTTCCAGCGGTTCAGGCAGTCTCTCATCACTGCTGAACCCAGTAACTCGGCCGGTTGCGGTGGTATGGTTCCTGCCGGGATGACCGAGAGGTTCGCCACGCTGGTCTGGCGAATAACAGCAGCGGGATCTACAGTACCAGCCAGAAGGTCACTGAGTCCGGGTCGCGATGGGATGTTGAAGGCTTTATGAATCGTGGGCCGGCGGAGGTCGCCATCGATCAAAAGGACGCGACTGCCCTTCTGTGCCAGCACAATGGCAGTGTTCACGCTGGTCGTAGTCTTGCCTTCGCCCGGAAGCGGGCTGGTGATCAGCAGTAGTTTTGGCGGACCTTTGAAGGAAGACAACAGGATCGAGGTACGAAGTGAGCGATAGCTTTCCGACATATCGGACTTCGGCCTGGCCAGCGTGACTATGGCCATCGTTTCTCTCGACGTCATTGTTTTCCAAGTAAACTTTCGGTCGCGGCCACTGCCGGTTGACGAACCCAAAGGAATCACCCCGAATGAGGGCACGCCGGCGATGGCCTGCGCCTGTTCGGGTACCCTGATCGTGTTATCCAGACTCTCCAGGACGAAAGCAAGCCCCAAACCGGCGAGCAGTCCGAGGATAAGTCCCATTGCCATGCTGCGCGGGACATTGGGCGACACGGGCCCGGACGGCGGCCAGGCTGAATCCACGATGCGGATATTATTGGACCTGAGGCCGATTGAAACCCCGGCCTCTTTCATCTTCTGCAACAGCCCTTCATAAACGGAACGATAGGTCTCCGCGTCGCGCTTGACGATGTTGTACTGAATCGCGCCACGATTGAGTTCGTTGGACTTCTTCTTCTGGTCTTCCAGCGCGGCGCTCAGCAGCTTTTCCTGCTCCATCGCTGCCAGATATTCGCTTTTCAGCTTGAGCGAGAGCAGGTCGTTTTCCGCGTCCAGGTCGGTCTGGAGCTGCTTAAGTTGGTTGTCGATCTCAACGAGTTTGGGGAAGGAAGGACCGAACTGAGTGCGCAACTGTGCGTATTGTGTTCGAAGCTCACTTTGTCTGTCGCGCAACTTGCCGATCATGGAGCCACCAGCCGGGTCTTTGGCAAACAGGTCGGCATGACCTTCAGCGGTCATCTTGTAGAGCGATTCTTTCAGTATCCTATCGGCTTGTGCCTGGGTGAGGCGCTTGCCTAAATCGTCCAGCGCGCTGTTAATCAGATTCTGTTTATCGTCCACTCCAAAGATATTGTTTTCTTTCTGATACCGGATGAGCTCCGCTTGCGATGTCTCCATCTTCAGCTTTAAATCCGTCAGCTCATGCGCGATCCAGTCGGACGTCTGCATGGTGGCTTCGAACTTGGTCTTGTAGTTCTGTTCGATGTACGTCGCGATGGTCTGGTTGACGATGTCCGCTGCCATGCGGGGATTCGGATCGGTGCATTGGATCTCAATTACGCGGGTGCCCGGCAAGACTCTCACGCCCAGGCTGCCCTGGACGCGTCCTGCGAGAGCAGCGTCCTGCGGCGAGTTCAAATCGAAAGGTTTGGCCCCCATCGGATTCGATTTGCCGCCAGCAACAAATGCGGGATTATTCTGCGCGCGCATGCCCTTGGCCACTTCCGCGGCAAGGATACGGCTTTGGAGAATCCGAACTTGGGTTTCGAGGGTGACAGTCGAGTCGAAATCTTCCGCCGAGGCTTCGGAATCCTTGAATCCGAGGTTCACCGGAGTTTCGCGATTGACAGCGATCCTCCCAGTGGCGACGTACAAGGGCACAGCTCGCAGGGCCGAAATCGTGGACATCGTTAGCACGACAATTGTCGCCGCCAGGATGCTCCACCTGTGCTTTCTTACAACGGTGACGTATTCGAGCAAGAAGCCGTCGGTATTGAGACTTGAATTAGCCCCACCGCTCCGCAAAAGGTCGCTTTCCAAGGTGGGCTGCCGGCTGGCCGAAGGCTTTTCGGCGGTTGCTTCGTATCTCGACTCCATTCACCTCTCCTGTTGCAGTGTTCGACACATGTCGAAAGAGTTACCGATTTCCACTGCGCAGGCTAAGAGCTACAACAAGGGGAAGAAAGCGTAAGTGTAGCACATTCAGAGCTGTTCCCATTGCCAATTCGGGTACCGATGATGACTTAAGTAATGTAAATAAAGGTACCTAGCGACCGTGTAAGGTCTACCTTAGTCGGGAGGGGTTGGGAACCTCGCAAATTACTGCCTGGGAGAAGCCTTTGTGTTACTCTGCCAGTGTTAATTCTCTAAGCAACCAGAATTATTTATGTCCACTCAATACGCGCCTCCTCAAGTGTCAGGCCGTGACCACACTACGGACGCGGATGTCACGATTGTGTGTCCACGCAAGGGATGGGTGGCGCTGAACCTGCAAGACCTCTGGCATTATCGCGAACTGCTTTACTTCCTCGTGTGGCGCAACATCAAAGTTCGCTACAAACAGACTTTACTCGGCGCCTCGTGGGCTTTGATTCAACCCTTGGCCACGATGGTGGTGTTCAGCGTCTTCTTCGGGAAGCTGGCGAAAGTGCCCTCCGACGGAGTGCCGTATCCGTTGTTTGCTTATTGCGGATTGTTGCCGTGGCAATTGTTTTCCTATGCCATGACGGAGTCCAGTAATAGCGTGGTCAGCAATCAGCAGCTCATCACCAAGGTTTATTTCCCGCGGCTGGTGGTTCCTGTTTCGGCGGTCATTTCCGGCTTGGTGGACTTCGCTATCTCATTTTCTCTGTTGCTGGTCATGATGCCGTTTTACGGCGTCATGCCAACGGCGAGGATACTGGTTCTGCCCCTCTTTATTCTTTTCGCGATTGCCACGGCGCTGGCCATTGGACTTTGGCTTTCCGCGCTTAACGTGGAGTACCGGGATGTCCGCTACACCATTCCTTTCCTGACGCAATTCTGGCTGCTGATTACGCCGGTCGCTTACCCGAGCAGCCTGGTTCCAGCCAAATGGCGGCCGCTGATGGGTCTGAATCCGATCGCCGGGGTGGTGGAAGGCTTCCGCTGGGCGCTATTGGGGAACCGCAACGGTTCTGGAGCGCTTATGATGGTGTCTGTCGTCATCGTTATCGCGCTGCTGTTCGGAGGAATCGCGTACTTCCGTCGCATGGAGTCGACGTTCGCGGACTTGGTTTGAGCTATGAGCGAGTGCGCCATCAGCGTTAATAATCTGGGGAAGCTCTACCGCATAGGCGAAGGCCAGCATTACACGAATTTACGTGAAAAGCTGACCGGGTTGCTGTATTCGCCCTTCCGTGCGCTGCGCCGAAAAGCAACCCCTTCCGCCGAACCGCCGGCCGACACATGGCTATGGGCTCTGCGCAATCTTTCCTTCGAAATCAAACGTGGCGAACTGGTCGGGATTATCGGCAGAAACGGCGCCGGCAAGAGCACCCTGCTCAAGGTGCTATCGCGCATTACCGAACCGACGGAAGGTTATGCGAAGATGCACGGCCGTGTCGGGTCGCTGCTGGAAGTCGGTACGGGGTTTCACCCGGAGTTGACCGGCCGCGAGAATATCTATCTGAACGGCGCCATTCTCGGCATGCGCAAGGCGGAAATTGCGCGCAAGTTCGACGAGATCGTGGCCTTTGCGGAAACGGAACGCTTCCTGGACACAGCTGTTAAGTATTACTCGAGTGGCATGTATATGCGGCTTGCTTTCGCCGTCGCGGCCCACATGGATACGGAGATTCTGGTTATCGATGAGGTCTTGGCCGTCGGCGATGCCGCTTTCCAGAAGAAGTGCCTTGGCAAAATGGGTGAGGTCAGGGGTTCCGGCCGCACGGTGCTGTTCGTCAGCCACAACATGAACGCTATCGAGCAGCTCTGTAACCGCGTCATCCTGCTCGACCACGGCAACATGAAGCGGGATTCCCACGACATCCGATCAGTTTTGACGGACTACCTGTTTGGGACCGAAACTGAGGCCAGTTCGGTGTGGGTAAACGACGGCACCCGTTTTCGCAACATGTACTTCTTTCCGACGCGTTTTGCAGTGGTCGACGGAGAGGGGAGCGTCCTGCGCATGCCCTTGCGCAACGACGCCGAGATGTATGTGGAGATGGAGGGTGAGGTCGAGCAGGCTGATCCGGCTTTGACAGTTGGTTACGCCATCTATACCGAGGACGGCAATTTGCTCTATTGGTCATATCAGACCGACCAGCCCGAATCACAATGGCCGGCACTCACGCAAGGTACGCACCGCTTGCGCAGCAGGATACCGGCACACCTGTTGAACGAAGGGAACTATCGGATCGAGTGTATCGGCAGCCTTCATTTCCGCGAATGGCTGTTCTCCCCCGGCCTCAATTCTCCGCACATTAACCTGACGATCCAGGGCGGGCTGAGCGATTCGCCGTATTGGATCGCAAAGCGTCCCGGGTTGCTCGCGCCCTTGTTGGCTTGGGAAGTCGTCGAACCGCGCCCGGTCGAATTCGCAAAGCCCGCGCAGATGGACAGTGAGCGGCGAGCGCATGAACAGTAGGCTTCCGTCTATGCGAGATTCCAAGGCTGAACTTACTTGGCATTCTTCATCCCGGAGATCTGCAGCTCAGCAAGGTAGTTGGTTGTCGTGAATATCTCGTCGATCTCTCTGTATGCAGAAATCGGGCGCAAGCCATCCTTTACTACTCGAAAGATCCGGTATTGAGGTACGAGCAGCTCGTAGAAATCGCGGAAATATGTTTTTGAATCGATGTTGCATCCGCCAAACTCGAACTGGATGAAATCGATTGCTCCTGACCGCAACATCTCTGTTGCGCCCTCCAGTACTTTTAACTCGTGTCCTTCCACGTCAAGTTTCAGCAGGTGGATACGCTCGATTCGCTCGGTTGCGCAGAAATTATCCACTGTGGCGATGCTGACTTGCTCCGAGTGACTGAGGCTAATTCCAAAGTACCTGAGATTCCGGTCATACAACGATGCCAGCCCTGAACCATCGGAATCCGAGTGCAGCACGAACGTCCCTTCACAATCTCCGAATCCATGGTTGCACAGTTTGGCTCTGCAGCCAATTGTGTGTTGCAAGAGTTCGAAAGTCGCGCGCGAGGGTTCAAAGGCATTGATCCGACCTTCGTTTCCGAAGCACTCCAGCAGCAGCAGGGAGTAATCACCCCGGTTTGCCCCGACATCGAACAGCAAGTAAGGCGCAACGTAGCTGCGACGAAGCGAAGATCGTACGTGTTCTAGAACAGCGCGCTCCCCGCTGCTTTCGGGATCGCTGCCCCCGCCATAGTGCATGCCGGTGAGAGAAATCCGATGCAGCGCTTCAAAGTAACGCTGGTACTTACTCTTGCCGAAAAAAGGCTGAATAAGATGGAGGATCAGTTTTCTCACCGAATAGTCTCCTGGTTATTTGGTGGCTCCGCAATATACCAATTCTGAGAACACTCCAGGTCATCAAGCTATTGTTTCCTGAACCAGAAACATCCGCAAGCATATGCTTGCTGTGCGACCATTTCGGGGGGAGCGTTTGCAATCAGTTCGGGTTCAGACGCAGTATCCGGAATCAGCGAAAACTCGTGGAGGTGGAGGCCCGCGAACATATCGCGAACCAGTTCGTAGGAATAGATCCGGTGAGCATTGAACATAACTCGTGCACGCCCGACGGGGACAACAAACAAAAGTTGCCCTCCGGGAGCCAGCACCCTGGATAACTCGGCTGCTGCTGTTAGGTCGCCAGTCGGATCCAGCGGGTCACCATATCGCCCCAACCCGACATGTTCGATTACATGCATGCAGGATACCGAAGGCAACTCACCATCACCGAAGGGAAGCCGGAGCAAGTCGGCTGCGCCGGATTCCAAGCCAGATAACGGCAGCGTGGCAGGGCGAAAGTCATAGAACCTGATGGGCACAAAAGCCGAGGCGATTGCCACGAAATATAGCGATGAGCTGAAATCGATGTGGACAATGGGCCTGCTCTGCGCCAGGACCCGGGCCGCCCATGCCGTGTGCAGAACGTAGTGCCGGTCATAGGCGGTACTCGGCGTCGAATCGTAGAGGCAGGGATACCGGTCTTCCCACCTGAACTTGAACCGGCGGTCACCGCGGGCGAGCCCGGCGAAGGTCTCGAAGGACTGCTTGAATCGGCGACGCAGAGGAACCTCGATCCATTCTCTGGCTAGACGTGACAAGATTTTCTGTAGCAGTGGCGTCATATTGTCGCGTTTGCGTTTTTGCAAACTGATACGAGCTTACATTAGTGTTCTCATTGTAACCTTCGCCTTTTTCAATACGTCGTGTACGCTGTGTGAGGGTGCGCAACCTGTGACGCTATCGCGCAACGCGTCGGGTTCTACCATGCGAGATTTGGATTGTCCCGGCGGGAGCAAAAGGTTCCTGAGCCGGATGTCGTTGCATAATCCAACCGAGTAACCTCGGGGATGCCCATGGAGCCAAGAGTCTCGGTCGTAATGTCGGTTTATAACGGCGCCAGATACCTGCGCGAGGCCGTTGATGCCGTGCTGGCGCAGACGTTTTCTCAATGCGAGTTAATCATCGTGGATGACGGTTCGACCGACGGCACGATGGAGATCTTCTGTGCCTATTCGGATCCGCGTATCAGACTGATTCGGAATGATCGGAACCTTGGTGCGGCAGGCGCGCGAAACCGGGCTTTTGCCGCGGCCCGTGGAGAGTACATCGCAATTCAGGACGCGGATGACGCTTCCGTCCCTCACCGCCTGGCAGCGCAGGTCGCGTACCTCGACGCCCATCCTGACGTGGCACTCATTGGCGCTACCGTGCTCTACGTGCAAACGAACGAGAGCTTTGCGGCTGTATTTCCCGGTTGCGCTCACTTCGACTTCGACCGCGTCGTAGGAGCGGAAGCCTTGCTGGCTGCGCATCTGCCCATGTACGACACCGCCTGGCTCTGGATTTCGAGCGAGGCTCCGAGAAAAGCATTGGTGGTTTCGCCCCTGTCGGATTTGTCCGCCAAATGGACTCTGCTGTCGCATTGCTCATTCTGTAACACGAGCGTGATGTTTCGCCGCAGACTGTACGATCAGTTCGGGGGCTTTCCCGAAGAGCCACAGTACCGGTACTGCGAAGACTACGAACTGTTTTCCCGATACGCACGACATGCGCGCGTGGCTAACCTCGCTCCGATGCTTGTGACCTGGCGAGCCCATGGAAACTCGACCTCCCACCGGAATGAGGATCGTCAGCAGCAACAGGTCAACGACGTAGCGAAAAGCAATCTCTGCTCGGCGATGGGCTGGAAAGAAATGGACTCCCTGTTGTGGTCCGCGTGGCGCAAGTTCTGGTATACCCCGGGCATCTCCCCGGTACCATTCTCCGCGCGCGAAGTCGAAGTGTTGTCAGAGTTTCTTCCCAGGCTGACCAGTGCATTCTACGTGGCCTATGACCTGCATGGCGAAGAGGTGGGCCGCCATCGTCGTGAAATGCACTATCGATGGGCGAAGCACGCGTTCGGGCTGGCCTATCGTGGTGGTCCCGGGAGAAGCCTGCGCGCACGCTTCGGGCTGACCGTGCTGGGCGCAAACCTGCTTTGGAAAATAATGATGCCGGCAGCGGCGAATCGCGCAACAGAGGCTAAGCAATCCTTGGCCGATAAGTGACATGTACCGATCGCGCGAACGTCAACTGAACGTCAGCGGCAATAACCGAGTTGCGTAGATCATTCCCGCGCTTCCATCCTCTTCGACACTATTGGCGAAGGCAAAGAATCCGCACCCGTTCAGCAGCTCCAGCAGCGGCTCCGGTCCCCGGTGGTGCCATTCAATCATCACCGCCGCCAGGTTGCGGAGTCGATTGGCGGCCGCCAGCGATTCGATGATCGAATACTCGGCCCCCTCGCAGTCGATTTTGGCGACGATGGGATGATCGGGAAACTCGGCCCGGATTGTCTCAAGGGTGTCGGCAGCCGCCAGCAACTGAATCGTCTCTTTCGTGACCGGCAGGTCGGGGTATGCGCCGAAGCCATTCGATTGCGTGCTGGCGTGACCTTTTACCTCGTAGGAATACGAAGCTTCCACGTTGTCGTTCGATGTGCCGATTCCGGCGCACACAGTGCGAATTTTGCTTGCTGCGGCGGCATTAAGCCCGAGATTTCGTTCCGCCTGCCGGTAGGTCCGCTCGAACGGTTCAAAACTCCGAACCGCAATGACGTTCGGCTGCGTGGCAAAGAACAACGCGGCAAAACCCACATTCATGCCAATATCCCAGACGACGACTGGCTGGGGGGGTGCAAATTGGTAGCAGCGGTGTACGAATACTTCCATCAATATGAAAAAGTCTTCGGCGCTTTGTGCAATCACCTCGACGTTCGACATACGGACACGCAATTCGCCATCGACTACCGTGAAATGGGCTCCCGCACTTCGTAGCAGGCGAGCCAGGGGAAGCGCGTCAGCGAAAAACAACAAATGCCTGGGAAGCGCCAGCTCGAATTCGCGCAGAAGAATGGAGTTCGTCTTCGTATCAAACCCAACCTGATGCGGTTGCACACCATGGGACAGTAATCGGTCGGCCCATTCTGGCGAGTGTACGGCGCGGACGAGGCGTTTGTGACGAATCGCCCGAACTAACCTCTGAAGGTGGTTCATTACCATATGTGATCCTTGGCGCGTTTTACGTTCAAGCGACGGTTAAGACCGCACCACATTGGCTCAGTATGCCAGACTGAACAGCCATCGCACAGCTCAGATATTGTTCGGAATGGGATGTGCTCTGGCAAGGGCGACAAGCGGAAGACGCTACCTTTTCCTCCAGCACGTCCAATCATCCATGGGAGCGGCCTGCGCACTGACACTGTGTCCGCCGCGATATTTGCCTTTTTCGGCTCGTCGTGTACGCTGAGGAGGCGGATTGCTTCAGCTTACTCGAATGGCCTGAAGAGGCGAGGCGCTGTACGGCCGCAATGCACAACGATGACACAATGCGCCCGACACTGACCTATATCCTGCCCGACAAAATGGGTGGCGTGTTCACCTATGTGCGCAACTTGCTGCGCTATCGGGGTGCGGGCCCATTCGCCGTTCAGGCGATTCTGACCCACAACCGGCGGGACGTGGAGGAGCGGCCTGCTGATTCGCTGCCCGTCGATCGCGAGGTCCATTTCCATTACGACCCGAGAGAGAACCTGTATGCCGTGATCAAGCGGCTTCGCCGCCAACTGCCGCCGGGACCAGGCGTCATCGTAACCAATGACTGGCTGGAACTGGCGATGCTCTCTGTGCATGATCCGGGGAAGATGGTGGTGAATATCACTCATGGTGACTACCCCTACTATTACGATCTGGCAAAAAGACACGAAGGGGTAGTCGACTGGTTTGTGGCGCCTTCGCGATACATCGCAGATCGCTTGCGAGAGGTCATGCCGCATCGGTGCGAATCGATCCTGTATTTGCCGCATGGCGTGACAATACCGAAGGCCATGCGCAGCGGTACCCCTGGACGTCTGCGGGCGATTTTTGTGGGCCGGCTGGACACCTCAAAAGGGATTTTCGATCTTCCGGAAATCGACCGCCGTCTGCGTGCCCGTAATGTGGAAGTCGAGTGGTCGGTTGTGGGGAACGGTCCCGAAGGCGGCCGACTCCGCGAATTGTGGGCGTGGAACTCGTCCGTGCGCTGGCAAGGCAATTTGCCAAATGATGAAGTCATGGATCTTTACCGCGCACACGACGTGTTTGTGCTGCCCAGCCGTGCGGAAGGATTTCCAATCACGGTAGTCGAGGCAGCGGCAGCCGGAGTGGTTCCGATCGTCAGCGATCTTCGGAGCGGAATTCCCGAGATCGTGATCGATGGCAGCACCGGATTCCGGGCTTCGTTCGACAATCCCGATGCGTTTGCATCTGCCGTGGAGCGACTGCATCACGACCGCTTGCTGCTCGATAAAATGAGCACGGCAGCTCGCCGGCAAGTGGCGGAGAATTACGACCTCGAGCGCAACGTGAAACACTACGATTCACTCTACGAGCGATTCACGACGGGTGCCCAGGCGTTCCGCCCCCGTTGTGGGTTGCAATACGGCAGCCGGCTGGATCGGCCATGGATTCCGAACCTGCTGGTCCGGGCAATTCGCGGCGTACGCAACCGATAGCCCAGCGTTCTATGGGACCACCTCGTGTCCGGTCCAGCGGCGTCGCAGGGCTTGGATACACTGTGGCACGCGCAACTTGTCCATCCGGCCGTGGGTGTAGGTGGGTGGGCAGACGCGAGGCTCAGGCGGCAAGGGAAGCGCCGCAACCCTAGCTAGCATTTCGGCATAGCTTGCCGCCGCCATGTCAATGCTGTACTTGTCGCGAATCAGTTGCCAAGCGGCCAAGCGCATCGGGTCCAGCGGAACGCGGCCCGCGGCGACGCATGCTATAACCTCCGCGAACGCCTCGACATCACCGACGGGCACGCGGAATCCGGTGTCAGGCAGCACGACCTCCGCGGGGCCGGGCAAATCCGTTACCACGGGGATGACGCCGTGCGCCATCGCTTCCAGCAGCGAAAATCCCATACTCTCGACATCGCTCGGCAGCAGGAACACGTCTTGCCTGCTCAGCATCTCCTGTAGGCATGCACTGTCCACCCAGCCCTGGAAACTGCACCGATCGCCGGCGCCGGCCTGCCGCATTCGCGCTTTGAGTTCTTCCAATTCCGGGCCGTCGCCAGCCACCGTGAGATGGAAATCGATGCCGCGCTCCAGCAGTTTGGCCGCAATTGGCACCAGGTCAAGAACTCGCTTTTCCCACTGGATGACGCGGCCACTATAAAAAAGCCGCAACGGGTGCGCTTCTCGCGGTCGCGCGGGCGGGTCGGCAGGGCACGGAACCGGACAATACCAGCGGAACACTTTTCCCGCTAGCCGAGGCACACGCTGCTCGATCTCGCGGACCACCGTGTCGTTGATCGCTGTGGCCGCGGTCACTACCGGACTGATTTGCTGCAGACGCAGGAACTCCGATTCAATGTCGGCGTGCAGCATCTCCAGCAACCGCACCCGGCAAACTGAGTCGCGATACAGATACTGCATTGCCAGAGCGGTGGCGTGGTCCTGCGTCCCCACCACGACTTCCGCGGAGGTCTTCAAGATGGCCGAAGCGGTTTTCTTGCTCAGCGAGTTGTACGAGTAACAGGGGCCTATCAGCGTGGTCGGAGACGGCCAGGTGCGAGGGTTTAAATCGGATGAGATGCGCGATCCCGTCAGGATCACATGGGGCGACCAACCGTGCCGGGGTAGCGCCTCGCAGATACGCCGGAGGAAGATCGTCGGTCCGGCGATCCACGAGCCGCTTATGATGAAGGTAACGCGCCGGTTCGCCATTGAATCGAAATCGCCTCCGTAAACTTCCGTTGTTTCACGCCGATTGCTGCCGCCTTATCTTGCTGCCCGAGGCGGCGTGCAAGCATAGGCAAGGAACTTGGCTCCGGACAGCGCCAGTGCCGCGCGGCCAGTCACCCCCGCGCCACGGTAGCGGCAGGCCATGGCGAATGCATGTTTTCCCCAAAGCCAGTACACAAGCCGCCGATGATGCAATATGCGTTCTTTCTCGCCTGTCCACGCCGCATGGAAGCATCTTTCCACGGCCGGCAGGAAACTGGCGAGCCGCCACGCTTGCAATGCGGTAAGCGTATTGGCGGCGCCGGGATGTTTGATCCAGAAATTCGTTACGCCCGACCAGAGGGAATCATCGATCGGGTAGCCGTCGAGAAACGACGCCATGTACGATTTGGCGACGACGCCGGCTTGCCGAAGTTGCTCGACGATGTTGGCTCCGGTGGCAGATCCCGGAGTCTCCCGATATTTTACGAGCGGGATGGGAAGCATGAAAATCTTTGTTACTTTCGCCGCCCGGCACCACAGGTGATAGTCCTCGGAGAACCGGAATTCCTTGCCTTCCGGGTAAGCGCCGATCTTGCCGATCAGGGCGCGCCGATACATTACGGTCGAGTGGCAGAGGCAATTGGTGAACAGGAGCCGCCAACCGATCTCAAGCGAATCGGCAAGCACACGGATCGAGCCGAGGTCGTTTCCATCGACATCGATCGCGCGCCAACTGCTGCCCAGGACGCCCACTTCAGGCTGTGCGTCCAGAAACGAAACCTGCGTCCGCAGACGTTCGGGCAGCGCAACATCATCGGCATCCTGGACGGCGATCAATTCTCCCTCGGCGATCGCCAGCGCCCGGTTGCGCGCACAGGCCTGGCCGATATTGCTTGCATTGCGCAGTACCCGCAGGCGCGGGTCGCCATATCCCGCCAGGATTTGCGGGGTTCCGTCGGTCGAGCCATCGTCCACGATGATCAGCTCGAAATCTCCAAACGTCTGCGTAAGAATGCTGTCTATGGCTTCGCGGACGAAGCGCTCACCGTTATAAACAGCCATGATGACCGAGACTTTGGGAACCATATTGCCGCCGGCTACATTCTCGTCCAGTGTTCTGGAATCAGGTCTCGCGTTTCGTGCCCGAGTGAGCCAAACCACTGCCTGGGAGCAACCACGATCCGGTCGCGCACCGGGTTCAGCCATGCCCCCCACCAACTGAATGAGCTGTTTGCCAGCACCGCATGTTTGCACAGGCTCATCAGCCACATATCTTCGTGCTCGCGGCCAGGCGCGTGCCCGTCGCCGGGCGGGTTGTGATCGATCACCGTAATTGGGACCCCAAGCGCAAGATTCTCGCGTACCCACTGCGCGTTGTCGGAGAACACAAAAAAGCGCAAATCGGGGATGCGCTGTGCAATGTACTCCGCCGCTTGGCGGTAATACTCAAGCGAGCACGTTCCGTGCGCCTGCTGGGTGTGCGGCTCGGAAATGAAGTCTCCCCGCCGGACATGCACGCAGACGCTGTTGCAGGACTGAATAGCGCGCGCCACTTCCTGAGTTTTGTCGCCAGGCGCAATGCGCAACGTGAATTCCTGCCGGATAGTGGCCTCAATATTCTTGAAGTACTTTTCAGATTGCCAGTAGCCGATCAGCAGGCATCGTTGCGGAGCTCTCAGGGCATCGGGATCGAATAAAAATGTCTGTTCCCGCAGCACCGGCCGAACATAAAACGGCGCCGAGGGCTTCAGCTTCCAACTGAGCTTGTTGGCAGCCCGAATGCGCAATACCTCGAACCGCGTCGCAACCGGGGCGCTGACATTCCATCCATCGAGGGCGTAGGTACGCTTCGCGTCCGCCTTCAGGAGCTCGAAATCGACCTTGACCGGAGCCTGCCGGGCATGCGCCAAGGCTCGTCCCATGGCGTACTGAAACATCTGATTGCCCAAACCTCCCATCAGGCGGACGATTACCATACGCTTTTATTCTCGACAGTCGCTGACTCTACGGATTCTGACACACACTTTAGCACCACGGCGGAACAGGTCAAGAGGGAGCCATTTGTTGGGCAGGCACAGGCCCTACCGAAAGTGATTGAGTTGACTATTCGTGTTTGGACAAACCGCTGGTTGGGGCGAAGACTGTCCAGTCTGGTGCGATAAACTCGCCGTTCGCGTCTCGCGGTGTCCCGGCGGACATGTCTCGCCGCTGTCGGCGGAAGTAACGGAGCCATTCAGCCGGCTTGATTCCGGCATGTTGCAGATACGCCCATGCAACCCCGAACTGACGACTCTTTACATGGTTCAGAATAGTGCGTCCGATGTTCCATGCGCAATTGCGCTTTGCCAGTTCCCGTTCCTCGGCTTCGAGTGGGCAACCCAGGCTGTTTAACGCGGCCCAATAGCGGTGCGAAGCCAGGGCGCCATCACGGGCCGCACCCGACGACTGCAGATGTTGTCCGCGGTGAACCCTGTACCAGAACAGGTTCCCAGGGATGAGTAGCACATTTTCGGTCGCACACGCGTTCATCCAGAACGCGCCATCCGAATGAGGTCCAGCTTCTGGAAACATTCCAAGCCGCCGGAAAGCTTCCGCACGGAACAGGGCACACGCCGGCCCCACGTGGAACATGCCGCCGCCCAGGAATTCGCGCTGGTAGCACATTCGTGGGGACAACAGCATGGGGCAGGGTCCGCCCATCCACTCGCGCGCGCCCGGAGACAGCGCAAATGACGCCTGGGGATGCGCCGCCAACAGAGGGACCATTACAGCCAAGCAGTGCGGGTAAAGCAGGTCGTCGGAATCGTGATACTTGAGGAACGTGCCGCTCGCCAGGGATGCGGCGCGGTTGCGATTAGGGTAATCACCCAGATTGCGCTCGTTGACGAAGACCCGAATGCGGCGGTCGCGCGAAGCGTAGCGATGCGCGATTTCCACGGTTCGATCTTTCGAACCATCGTCAACGACGATCAGCTCAAAATCGGTGAATGTCTGGGCCAGCACGCTCTGGATGGCGTCTGCGATGAACGCCTCGCGGTTGTAAGCCGTCATCAATACGCTGACCAGCGGCATTTTGAATTGGTACTCCGTCTCCGGACCGGTCAACTTCACCTAAGTTGAATCCCTACTCTGGCCTAGTGTGAGTTTCTAGACTATCCTGAGAGCTGCCGAATCGCAATCGCATCTTCCGTCGGAACCTGGCGCTCACACGCGAAAGTAGTGCCGCCTGCGTGCCGGGGTAGAGTTTTATGAAGATCCTCCAACTGCTCGCATGGTACTACCCCGAGAGCATCGGTGGGACCGAGATGTACGTAGCAGGGCTGGCGCGGCGCTTTGCGGCGTCCGGCCACGAGGTCTCCATTGCCGCGCCGGATGTGCAGCACGACCGCGTTCGCGAGTATGAGCACGAAGGCATATCCGTCTTCCGCTACCCGGTGCCTTTCTTCAAGACGCGATCCGAAGCGCAGTTTGGCGAAGTGCCGGGCGCGCAGTTTCTTCATGAATTCCTGCGACGGCATAAGCCTGAGATTGCTCACTTTCATTCCTTCACTCCCGGTCTGAGCATCCCGGAGCTGCGGATAGCGCGGCAGGTTACGGCGTCTGTTTTTTTCACCGCTCATACCAGCGGCTTGGGCTATGTCTGCACCCGCGGGAGCATGATGCGCTGGGGTAAGATCCTGTGCGATGGCCTGTGCAGCGTCCAGAAGTGCTCGGCCTGTGCGCTGCAGGCGCGGGGCTTGCCGAAAGGTCTCGCGGTGGCGCTAAGCGCGATTCCACTAACCCTGTCACGGATGGCTGGTGCGCTGCCAGGCAGGGTCGGTACGGTGCTGGGGATGCCCGACTTTATCGCCCGCACCCAGCAGCAGCAACGGGAGGTCGTCAGGCTCGTCGATAGGTTCATCGTGCTAACCCAATGGGCCGCCGATGTAGTGGTCGCAAATGACGCGCCGCCGGAAAAGACCGCCTTGAACCGCCTCGGGTTCGGGCAGCGGGGTGTGAATCGCAAGCCTGGACCGTCCGAACGTCCCACCGCACTGCCTATCCGGATCGGCTACGTTGGCCGCTATGAAGCGATTAAAGGCGTGCACGATCTGGCGAGGGCGGTGACGGCACTGCCTCGAGAAATTCCTGTAGAGCTGGAGTTCAGAGGCCCCGTTCCCTCCAAGTACCAGCAGGCCGTGGTCGATGAACTCCGTGTAATCATTGGCGATGATCCACGGGTCAGCTTTGCCCCGGCGGTGAGCGCCGAGGAGGTTCCGGGTGTGATTGCCGGCTACGACGTGCTGTGCTGTCCGGCGATCTGCCTGGAGGGAGGGCCGACGGTCGCTCTGGAGGCACAGGCTTGTGGC
This sequence comes from Candidatus Korobacteraceae bacterium, assembly GCA_050015355.1. GTDB lineage: Bacteria > Acidobacteriota > Terriglobia > Terriglobales > Acidobacteriaceae > CAWBRT01. The sequence goes on along the minus strand of JBEKBO010000011.1, from coordinate 77,246 downwards.
ACGCCGGTGATCGGGACGCGTATCGGCGGCTTGGCGGAACTGGTCCGCGAAGGCGTCGACGGCGCCCTTGTCACGCCGGGCGAATGGCGCGCACTGTCGCGGCTTATCGGCGGCATCGTCGCGGATCCGGCAGCAACCGTCGACCTCTGGCGCCGCAACCTGCCGCAGCCGCGCACCATGGACGAAGTGGCTTCCGACTATCTACGGTTGTACACCGAATCGCTGCGGCAACCGGCGGGTCCGGCCAGCGCGGCCTCATCCGGCGGGATGCCTTAATGACGAGGAGACGGTAGTGCGGGATCTCGCGAAAAGATGGATCAACGGTCTTTTGCTGCCGTACGGATACCGTAAACAACGGGGTTCTTTTACGGCTCCGTTTGGTTCCGCATAATTTATGAAAACAATCTGTGTGATCACGGCAGGGCACGTGTCGACCTGCCCACGCATGCTGAAAGCGGCTGACTCCTTTCGAAGGGCCGGCTACCAAGTGCGCGTTGTGAGCACAAATTTCGAACCATGGGCCACCGAGGCCGACCGTCAACTCAGTGCCGACCGTGAGTTGAATTGGACGGTTGTCGATTACAGCCGCGCCAGCGCCAATGGCGTTCGCCTGCTGTCGGGTGTGCGGTTTCGAATAGCACGCCGGCTGGCGAAGTTGGCCGGGCCGCAGCGGATGCCGCCGGCGGTGCTGGGCCGCGCTACCGGCCGAGTGTTTCCAGAACTGGTGCGCGCAGCCTGCGCACAGCCTGCCGATTTTTTCTACGGTGGAGGCAACGCGTTGATTGCCGCGGAGGCGGCGGCGCGGCAAATACACGTGCCATTTGCCGTGGATCTGGAGGACCTGCACAGCGGCGAGTGCCGCACGGATTCGTCTGAAGGCAGGCAGGCTAATGCGCTGGCGGAAGCGGGGGAACGGCGGGTCTTTCGTCAGGCCGCTTTTTTGACCACCGCCAGTGATGGCTTCGCCGACGCTTACGAAGAGAAATATGGCCGGCGGCCACTGGTGACGAACAACACTTTTCCACTGCCGCAACGCCAGCCTGATTTTTCCCCGCGCAACGGCTCCGCTCTGCGGTTTTATTGGTTCAGCCAGAGCATCGGCCGGGGTCGCGGATTGGAAGAGTTCGTACAAGCCGCGGGGCTGGCCGGCATCCGTTGCGAACTTCATTTGCGCGGCAAGCCTCTGGGCGTGTACCTGGCGGGCTTGCGGGAACTGGCAGCGCGATCTGCTCCCAATCTTACGATCGTGCACCATGATCCGGCGCCACCGGACCAAATGATAGAGTTGTGCCGCGGGTTCGACGTGGGCTTGGCACTCGAGCAAACTGACGACTCGCGCAGCCGCGCGCTATGCCTCTCGAATAAGGCATTCACTTACATCCTGGCGGGTTTGGCGGTCGTGTTTACCGATACCCCCGGACAGCGCCGGCTTGCCCTTGATCTCGGCACCGGAGCTTTGCTTTATAAGTCCGGTGATGTGCGGGTATTGGCCGACGGGCTAAAGGCGTGGGCAGAAGATGAAACGCGGCTGTTGGCCGCACGCAAGGCGGCATGGGCCGCAGCGTGCCGCCGCTGGCACTGGCAGCACCCGGAGGAAGAGGGAGCGTTGCTGCGGGCCGTGGAACGTGTTTTCAACCAATGAGAACTTTGAACATCGCCGTTACCGTTGATCCCTACATTCCCGTACCGCCTCTTCTCTATGGCGGCATCGAGCGTATCGTCGAGTTCGTGGTCAATGGCTTGGCGGACCGCGGTCATACAGTGACGTTGTTCGCTCATGCGGACAGCCGTTGCGCCGGCAAACTGGTCGGCTACGGCGTACCGCCGCATTTCTCAAAGTGGGCGCGGCTGCAAGAGCTTTGGCAGGTTGGCGCGGGACTGATGAAAGAGGTTCAGCACCTGGACGCGGTGCTGAGCTGGGGACGGCTGGCTGCGCTGCTTCCGGTGCTGCCCCTGCGGCGGCTGGCGAAGGTGCAACGATACTGTCGCGACATTGTGCCGTGGCGCAGCGTGCGAATAGCGGCTGCGGCTGCGGGTTCGTCCATAGTCTTTGCCGGAGCCTCGGGGCAAGTCTATCGACAGAAGTTGGGGAACGGCAGCTACGGAAGATGGGTCACGATGCACGACGGGGTAGAGATGCGCAAGTTCGACCCGGTCTTTTCAGTTCCGGCTGACGCGCCGCTGGCGTTCCTGGGTCGATTGGAAACCTACAAGGGTGCGCATAACGCGATCGAAATCGCCCGGCGCTCCGGCCGTAAGCTGATCATCGCCGGCAATCGCGTGGAGAAGGGCTCGAATGCCGGCTACTTCGAGCGGGAGATCGCGCCGCATTTGGATAGCGATCAGATCCGCTATATTGGACCGGTCGATGACGCCCAGAAGAGCGCTATGCTCGGCGGGTGCGCCGCGTTCCTGATGCCGATTGAATGGGATGAGCCGTTCGGCATTGTCATGGCGGAGGCGATGGCATGCGGCACGCCCGTGATTGCCTTCGACCGGGGCAGCGTTCCGGAGGTCGTGCGCGACGGCGTGAATGGCTTCCGTTGCCGATCGGTTGAAGAGGCGGTTGCGGCGGTGGGTAAGCTGAGCCGCATCGACCGCGCCGCGGTGCGAGCCGATTGCGAAGCCCGATTCGGCTCCGAAGTGATCGTTCAAGGCTACGAATCGCTGATTTACGATCTGGTACGGCAGACGCGCAAGTTGTAACTGCAATCTCAAGACGAGTGTATGAAAACGGTCGCGGTCATCTCCCCCGATTTCACGCCCAGCAGCATGCCCAATGCGCTGCGAGTGCGGTTGCTGGTCGAGCACCTGCAGGAATACGGGTGGGAGCCGGTAGTAATCGCCACCGATCCGCAATATTACGAACAACCGGCCGATCCGGAAAACGAGGCGCTGCTGCGCGGCAAATACGAGATTATTCGCACTCGTGCATGGCCTGCACAGTTCACTCGCCGCTTCGGCTTGGGCGATGTTGGGTTGCGAAGTTTCTATTACCAGTGGCGAGCGCTGTCGCAACTCTGCCGCTTGCGAAAAATCGATCTGGTGTTCATCTCCGTTCCGCCGAATTATTCGATGGCGCTGGGCAGGCTGGCGAATCTGCGCTTCGCCGTGCCCTATGTCATCGACTATCAGGATCCGTACATCACGGACTACTACAAGACTGTGCCGCCGGCTCAACGTCCGCCGAAGTGGCGGCTGGCTTATGCCGTCGCTCATTTAGTCGAACCATTCTCGGTGCGGCGCGCAGCACACCTCGTCTCCGTGGACACTTCCTATCTCACGGGCGTCATTCAGCGCTACAAATGGTTCGCTGCGGGCGATACAACCGGCGTGCAACTGGGTGTTGAGCCGGCCGATTTCGATTACATCCGCCAGCACCCGCGCGAGAACCCCATCTTTGACAAGTCCGACGGGCTGCTGCACATCAGCTACGTCGGGCGCGGTGGGCCGGACATTCTCGCGGCGGCCGGGGCACTGTTTGAAGCGGTCAAACTCGGAGGTCGAGAGGCGCCGGAGATTTTTGATCGGATACGTCTGCATTTTGTTGGGACCGATTATGCCCACGCAGGCGCGGCACAACATCAATTGCTACCCCTGGCGCGGCAGATGGGCATGGAACAGCAAGTGGACGAACACCCGCGGCGGGTGCCTTATCTCACTGCCTTACAAATCTTGTTGGATTCGCATGCGCTGGTGGTGGTCGGCTCGACCGAGTCGCACTACACGCCCTCGAAGATTTTTCCCTACATCCTGGCGAAGAAGCCCCTTTTCGGCATCTTCAACGAAAGCAGCAGCGTGGTCGGCATTCTCCGCGACGCCGGCGCCGGCGAGGTGGTGACCTTCAGTCGGGAGGCTCCTCCAGGGACGCGGGTGCGGGAGATCTACGACAAGTTGCGAGCGGTTTTGTCGTCGATCGGGCAACCACGGGAAGTATGCCGGGACGCTTTCGAACCTTACACCGCACGCGCCCTAACTGCGCGGCTTGTCACCGTGTTCGAGAAGGCACTGGCGCGTCCGCGCAACTGATGGCTGGAAGTGGACCAAACACGATGGCGTTTGGACAAAAACTTAATCCTGAGCGGCGCCGGTAAAGCCGTCCGCATCAAGGGAGACTCGGATCCAAACATGGCTAACATCATCAGGCGTAAAGTTCGCGCCATTTCACGAAGATTTGGCTACGCAATTCTTGATCTGCACAAGGACCAGGCAACCGATCTTTTTGTTCCTGGGCATCTCATGAAAATCTTCGACCGCCTAAAAATAAATTGCGTCATTGATGTGGGTGCGAACCGGGGTGACTATGCTGCTACGCTTCGCCATTTTGGATACACCGGCCGTGTGGTTTCTATCGAGCCGCTGCCAGACGTATACGCACAACTTCGTGAGCGTGCGGCCGGAGATCCGGGATGGGATACGCTCAATTTTGCGGTCGGGCAAAAAGAGGAAGTCAGGCCGCTGAAGGTTTATGCGTCAAGACCTCTTAGCTCGTTCCTGTCCCCCGTGCCGGGCATCGATGAAATTGTTTTGGAGTCCGAGGTCACCGACGTAATTCCCGTCACCGTCAAGACCATTGATGCTATCTTTAAGGACTTGGTCCGAGGCATTTCGGATCCGCGGGTTTTCCTGAAGCTTGATACACAAGGTTGCGACCTTGAAGTGATGAAAGGAAGCCTGGCATCGCTCAAGCAGGTTCACGGCATACAGTCCGAAATTTCCGTAATTCCGTTGTACGAGGGCATGCCCGATTACGTCCAGTCACTTGATTTCTTTTACAAGTTAGGATTTCTGCCGACGGGATTCTTTGCCGTGACAGGGCATCGGAATACAGGACGCGTTATTGAGTTCGATGTAGTACTCACGCGCCTTGCAGACCAGCCATCCTGAGCAGGGCTGCCAACTTTTCGATATTGATCCTGACATCGAACTTACGATCCTGATTCCCCGGCTCACCCAGCAGGTAGTAGTAGTCGAGATCGGAGTGGGTGGCGGCCGTAAACATACCTGGTTCCTGGGCAGAAGGAGGGAATAGTTCGATGACCTTTGTGCCCGGTTGCGCAAACAGCAGATTCGTCAGGGCGGCTCCGTGCACCCCTATGATCGCTGTAGCGTTCGCGAACAGGCGCGCTTGTGACGCAACCGTCATTCCATCCATCCTGAGCGAGACGAACTCCAACTGCCGTAGATAGGCGATCACTTCTTTCTCATTGGCCAAGCGTCGCATGGGAACGTTGCCGCGCTCTATATGTATGCGTTTGGGCGAGTCGGGACAATCTTTGCGTGGAAAGATCGACCGCACAAAACGATGACCCCACACATCGCGATAGCGCATTTCACTGTGCTGCGGCCGATGCAGGTAAATTGCGGTTAACAGACGGTCGGCACGGCACGGCTCACGTACGATCTGGCTCTTGCGGATTCCCAGTTGAGCCAGCGTCTCTTCCTGCAATCGAGAGGTACGAGACTCACCAACGTAGTAGTAGTCAATTCCCGTGTGAGGCGCCAGTTCCCGATAAAACCTGAGGAGTGGCAGCGTGAGCTGCATCCAGTGATAGTAGTTATCAATCCACGTGTTAGAGAGATACGCGATGGTGCCCGTTAATCGCCGGCAGTTCCTTGGAACATAGCGGCGAAACGCCAATATCGCCTCCTCCGGAAGTGTATCGACGAAGACCACGTTCAGGTCGGGGTCGAGCAGCACGTGACTTCGGAAGGAAAAACCGGGGTTGATGATGTCAAGGAGAACGCTTTCACATTCGATTTGGAAGGGTTGCAGAGTTTCAGATGCGTCTCCGGGCAGGTGCGCCGGTTGGAGCTTCGATAGACCATCGGACTCCACCAGGGTTTGACACGTCACCCCTGGGTAGTTCTGCATGATCTGCGAGGCTCGAGAGGCACTGACGGAAACGACTCTGCCGGTACGTTTCCCTAAACCCCGCAGTTGCAGCTGTCGCAATCTGTTTTGAATGCGATATATAAGCATGAACGAAGGGATAATCGACTAGAGTACCTTATTGTAGTACACGGACCTGCATCTCGCACTAGAGCGGCTGTGATGGCAAGCCACCGCACGACCGGATCGTACAGTTTCCCGGCAGTCCGGCGACCGCCGAGGAATACGGATCGGGCGAAGATGCAGGCAGCCGGTGAAGCCGATTGCTCGTTCCTGGAGGAATTAATGTCGCATCCTGGCCTGGAGCCCGCAGTACGTCCCCCGAAGACAAAAGTTGTGGTGCTGCTCGGCTCGCCATTCCTGTATGGAATGGAGCGCTCGGTGATCGAGTTGTTCGATAAGCTCCGGCCGGAGGTCGATTCGCATTTTGTCCTGACCTATACGGCCTTCCGGCAACAGTTGCCAATTTTGCAGGAAATCGAAGCCAGGCGCCTACCCCATTCGTTTCTGCCGGACAAGCGTGAGTGGCCACGCATCGGCAAGCCTCACAGCCTAGGCGACGCCTGGCGGCTCTGCGTGTCAGTCGTCCGGGGAAATCTCTGTTTGCTGAGGGCCGCGTTCGGGAAAGACGCGCTCTACGTGCCGAGCTTGCTGGGGGCATTCCATTGCGTGCTGGCGGCGCTGTATATGCGGATGAGGAGACGGCGCGTGATTTATCATTTTCACGATCTTCCGCACCAGCGCTCCATGACTCTATGGCTGTGGACGTTGCTGGTAACCGACTTCGTCCACAATACCCGTGTGGCCTACGAAACCGCGGTTCGCACCAACTCGTTCGTCCTGCGCAAGCGTAATTTGATTACACCCCAACTTCTGGATTTACCGCGTGCTGACAACGGCGGGGCATCCGACGCAAGCGCGACCGCCAAACGCGAGATTTTTTTTGTTGGCCAAGTCTCGCCGCATAAAGGTATCGAACTACTGCTCGATGCCTTCCAGGCGCTGCATCCGGGTTCGGCTTGCTTGAACATCGTTGGCGCGGTACAGCCGGAGTACCAGGCGCGTTTTGAGGAACTGCTGCGTCAGTGCCCTGCGGCCTGCGACATTAGGGTTCTCGGTTACCAGTCCAACGTGCTCGAGTATCTCGATTCGGCGTATTTGTATGTTCACCCCAGCCCGCCGTCGTGCACCTGGGAGTCTTATGGCCGCGGGGTGCTGGAAGCTATGTCACGCGGAGTTCCTGTTGTGTGCTATCGAAGCGGGTCTTTGCAGGAAATTGTGGTGAACGAAGAGACAGGGATCGTATGCGAAGAAGAGAGTTCGCGGTGCCTTGCGGATGCGATCGAGCGCTTTCTTGCCGATCCTGGTTTTCGCGATCGCTGTGGAATCAACGCCCGGGAGCGTTACAAGCGGCTTTATTCCCCTGAAGTCGTACGCACCACTTGGGTGCGTTTTTTTTGCATGGACAGCTAAGGCACTCTGCACGCTGAGCCAGGCGACTATAACCATTCCAGACGATCCAGATTGTACGCCGTATTTGAGTGCGATTTTTTTGCCCGGACAGGTAAACTAGCCTGAGCACCTAAAATGTCCGACGAAAACGCACAAAGGCCGTACAAGCTGGCCGTCGTCGCTACCCACCCAATCCAATACCAGTCACCCTGGTTCCGCGCGATGGCTGCCGATCCCCGGCTGGATCTTCATGTTTTCTTCGGCCACAATGCCACGGCGACAGATCAGGCAGGTGCGGGGTTTGGCGTAGAGTTCAAGTGGGACGTGCCATTGCTGGAAGGCTATCCATACGCCTTCCTGCGCAACGTGGCGCGCAGGCCCTCGGTCGCGACGTTCAGTGGAATTGACACACCCGAGGTGGCGGAGGTGATTCGCCGGGGAGGCTATGACGCTGTACTCGTCAACGGCTGGAATCACAAGAGTTCATGGCAGGCCATCGTGGCTTGCTGGCGCAGCAAGACGAAGGTGATGGTGCGTAGCGATTCGCATCTCCGCACTGCCCGGAGCAGTCTGAAAAAGGTGCTTAAGGCGCTGCCGTACCGTGCGTTTATCCCGCGTTTTGACGCCTGTCTTGCCGTCGGAATCTGGTCTCGAGAGTACTATATACATTACGGCGCCCGTCCCGACCGGGTGTTCGTCGTCCCCCATGTTGTGAATGAGAGCAGGTTGTGTGCCGAGGCGGCGCGGCTTCAGCCCCTGCGCCTCGAACTCAGGCGCCAATGGGGACTGGGTGAGAGAAGCACGGTGTATGTCTTCGCCGGGAAGTTGATTGCGAAAAAGCGAGTTCGGGACTTTATCTGCGCGCTCCAGCGCGCCGCGAACTCCGGTGCGGCAATCGAGGGCCTCGTCGTCGGAGACGGGCCACTGCGCTCTGAGTGCGAAACGTTGGTCAGTTCAGGCCGCGTACCTGTCAGATTTACCGGATTTCTGAACCAGTCAGAGATCGCTAAGGCCTACATCGCCGCCGATATGTTGGTGCTTCCTTCCGATGGGGGGGAGACTTGGGGACTGGTAGTAAATGAGGCGATGTGTTGTGGGAGGCCGTGCATCGTCAGCGACCAGGTGGGGTGCGGTCCCGACCTCGTGCAGTCCGGCCAGACCGGCGCCGTATTTCCTTTGGGCGATGTGGATGCGCTGGCCAAATTGATGGTGGCGTTTGCAGGCGACGAAAAGCTGCTGCAGCAGATGGGAATTCGCTGCCGGCAGTTGATGCATGGCTGCTCGGTACAGACTGCGGTCGATGGCGTGGTGGCAGCTCTTGCTGCGTTGCAAACGGGAGCACAGCCGTGAACCTAGCGCAACAAAAAGTCTCCATCTCGGTTCGGGTGCTGCTGCCTTCGGTGGTGGTTACAAGTACGCTTTGGGCGCTTGCCGCGCATGAGGTGTCGCCGTTCTCAGTGGCGACGGCCTTCGCACTGTTCGCAATCCCGTGGTTCGCGTATTGTCGCTGGCAGGATAGCGACAAACACGATTTCCCTTTGTTCCCCATGGTCGGCGGCATGTATTTTGTTTCCTACGCTCTGCCGCTGTTCTGGGGCGAGCGCTCGATGCAGACCTTTGTCGGCACCCGGGTATTTTCCGCCGAGTCGCTGCAACAGCCAATGACTCTGGTGCTGCTGGGCGTGGTGTCGTTGTGGGCCGGCATGGAGGTCGGGGTGGGGCGCAAGCTCGGGCTTCGCACCCGGATTGAAGTTTCTTCGCAATCCTACGTGTGGAACTATCTGCGTATCGTCCTGGTTGTGGGCACAGCCATGACGTCCCAGGGGCTGTATACGATTGGAGAAGGCGGCCGTCAGATCATGGTGATCTTCCAGAGCGTCGTGCCAACTGCCGCATTTGCGCTGCTGTTTCGAAGATACCTTGGCGGCACAGTCGAGAATGCGGACAAGCTGTTTCTGGTCTTGTTCGTCGGCGTGCGGTTCTTCGTCGGGATGTCCTCCGGCTGGCTCGGGTCTTTTGTTGGTTTCGGAATCGTATGCCTTGCGGTCTACATTTACGAGCGACGGAAATTTCCGAAGCTCGCAGTTGCGGCTGTGCTGATATTTATCATTTTCTTTCAGCCCGCCAAGCAATCGTTTCGAAAAAAATACTGGATGGGCGACTCCAATGCCGGCATGGTGACAAAAGTTTCCGATTGGGCGAGTGAAGCCTTCCGCCTGTGGTCGGGTGCGTGGTCAAACCCGGAGGTCGTTACGAAACTCGGCGAACAGGTGCTGAAGCGTGTTTCGCTGCTGGAACAGACTGCCAATGTAATGGAGTTGACGCCGACAGTGGTGCCGTTTCAGTACGGGCATCTGTACTCTTACCTGGGGATAACTTTTGTTCCGCGCTTTGTTTGGCCCGATAAACCCAGCATGAATGAGGCCAACCGATGGTATCAGGTGAGTTACGGGCTCACTGAAAACGAAGGGCTTTCACACGTTTCAATGGCGGTCGGAACACTGACCGAAAGCTACATCAGCTTCGGATGGTGGGGGCCCCTGATGATCATGTTCCTGGTGGGAATGTTGCTCGATTGGTTTCGCTACAGCTTTCTGAGCATCAACTCGGGCATTCTGCTGAATGCCATCGGTGTTGCACTTCTCCCTAACTTTCTCGCCATCGAGAGCCAGATGGCTCAGTACATTTCCGGCCTGGTGCAAGCCATCGCACTTACGATGGTCGTACTTATGCCGGTGATGAAAAGAGAGCGGCGCCAGGCAGCGGTTCCAGCTTTCAGGTCCATGCCGGCTCCGCCTCTGGTATAAGTTCGAGATCCATGCGCATTCTTCACGTTACGCCCTACTTCGCCCCGGCCTTCGCCTACGGAGGCCCGCCGCGGAGCATTCTTGGCATGTGCAAGGCGCTTACGGCCACTGGCGTTGACGTTGAAGTATTCACGACAACCGCGAACGGCTCCGGTCCGGATCTGCCGGCGGCGGTGCAGGCACCCAGGAACTACGAAGGCGTGCCCGTGTGGTATTTTCCCCGCGAACTTGGCAGCAAGTTCTTCCGCGCACCCAGCATGCGGGAAGCCTTGCGGAAAGCTATTGCCGGCGTCGATCTGGTTCACATCCACACCATCTGGAACTGGGTAGAGTGGACGGCCGTCCGCGAGAGCGTCAAGGCTGGCGTACCGTATGTGATTTCTCCCCGCGGCATGCTCGAGGCCAGTGCGATGCGGCACCGGCGCTGGCGGAAAGCCGTTGCTTTTCCTCTGCTGGAGAGGCGCAATCTTGGAAGAGCGGCTTTTCTGCATGCCACGGCTGCCACGGAATACGAAACGCTGGACCGGCTCGCGCTCGGGGTGCGGAGCGTTCTGGTTCCCAACGCGGTTGATGGCGTGCTGAACAGGGAAGACTTCGCTGGAATTCTGCGCAAGCGTATCGGTGTCCGCCCGGATGTTCCCATCGTTGCCTGGCTGGGGCGAATCCATCCCATCAAGCGTCTGGATTTACTCGCAGAGGCGTTCCGCCAAGTTCATGAGCATATTCCCGCTCACTTGGTCATCGCCGGACCGGATGAAACCGGCCAGCGGCAATCACTCGAGGGCCTGTTGCGCGGAATCGCATCTGACGTCCACTGGCTTGGCGAATTGAATGATGCGCAAAAACGGGAACTGCTTTCCGACGCTAATGTGCTGGTCTTGTGTTCGAATTCCGAAAGCTTCGGCATGAGCGTGCTCGAGGCGCTAGCGGCTGGAACACCCGTCGTCGTGACCCGTACCTGTCCGTGGCAGGAGGTTGAGAGCGCGGGCTGCGGTTTCTGGGTGGAACAAGAAGCGCAAGCTATGGCGAAAGCGTTGCTGGACATTCTCTCCGATCCCATTCTCGCCGCGACGATGGGGAAGAAAGCTCAGCAGTTAGTCCGCTCGAATTACTCCTGGGACGTAGCAGCTCTGAAGATGGTAAAGTACTATTCACAATCAATCGCAGGCGCACTCAGCCCATGAGTCGAATTAATTCCGGCAGCCTTTTGCTGCTCACTCCCAAGGTGAACGGCCATGACGGTATTTCCCTGGTATCGCGGACCGCGCTGGCTGTGTTCAGGCAATCCCGCCAATTTGACCGGATCGCCGTATGGACCCTTGCGGACCAGTCGTTCACCCCGGAACAGTCCGGGCCTGGTCTTTGCTGCGCGACGGCCGGCGGCAGCAAACTGGAACTGACGAAATGGGGTTGGGGTGCGGCACTACGCACGAATGGCCGGTACGACCTGCTGCTGGTTCTCCATCTACACCTGCTGCCGGTGGCGCTACCCATGGCCATGCGGGGCGTCAGGCTCGGCATATTTCTGCACGGAATCGAAGCCTGGAAACCGCTGACGCGCTTGCAAGACGCCGGCTTTCGCCGCGCGTCGTTTGTCCTTGCGAATTCCCACTATACGGCGGAGCGGTTCAAGCAGATTAACCCGCAGCATGCGCAACTGGAGATTTCGATCTGCCATCTCGGAATACCTACGGTCCCGGAGGCGAGCGGGGACAGTCTGTTGTCGGAAGGCCCGTATGCGCTGATTGTCAGCCGCATGTCCCGGGAATCACGCTATAAGGGCCATGATTCCCTGATCGATTTGTGGCCCGAGGTTTTGCGGCATGCCCCCGGCTTCCGGTTGTTTGTGGTTGGCGATGGCGATGAGCGTCCCCGGCTGGAGCAAGCGGTAAAAACAGCCGGACTTGCGGAGCATGTCAAATTATTGGGGTTGGTTGACGATCAGAAGCTGCAGAGACTCTATGAGGGCTGTTCTTTTTACATGATGCCCAGCAGCGGCGAAGGCTTTGGCCTGGTTTTTTTGGAGGCCATGCGGGCCAGCAAAGCATGTATCGCGGGCGCCGGCGCCGCCGCCGAAGTGGTGCAGGATGGCGTCACGGGTTTGGTCGTGGATCCCTCATCGCCGTATGAATTGCTGGGGGCGATCTTGCAACTGATACAACACCCTGATCGAGCGCAGAGGATGGGCGTCGCCGGCTATCAGAGATTTCTGGAACATTTTACGCAGGAGAGTTTTGGGCTTCGCCTGCATCGTGCTCTCGGTCTTGAGAGTCTGGGGGTGTCGGGATGTGCGGGATAGCCGGCATCAGCCTGAAACCAGGAAACGCTCCGGATAAGTTCGGAGGTGCGGTGGCACGGATGATGGAGTGCCTCCGCCATCGTGGACCTGATAGTCAGGGCAGCGCCTGTGTTCACGCCAACGCCGCCACAGGTGGACACGCCTGGATTGCGAATACCCGGCTTGCCATTCTCGATCTCAGCCCCGCGGGCAGCCAGCCGATGTACGATAGCGCCACCGGCAACTACATCGTATTAAACGGCGAAATCTACAACCACCTCGAGATACGGCAGGCATTGGCCGGTCATGTCGATCAGTGGAACTCCAGCAGCGATACCGAAACTGTCCTGCGCGCTTACGCCGTTTGGGGCGCCGAGTGTGTTCATCGGCTTCACGGCATGTTTGGCGTAGCCATTTTCGACGCTGCGCGCAACGTCCTTTGGTGTGCGCGCGATCGCCTTGGCATCAAGCCGTTCTACTTCTGGCGGGGATCGCTTGGGGTGATCTTCGCATCCGAGGTGCGTGCGATTCTCGGTTCCGGATGCGTTCGGCCGACATGCGATCCGATCGGGCTCGCTCATTTCATCCGTTTTGGTTCGGTCTCCGAGCCTTACACGATGTTTGAAGATATCGAGTCGCTTCCGGCCGGCTGCTGGATGGAGATTCGCGCCGGCGAAGTGGTCGAAACAAAGCGATTCTGGCACCCTGACACTCTCGGGGAAGATCATGACCACTTGACTCCTGATGTTGTCATACGCCGGCACTTGGAACGTGCCGTCCGCGAGCATCTGCTCTCGGATGTGCCCGTAGCTTCGCTCCTCAGCGGCGGCATCGATTCTTCGATCATTACGGCCTTGGCGGCGCAGCAATCCAGCCGTCCCATACGCACTTTTACCGTCGGGTTTGCGGGGCACAGCCTGGATGAATCGGAATTCGCCAGGGCGGTTGCGAAGCGCTACGCCACCGAGCACCACGAGGTGAGACTTTCGGACGAGGAAGTGATCGCATCGGTGCCGGCGGCGGTTGCCGCCATGGATCTGCCCAGCGCTGACGGCGTGAATACCTACATTGTCGCCAAGGCCGTGGCGGATAGCGGTACCAAGGTGGTGCTCTCCGGCCTGGGTGGCGACGAATTGTTCGGCGGATACCGCAGCTTCCAAATGCTGCCGCTCTTGCATCGGTGGTCTCCCTTGCTCGGATGCATCCCCGGTTTCTTCCGTGAATTTGCGCCGGGTGGTAAGCGAAGCGTGGAGCTGACGAGCGCAGGCGCCTCATTCCGCGACAGGTATCTCAGCTTGCGCTCTTTCTGGTCGCTGAAAGAATTGCATGCCATGGGCATATCCGGCCGATGGCAGGAGGAAACGCTCGCCAGTCTGGCGGGAGAAGTTTCGCTCCCGACCGCGGTCAGTTGGCTGGAACTCGGTCACTACATGCGCAACGTTCTGTTGCGCGACGCCGACACGATGAGCATGGCGCATTCGGTTGAGATGCGCGTTCCATTCCTCGACTCCGAACTGGTTGAGTACTGTTTACGCGCCGGAGTCGTGCGCAGGCATAAGGAAGTTTTGCAACAGGCCACGCGCGACCTGCTGCCTGTGACGACCTACGCTCGCCGCAAGCAGGGTTTCGAACTGCCAATGGATGCGTGGATGCACGGACCGCTGCACGGCTTCGTTCGTGAGGGTGTCCTCAAACTACAAGAAGCGAACCTGCTGCCGCAAGTTGATCTTTCCCGCATGCAAGCAGATTTCGATGCCCGCCGCTTGTCCTGGGCCCGACTCTGGCAGATGGTCGTGCTCGGCCACTGGGCAGAGCGGCATCTAGGCGGCCGTCTCGAGCCAGACCCGCGGTTAACGCGGGTTGCAAGCGAATTCTGAAGCCATGATTGTTCTTGGAATCAACGCGTACCACGGCGATGTGTCGGCGGCGCTGATCCGCAATGGCGAACTGCTGGCCGCGGTGGAAGAAGAGCGTTTTCGCCGCGTCAAGCATTGGGCCGGTTTTCCTCGCGATTCAATCCTGGCGTGTGTGGCGATGGCGGGGATCAATCCTTCCGAGATTGATTATTTTGCCGTGTCGCGCAACCCCAAGGCAAACCTCTTGCGAAAAGCTCTGTTTACGCTTTGCAAGGGGCCGAAGCTGTCCCTGGTCAAAGATCGCGTGAAAAACTCGGTGCGCCTGCAAGAGCTGCCGGCGCGCATTGCCGATACGCTGGGGCTTGAGCGCAGCCGCGTGCAGCGCCGCATGCACTGGGTCGAGCACCATCCTGCCCATCTGGGGAGCAGTTATTTCGTGTCGCCGTTTGATGAAGCCGCAGTCTGCGCGATTGACGGCTTCGGCGATTTTGTCAGCACCTCGTTAGCCGTCGGCAGGGGCTCACGCCTGGAGTTGATCGAGAAGGTATATTTCCCGCACTCACTGGGACTGCTGTACCTGGCGATCACGCAGTACCTGGGATTCATGAAGTACGGCGACGAGTTCAAAGTGATGGGCCTTGCGCCCTATGGCCGGCCCGAATACGTCGAGCCGCTCCGCCGCCTGGTGCGTTTATTCCCCGGCGGCCTTTTTGAACTGGATCTGTCGTATTTCTGCCACCACAACGATGCTGTTCCAATGACCTGGGACGACGGCGAACCGGTTCTCGGTACCGTATACTCGCCCAAGTTGGAGCAGTTGCTCGGCCCCGCCCGCAAGCATGGCGAGCCGCTGGAGCCCCGGCATGAAGCCATCGCCGCGTCGCTCCAGGTTGTGCATGAAGAGGCCGTCTTCCACGTCTTGAATCGGTTGTACCAACGCACTCGCCTGGAAAACCTCTGCCTGGCTGGCGGCTGTTCCATGAACAGCGTGGCCAACGGTAAAGTCCGCGAGCGCACGCCTTTCCGCAATGTCTATATCCAGCCTGCCGCAGGTGACAACGGCACTTCGCTCGGTGCGGCATACTACGTTTGGAACCAGGTGCTCGGAAATCCGCGCGCGTTTGAAATGGAGCATGGTTACTGGGGTCCGAGTTTCGAGGATGGCGCGATTCAACAGGCTCTGGCGGCCCGCCAGTCTGACCTTCAGGCGCAGCATTGTTGCGCGCAGATGGTAGCCTCCGAAGATGAGCTCTGTCGCTGGACGGCCGAGCGCATTTCGGAAGGCCATGTAGTCGGCTGGTACCAGGGGCGAATGGAATGGGGTGCGCGCGCACTGGGCAACCGCAGTATCGTTGCCGATCCACGCCGTGCAGATATGCGCGAGATCATCAACACCAAGATCAAGTTCCGCGAGAAGTTTCGTCCCTTTGCACCGTCGATTCTGGAAGAAGCGTTAAATGAGTATTTCGTGGACGGTTGCCCAGACCCGTTCATGGTGCAGGTCTATCCGGTGCGCCCCGAGAAGCGTACGGTTATTCCCGCCGTGACGCACGTGGACGGCTCCGGACGCTTGCAGACGGTAAGCGAGCGCTCCAATCCGCGCTATCACAAGCTGATCAAGGCATTCGAGCGCATAACGGGAGTGCCGGTGATTTTAAACACGTCCTTTAACGAAAATGAGCCGATCGTTCTGACGCCCGCCGAGGCTCTGGATTGCTTCTTGCGGACCCGCATGGATCACATCGTGCTTGGCAATTGCACGGTTTCCAAGCAAGCCACCGCCTGAAGGCGTCCTGCCGGAATGAATGTTGACCTCAGCTTTGTGGGGATGCCGCGCCAGCCGAAGCGCGCGCGACGCACAGAATCATGAGCTGGTTATTGTTCGTGACGTTCGCGACGCTCCTGACGCTTCTGTTGACTGCCGTCCTGCCCGTTCGAGAACATGAAGCCATCGTCGGTGAGATTGTAGTCGGCCGCGTTTAATCCCTGGCCTGCCGCCTTGCGGTACCACTTTACGGATTTCTTGTGGTCCTTCTCCCCTCCAAGTCCAGATCCCAGCATTACGGCGAAATTGTACTGGCCCTTTGCATAACCCTGCTTGGCCGACAACTCAAACCAGTGGTGTGCGGCTGCCTTATCCTGCTGGATGCCGTCTCCGAGCACATACCTGAGCCCCAGCAAGTTCTGCGCTTCTGCATCGCCGCGTTCAGCGCGGGTTCGCAGGTCGTCGATAGCGGTTTGTGCAAACGCCAGGCCGCAAGCCAGGATACCTATCCCGAAGACCAGCGCCACCAGTCTTTTCATCCCATACCTCATCTTTTCGATCAAGATCGCGAAGCGTACGGCGAGAGCGCGCCGATGCGCCACGAAACTTGCCGCGCGATTTTCTTCGCGCCATCGCAACGCGCGTGAGCGTGAGTTGCACGAAATGTAACTGAGCGCCGGATCAGTGTCAATTGGCTTGCGCAGCACCGAGGTAACCACTGCCTTCAATGATCGCTCTTTCGAAGGTCCACTACTGTTGATCGGAATGACCTTTTTGTCCCACGTTCGCGAAGCCAACGTGGACGATAACTGAACTTCGGTGTGGCCACCGCGACACCCTGGACCCGACCGATGCGAACAGCTTCGTGTGCTTTCAATCGAGGTTTCCGTGCCGGCGATCCAATGAAAACGGCGACGTAGTGGACACGATTGACTGTCTCTAAGGGCAAGACCTCAGATTTTGGGTTTTTGTGTTAACTAATCATGGCCGTCCGCATTACGCATCGGTGTACCTCTCTGGTTACGACCGTAATCTTGTTGATTGAGCTTTAAGGACGATATAAGTCTCTTATGCGATTGAGATTAGTCGCGATCTCATATCGTCGGCAGGGTAATGCTATTCCGGGTTGGTTCGGTTCTTTCTTGGCACCCGTTACCACCACCAGGGAGCGTGACGGACCGGTAATGACGTGATGGTTACATCTTCTACATCGTCGACAGATCGATATATGCGTTCAGACGTGGTGGTATCGCGTTTGATTGCCGGTGAGACGCTTGTCGTGCCGGTGCGGGGAGGGGTAGGCGATCTGGCTTCGATCTATACCTTTAACCCGGCGGGAACAACGATTTGGGCGGCATTGGATCGCCCAAAAGATGTGGAAGAGCTGGCGCGCCTGATTGAACAGGAGTACGAAGTCAGCGGGTCGGATGCCCGCGCAGACGTCCTACTGTTCCTGAATGAGATGCGCGTGGCCGGGCTGGTCACGGTGTTGAGCGTAGACGGCAATGAGGCTGCCGCTCCAGGATCAGATCAGAACCGATTTGGAGATTGATCGTATCTTGCGCTTGGCGCGCGGAAGGGCAAGCAGTGGACTCGACTACTTACAGTCAGTTTAGCCGTTCCATCCACGAACGCTTCGGCGGTGAGCGTGCGCCGCTCGAAGTGTCCGTCGAGGTGACGCGCCGTTGTCCGCTGCATTGCCTGCAATGCTACAACAATCTCGCCCTTGGAGACCAGCGAGCTCGCTCCAGCGAGTTGAGCAAAGACGAGCACTTCCACCTCTTGGATGACTTGGCGGAGTTGGGTTGCTTCTGGCTGCTGTATACGGGCGGCGAGATTTTCGCGCGCAAGGATTTCCTCGAGATCTACACCTACGCGAAGAAAAAGGGCTTCCTTATCACCCTGTTTACCAATGGCGTGCTGATCGACGAGGCTGTGGCCGACCACCTCGCGGAGTGGCCGCCATTCGCCATTGAGATCACCCTGTATGGGCGCAGCCAAAAAACGTATGAGGCGTTGACGTCCGTTCCCGGCTCCTATGCCCGCTGCATGCGGGCGATCGAGTTGTTGCGAGAACGCCGGCTTCCGCTGAAGTTGAAGACCGTGTCGACCACCGTCAACAAGCACGAAGTGTGGGCGATGAAACGCTTCGCCGAAGAAGAGCTGCACACCGAATTCAAGTTCGATTCGCTGATCAACGCGCGCATTGATTGCTCGCAAGGCCCGCTCGCGGTGCGGCTCTCTCCGGAGGAGATAGTCGCGCTCGATATGAGCATGCCGAAGGTGGCGGCCGAGTATCGCACGCTGGCGCAAAGGGACCGGCAACAGCCTCCTCCGCTCGCCTATAACGACAACATGTATTTCTGCGGCGGAGGCATGAGTTCCTTCGCCGTCGACCCCTACGGCAACATGAGCATTTGTGCGCTCGCGCAGCAGGAGACGGTCGATATTCGGCAGGCCGGTGTGAAACAGGCATGGGAAGAGTCCTTGTTCCGCATTCGGACGAAGAAACGGACGCGGCCGACGAAGTGCACGAATTGCCGCATTCAGTCGCTATGCGGCATGTGTCCCGTCAATGGCGAGTTGGAGAACGGTGACGCCGAATCGCCGGTCGATTTTTTTTGTGAAGTGGCGCACATGAGGGCGATTGCGCTGGGTGCGGGTGTTCCTGAACACGGGGAATGCGAATACTGTGCTGGGGGCCGAGGATACGCAAGACTGAACGAGTCGGCCCAGCGAATTGCCCGCGGAGAAATTGATGTGAATAGTTGGACAGGTTCGCAAGCAATCTTACCGGTAGTGAATAGCTTTACGGGGGATTCCGGTTGCGCGGCTTGTGAGACGTGTCGCGCATAGGGACGGAGATGCAGAACGACGCAGGCAAATCGGAGATGGAAGGCGTTCGGAGAAAGCCCTACGAACCCCCAACACTTGTCGCCATCAGTTTGCGTCCGGAGGAAGCAGTCCTCGGAGTTTGCAAGAGCACTCATTCTTCCGGCCCAGTGAGCAGTCCGTGTTTTGTATTGCAGTGCAAACCGATGGGCTCCTGAAAATCCTAGTGAAGTTGCTTTGCGGGTTGTTGAGATTATGACGTTTCAGTGCCAACACGAGGTTTTGCCGATGACAGTGGGCCCGCTTGGTCTGCCACGCTATCGCACCAGTGTGTCGATTGGCGAGATCTCCGTTGGCCTGAGCGGTGCTTCCACCGAAGACATTTGTCTCGATCAGGAAATGTCGTTATTCCGGGTTCCTTCGTCGTCGTGTGATATCGAAATCACGGTGGAGCGAGTTCCGCAACTGCACCCGCTTGCGACCAAAATGCGCTTCAATTCGGGTGGACTCTGGACGGTTCATGAAGATGGCGACGGATTCGCTTTCGACTTCACGACCCCGCTCTTTGGCGCTGACCCGTACAAACGACTCCGTGTGAACCGGCAATTCAGTCGCGCATCCATACTCGTGAGCCGCCAATGTTTTCCCGACGATAGTTGCCTGTACCCTCTTGAATTCCCGCTCGACGAATTGCTGATCACGCACCGCCTGGCGTGCGAAAAGGGAATTGAGGTTCACGCTTGCGGACTGGTGGATGCCGAGCGCGGCGGATTCCTCTTCCTTGGGCACTCGACGGCGGGCAAGAGCACTACGACGCTTCTTTGGAAATCACTGCGCGCTGTAACCGTCCTGAGCGACGACCGAATCATCCTGCGCCACAACGGCGGTCAAATTTGGATGTATGGCACACCCTGGCACGGAGAAGCCGCCTTAGCGTTGCCGGAAAAGGCCATCATCAGCAGGATTTTCGTCATCGAGCACGGCCCGGAAAACGAGATTTCCCTTCTTTCCAAGAGCCGCGCCGTTGCCGAAATTCTTGCTCGCTGTTTTGTCCCCTTTTATAACAACGACTATTTGGAAGCCACCCTGGCGTATTTAAACGAACTGGCCGACTCGATCCCTTGCTACCGCTATCGTTTCCTCCCTGAGCCGAGCGCAGTCGAGAAAGTTCTCAACTTCGATGACTGAAGAGAGATCACAATCGGCGCTTTTTGGATCGTTAAGCAAGGAATTACTTGCGGGCGGAATGGGATTCCGTTTCCAGGCCCGGGGCAGAAGCATGGCCCCGTCGATCTGGGACGGAGAAACCGTGCATGTGCAACCTGTCGCCGTGGAAACGCTGCGTAAAGGCGACATCGTGTTGTTTTCCGATGGCGCACACTTCCGGGCACATCGCCTGCTTAAGGCAGGGCCGGAAGCCTTTGTGACGCAGGGAGACGCAGCATTGGAGAGCGATGGCATTGTCCGCCCCGAGCAGATCCTGGGGAAAGTCATCGCCAAGGAAGAGAGTGCGGATGGAGTAACGCGCGTCGTGAAGCTCGGCGCAGCACCAGGGCGACGCTACCGTGTACGGCGTGCGTTTGCAGGTCTTGCCAGCCGCGTGGTTGGCGTGCCGTCAAAATTGGAAAATCGTCTGTTTGCGCGCGGCATCTCCCGTCTTGGCAAACTGCTGGTTGTGCTGTTCTCACTCGCTCTAGCCCTGCCGGCGTTGGGACAGGTTGCTTTCGACGCGGCCAGCAGTGGCACAGCATCTCTGACCGGCGCCGCGCCCAGCTTGACCTTCACCCACACGACCTCAGGCACGAATACCCTGCTGTTGGTCGGCGTTTCGCTCAACATCTCCGGCAATACCGGCGCCAATGTCAGCGGCATTACCTACAATGGAACTCCCTTGACGCTTGTTGGCGCACACAATGATGCCGGCAATACCCGGCGGGTGGAGATCTGGAGCCTGGTTGGACCAGCGACAGGAACCGGCAACAGCATCGTTACGAGCTTTTTCCTGCCTGGCGGAACCGGAACCGTCGGTGCGGTCGTGGGCGCCAACACCTTCACCGGCGTCGATCAGTATCAGCCCTTGCGGACCTTTGTGTCCGCCGATGGCGGCGCGACGAGCACCTATTCCCAGCTCGACATTCCCAGCGGAATCAACGAGTACGCAATGGATGTCCTTGCCGTTGCTGGCACCGTGACCATCACCGGATACACAACCGGTCACAATGTGGTCCCGGACACCATGGAGTGGAACGCTAAATCAGGCGCCAACGCGACGGACGTATCGGGGAGCAGCGCCACGCACGCCGGGACCACGAGTGTTCCGATGGCCGAAACTTTCGCAGCCTCCACCTGGTCCGTAGCGGGAATTTCGGTCAAACCGGTTCAGTCGGACATTGGAGTTTCGGTTACCAGCACCTCGGCACAGTATGTTGTGAATTCCACGACTCTGACTTACAACCTCACCGTCACCAACTACGGGCCCACTCCGGCAACGAATGTGACGCTCACCGATACGCTGGCGACTGGCTTAACCAATGTGCAGTTTTCATCCAGCCAAACTAGTTGCAGTGGCACGTACCCAACTTACACGTGTGCCATCGGCAATCTGGCTACGAACGCCAGTGTTCAAGTCGTTGTCACGGCCACGCCAAGCGCGAGCGGCAGTTATACCAACACCGCCTCGGTCACGGCGACCCAGCCTGACTACAACACCTTGAACAATTCCGCGACAGCAATTGCTAATGCCGTAGCCATCTCCTGCGCCGGCTCAACTGCCCCTACGAATAGTGGTACCCTGACGGGCGTAATCAACACGTATTATCCAGGAAACGGAACCGCACCCGCTGGCGCCACCTCCATTCCAGTCCTCGCTGCTACTAGCGGTGGCGGCGGGGGCATTGCAACCGGTGACATACTTCTGGTTATCCAGATGCAGGGCGCCAGCATTAACGCCAGCAATAGTTCGAGCTATGGCAATGGCGCCAGTGGCGCAGGCTATACGAATCTGAACAATACCGGCAACTATGAGTATGTCACTGCTGGCACGATTACCGGGACTTTCCTGGGGCCAGGGTCGATACTGATTAAAGGTGACGGACCGGGCGGCGGACTGTTGTTCAGCTACACCAGCAGCGCTGCGACTACTACCCAGGGACAGTCTACGTTCCAGGTGGTTCGCGTTCCGCAATATTCGACTGCTACGTTGAGTTCCACGCTGACCGCCTTGCCGTGGAATGGTACGGCCGGCGGCATCCTCGCGGTGGACGTTGCAGGAACCCTTACCCTTGGCGGCGCCGCGGTGTCACTCGATGGCTTTGGCTTCCGCGGAGCTGCCGGCCTGCAACTGGCCGGTAACGACGGCACTATCCTCCCGACCCCAACCAACGGGGATTTTGTCTCCATGTCGCCACCAGCAACTTACGTCCTCCAAACTAATGGCAGCGACGTTGGGGCGACTCCTGGGGCTGGCGGCGGCAAGGGTGAGGGCATCGCCGGAACTCCGATGTGGGTTCAGGCCGGCATCAGCGGCATGGGAGTGACGACTATTGCCGGTGGTGGCGCCGGTTACCACGTTGGGGACGTGCTTTCGGTTACAGAGGCCGGGGGCTCCGGAGGACAGGTGATAGTTACGTCCGTGAGTGGCGCCTACGCTGTGACCGGCCTCGTAGTTATTTCCCCAGGCACAGGATATTCCGTAAGCGCCGCCGCGCTGACCACCACGGCCGTGACTGGCACTGGTTCGGGAGCGACCGTTAACATCACCGTGATCGGCGAGGTGCGGACAGGCACCGATTACCCATCGGCAGCCAGCGGCCTTTCGAATGGCGGCATGGCGCGCGGTGCCCCCGGCACGGCTGGTGGCGGGGGTACCGATGGTGATCCGAATGGAGCTTTTGCCGGCGGCAACGACGAAAACTCAGGCGGCGGCGGCGGCGGTAACGGCGGCGGCGGCGGTGCGGGTGGTGACAGTTGGAACTCAACCCTCGGCGTAGGCGGACTCGCCGGGTCGGCATTTCCCGCCAGCATGAACAGTATCGTGATGGGCGGCGGTGGCGGCAGCGGCACGCGCAACAACAGCAGCGATAACAGTAACGGCGCCACTTCGCCCACTCAGGCCAGCGGCGGCGCTGCAGGCGGTGGAATCGTCATGATCCGTACTGGCGCCCTGACCGGGTCCGGCACGATCACCGCAAACGGGCTTGCGGCATTTAACAACACGGCAAATGATGCCGGCGGCGGAGGTGGCGCTGGCGGCAGCATTATTGTGCTCTCCAGCAGCGGAGGCGAAAGCGGGCTTACCGTCAATGCTTACGGCGGCAGGGGTGGGGATGCGTGGGATACGCAAGCTTTCGCACTGATTAACCGCCATGGACCGGGCGGCGGCGGTGGCGGCGGCGTTGTCCTGATCTCCGGGGCAGCGGCCAGTTACAATGTGAATGGCGGCGCGAATGGCATAACGCTGGCATCTGTTCCCTACGGATCCACCATCGGCTCGCCGGGAATCTACGTTACCAACGCGTCGGCCAGACAGTCTTCTGCCGCGCCGGGAGGCATGCAGTGCCTTCCCGATCTCACGATCGCCAAATCCCACAGCGGCGCCTTCGTCCAAGGGCAAAGCGGCAGCTACACTCTTGTGGCGAGCAACGTCAGCCTGTATGGCACCACCAGTGGCACGGTGAGCGTGACCGACACGATGCCGACTGGTCTGACGCCTACCGCTGCGTCAGGTTCGACCTGGAGCTGCCAGGCGCCCTCGGGGCAAAGTGTGACGTGTACGAACGCCAATGCTTTAAGCCCGGGAGCCAGTTACCCGGCCATCACGGTGACCGCCTCGGTGGCATCGAATGCTACGTCGCCTCTCACCAATACGGCGACAGTCTCCGGCGGCGGCGAAGTCAACACCGCCAATGACAGCGCCAGTGACCTTACCTATATCGTATCGGCCAGCGGCAGCGCCGACCTTTCGATCACAACCTCGGCCACGTCAGGCACGTCGGTATATGCGGGCAATAACATCACCTTGGTGCACACCATCACCAACGGTGGCCCAGCCGTTAGCGATATAACCTTTACCGAGGCAGTCCCGGCGAACTCGACTTTCCAGTATGTGATTCCACCTGCCGGTTGGACGTGTACCACGCCCGCGGTGGGAGCGACCGGGACGATTAGCTGTACCAACCCGAGCGTGGCCGTTAACACCCCGGTGAATATCACGGTTGCGTTCAACACCAACGCGAACACCCCGAATTTAACCAACATCACTGCAACCGCCTCGGTTGGAGCCGCGACGACGCATGATCCGAATCTGGCCAATAACACCGCTTCCGTCACTACTCTGGTAAACACGGGCGTGAACCTGACCGTAACCAACACGGGAACACCCAGCCCGGTTGTGACTGGCGGCACGATCACCTACACCCAACCCGTCGTCAACAATGGACCGAGCGCCGCTCCGAACGTTGTATTCACGGAAACGATCCCGGCCAACTCGACCTTCTCGTCGATGGGGGCGCTTCCGGCCGGCTGGAGCTGCTCAACTCCGGCCGTCGGGAGCACTGGAACGACGATCACCTGTAACGTCTCCAGCATGGCGCCCGGGAACACGGCGATTTTCACAGTCGTCCTCAATGCTACCGGTGCCGGGGGTACGGTTGTCACTGACTCGATCTCGGCTTTTCCGACCCCAACCAGCATGGAGACCAGCCCGCAGGATAACTCCGCGACCAGTACGATATCCATTGGTGCAGCCAATCAGGTTGATTTAGGGGTCACGATTGCCAACCCGGCGAACCCAATCGTCGCGGGAACAAACATAGCGTATACCTTCACGGTTACGAACTACGGCCCGGCAACGGTAACCAACGCGACTCTTACCGTCCCCACCCCGACAAACACAACAAAGGTCTCACTGACAGGGCCGACGGGCTGGACGTGCGCCACGACCTGTACCCTTACTACCGGCACTCTGGCAGAGAACGCAACGGCTACTTTTACCTTGACTGTAACCGTGGGCGCGGCGGTGACCGCTGGGACGGTAATCACTGACACAGCCAATATCGCTACGACACAGAACGACACGAACTCGGCCAACAACACTGCGACGGTAACCAATACGGTTGGAGCGACAGCCAATCTGGGGATAACCAACACCAGTACGCCCCCGGCGGTTCAAGTTAGCAACAACATCACCTACACGCAGCAACTGACCAACAGCGGGCCTAACGCAATCACTGCCAACACCGCCAACGGCGTCACCTATACGGTGACCATACAGATTCCGACCGGTACCAACTACCAATCGATCACGGTGCCGAACCACTGGACCTGTACGCCTCCAGCGGTGGGAACCGTAGGCCCAACCACATTCCCGTGCACACTCAACAACGGCAGTAGCCTCGCTGCCAACGCGTCAGTAACCTTCTCGCCTGTGCTGCAAGTCAATGCTGGCGTGGCGAACGGAACGATCATCAACGAAACTGTTTCGGTAGCCAGTTGCGGTACGGCTGCGTGCCTCGAAACGACCCCGGGCAACAATAGTGCCACCGCAACGAATACGGTTGTAACTGCCAACACCGAGGCTGATCTGGCTGTCACCAACACCCCCTCGGTAACGACAATTGCCGCAGGCGAGCCTATAACTTACACCCAGGTGTTGACCAACAACGGTCCCCATAGCGCCGCCAACCCGGTAACTTTCACCGAGGTTATTCCCACGAACACGACCTTCCAGAGCGTAACGATATCCGGGGTTACCACCAATTGGACTTGCCCCGCGCCGTCTGGAACCCCGCTAACCCTTACTTGCACGAAGACCTCCACGCTGGCTAGCCTTGCTTCCACTACCTTTACGGTAGTCGTGCAGGTGAACGCCGGTACGGCGGCCGGAACTATCATCACCGATGCAGCTTCGGCGACCTCGGCCACAGCAGACCCCACCAGCATCAACAACACGAATATCACAGCGACCACGACGGTCGCGGGTACCGGTAGCGCCGATGTAAGCGTCAACATGACAGGCACACCGAGCAGTGTGTCTCAGGGCGACACGCTGACATATACGCTCACCGTGAATAACGGCGGGCCCAACACAGCTACTAACGTGACGCTTACCGATCCGTTGCCCTCGGGCGTTACCTACGCTTCGGTTTCCACCACGGCGGGCACTTGTTCGCAAGCGAGCGGCACGGTGACTTGCCTGCTCGGCACCATGAGCAACGGCGGTTTCGCTACGGTCACCTTGCTTGCGGCAGCGGGGGCTCCGAACACGGTTACCAACACCGCGTCTGTAACCGCCGATCAGAACGATCCAAATACCAGCAACAACTCGTCATCCGTGACGACCGCCATCGCGTCGCCGACCAAGGTAACACTGCGGTGGTTCAAGGCTGGCTACAGCGGCAGCGACGTTGTATTGCAATGGAGAACGGGCGGCGAGGCGCATAACCTCGGATTCAACGTCTACCGCGAACAAAACGGAGAGCGGATTCGCCTCAACCCCGCGCTCATCGCCGGATCCGCGCTGAGGATGCGTGACGCTTCAAGTGCTCACTCGGCGAAGACCTATGCCTGGGTGGATCATCAACCTGCATCTGCCGGCAGCGTGTATTGGCTTGAAGATGTCGATCTGAATGGCACCCGCACCTTCCATGGCACTTCGTATGTACAGGCGCAGAGTGATGTAAAAGTCGTGTCGCGTGCCAGAATGGTCACGGAACTCAGAGCGGCAGGCGCGAGCAATGGATCGCCTATCCTCGCAGGACGCCGCAACGCCGAGAAGGCCTTCGTGCCCTCGCCGTCTACTGCCCAACAACAACAGACGCAGTTCACGCTGGCGGCGAAGCCTGGGATGAAGATCCAGGTGCAGCAAGAGGGCTGGTACCAGATCACGCAGGCGCAACTGGCGGCGGCGGGCTTGACCGTCGCGCAATTAGGCGGCGCTCGCCTTTACGCGGAAGGAGTCGAACAGCCGATAAAGGTTAGCAGTTCGGGCATGCAACTCGAATTCTACGGCACGGGAATAGACACAGTTTCATCGAACCTGCGGGTTTACTGGCTGGATGTGAATGGAGGTTCTGGAAAGCGCATCCTCCCAATATCCGGTGTCGGCCGCGGCGGCGCGCAACCGCAGAGCTTCCCCTACGCGGTGGAGCTGAAAGATCGCACGACGTACTTCGCCGCGCTGCTGACTTCCGACGGCAATAATTTCTTTGGAGCACCGGTTACTACTACACCGGTGGACCAGGTGCTCGCGGTTCAGGATGTCGCTACTACGGCGGCTGATCCGGCTCAACTCGAGGTCTTCCTGCAGGGCGTTGTCGCCGATACTCCTCATGACGTGGTCGTGAGCTTGAACGGCGTGACCGTGGGAGAGATCACATTCAACGGCCAGAACGTGGGTAAGCTCGACATAGAGGTTCCGGTTAACCTGCTGGTGGCGGGGAACAACACAGTTACACTGACGGCTCAAGACGGTGATGACGACATTAGCCTGGTCGAGCACATCACGCTGACCTATCCACATTCCTATACAGCGGAGTCCGATGCCCTCAAGTTCACCGCGGCGCCGGGCGATCATATCCGGGTGCAGGGATTCACCAATACGCCTTCACGCCTGATGGATATCACCGATCCGGCGAATCCCATCGAAGTTGTGGCCCGTGTCGTTGCTCAACCTGCAGGCTTCGCCCTTGATGTCCTGGTGCCGGCGGAGTTAAGCGGGACACGCACGTTCTTAGCCGTGGCCGCCGACGCCATGGCCTCGCCGGTCGCGCTGGTCTACAACCAGCCTTCAAACTGGCACGCCAGCCAAGCCGGCGCCCAGGTCGTGATGATCACGGATCCGGCGTTTGTGTCGCAATTAACCCCACTGGTTAATCTGCGCCGCAGCCAGGGCTGGTCCGTCGCCGTGGTTCAGACGGACGATATCTTCGATGAGTTCAACTTTGGAGAGCGAAGTCCGCAGGCTATACGCGATTTCCTCCAGAACTCCACCACGCAGTGGCAAACCCCACCACAGTATGTGTTGCTGGTGGGTGACGCCTCTGTCGATCCCAACAATTACCTGGGGTTCGGGTACTTCGATTTCGTCCCCACGAAGATTATTGCCACGTCCGAGCTCATGACCGCTTGCGACGATTGGTTCACCGAGTTCGCAAACGACGGCATTGCACAGATCCCCACCGGTCGCCTGCCGGTGCGCACAGCCAGTGACGCCGCGCTGGTCGTTGGCAAAATTGTCGGCTACGAAAACAACACTGCCTCCGGAACCTGGATGAATCAGGCTCTGCTGGTTGCGGACCAGGACGACACTGAGAGCTTCACAAATGACACCCTGTCGGTGGCGGCGTTGTTACCCGCATCGATGCAGGTTACTGAGGTTCTGGCCAGCACAATGGATGCCGGCACGGCTAGCCAGCAGATATTGGCCGCCATCAATAGCGGCCAGTTGCTGGTCAACTATCTCGGTCATGGCTCGGTGGAAGTCTGGTCCGGTGAAGACCTGTTCGATAATGACGCTGCGGCTTCCCTGACGAACAGCAATCTATCCGTGTTTCTGCTGATGGATTGTCTCAACGGATTCTTCCACGATGTCTATACGGAAAGCCTGGCCGAGGCTCTGCTGCTTTCGCCAAACGGCGGAGCGGTTGCCGTGTGGGCCTCCTCCGGACTGAATAATCCCCCGCCGCAGTTGCAGATGGATCAGCAGTTAATTCGCGCTCTGGTAGCGAATCCTGGGATAGCTTTAGGGGATGCTGTTCAGCAAGGGAAGATGAACATCACAGATCCCGACGCCCGGCAGACATACATTCTGTTTGGAGACCCATTACTGCACCTGAAATCGATGTCCGCTGCGCCTGTGCCAGCCCCTCAGCCTCATCGGCCTGTGCCAGTCCGCCAGCCTCTTCGATGAGCAGTGCTGCAAGCGCACAGAGACTCATGGGGAATAACTCTGCTTGAAGTCGCAGGTGGCTTAAGTCACAGTTTGGCGTCTCAAACAGCAGCGCAGAAGTGATGTTGGTTCCAGCTTTTTCGCTTGTGATCGAGAGCTCTCAGCGCCATACGAGGGCTGCGCTCATCGCAACGCCCATGATCACTTCGCCACCGCGCTTCGCAAGTGCCTTGCTCTTACTGCCTGGCACGAACAGGACGTCATTAGCCTGGAGATCGGTGTCCTTCACTTTCGCCGACAGAATAAGCTTCAGCGGCACGTGGATCTCTTCAATGGTCTGCGGCGTCCTGCGCAGGATTCTTGCCCCGTTCAGCGACGCGGTCGAGGATACGCCGCCTGCCATCGCGATCGCTTCCAGGACCGTCATCCTGCCGTTTTCCATGATGATGCTGGCGGGGTGATTGACGTCTCCCACAACGTAAACCACACCAGCGCGGGGAACGACAACCGTATCTCCAGGCTCGATTGGCGGGGCGGAAGTTTGGGCCGCCGAGTCGATGTCCAGTTGAACCCTGACCGGGGGGCCTGGATCATCGCGATGGGTAATCAGGACGGTCTTCCCGGCCCTGGGAGTTATGCCGCCGGCCGCCGAGATCTGATCCATCAGGAGCCGCGAATTGACCGGCTGGTACGTGCCGGGCTTCACGACCTCGCCCATCACTGATACGGTTTGGCCAGCTACGTCTTTCGGCGTCAAGGTGACATGTGGCTCGTTGATGAAGCCCTTCTCGCGAAGCTTCTTTTCGATTCCCGACCGGGCTTGCTCGATCGTCGCACCCGCGACATGCACGGCGCCAATCCACGGCAGGTCCAGATCGCCGGCATCGTTGACGGAAACCTCCTGGCTCATCTCGGGAACACCGAAGACCTTCAGGTCCAGCGTGTCGCCGACATGTAAGCGTGCGGCAGCGCGATGAGCCTCGGGCGGTGCTGTTACCGCGGCACCGGCTGTTGCGGATTGATCAGGCGCTAACTGACCCACGGCGCGAGGAGTGCTGAAGCCTATCATCATCAGCAACGCGACCGTGGTGAGGCAGAACGCAACTTTAGAGGGGCAAAAACCCATCGCGGAGATTCCTCTTCAGTACGAGCTACTCGAGAGTTTAGCACAGGGAATTGCTATCTTTAACAAGGGGAAGTGCCATCTGTCGTCTCAAACTAGTTACTATTGTGCCAGCCAACCCCTCTCCTGATTACAGTGAAGCGCGATGCAATAGAGCTCCATAAGAAAAATTGAGGCTCTTATATATCGCCGGAGCATCTCAGTACTAAGGGCCTGAAGTACTGTTTGGGATTTGATTTTCAGAGCAGATACTTTAAAATCGTGAGTAATGACTCATGATTTATCGTCAACTTCCGGAGAAAAAGTGCCTCCATCGCGGAGCTTCCCCTTCGACTTGGTAGCCGTCCTGGAACGGCCCATTCTCGCTTACGGCTTGGCCGTAGGCAGTTGCGCGAATGCACTACTGCTCACGTTGGTAGTGGGAGCGCCGGGCGAGAAGCCGCTCTTCTTTGCCTTTCTGGCGGCAATAGCGATCAGCAGTTGGTTTGCCGGCTGGCGTCCGGGTCTGGCAGCCATGCTGCTCAACTTTGCGGTCGTGGCTGTTTTGGAGTACCGCGTCGCGCAGGGCCGCGCGACTGCAACGGTCGCGCTCGACATTGCGTTTGCTTTCACCTCCGTTCTCATCTGGGTCATTGCATCGGCGGCGCACGCTTCGACCGCGGAGCTGCGAAAATCGAACACCAAATTCAGCGGCGTGGTGCAGATTTCCGAGGATGCGATTGTGACCGTCGACGAGTCGCACACAATCACCTTGTTCAACCCCGGAGCGGAGAAGATCTTCGGCCACCGCGCGGAGGAAGTGATCGGCAGACCGATCCATCTGCTGCTGCCGGAGCGCTACCGGGCGATGCATGCGGCGCATATGAAGGCATTTTTTTCGTCCGTCGAGACCTTGCGAGCCATGGGCGAACGCTCGGTGATCTATGGGCTGCGCAAGGATGGAGGCGAGTTCCCAGCCGAGGCTTCGATTGCAAAGTTCAAGGCCGGCTCGGAGATGATCCTCACGGTCAGGCTGCGCGACGTCAGCCAACGCGTGCAAGCCGAGCAAGGGCTTCGTCAGCTCGGGGCGATTGTCAATTCTTCCGAGGACGCCATCATCAGTCAAGACCTGGACGGCGTGATCACCACGTGGAATTCCGGGGCGGAGAAGATGTTCGGATACGCTGCCTCGGAGATCGTTGGCCTGAACGCATCCATTTTGCTGCCGCCGAAGCTTCGCGAAGAATTGTCGCAGCAGGTTGAACAGGTGAAAAAGGGCGAGAGCTGGAGGGGCGAGACGGTGCGGGTCCGGAAGGACGGCAGACACATCGACGTGGGGCTCAGCATCTCGCTCCTCAAGGGCGAGAAGGGCACCCGTCCCGGGCTCTCGATGATCGCGCGCGACATCACCGAGAGAAAACGGCTCGAAGAGCAACTGCGCCAATCGCAGAAGATGGAAGCAATCGGCAGGCTCGCGGGAGGCGTGGCCCACGATTTTAACAATCTGCTGAGCGTCATTGTCGGTTACAGCTACCTGATCCACGCGAACACCACGCCCGATCAGCCGGCGCATTCGTCGGCGCAGGAAATCATGACGGCTGCCGGGCGCGCCGGAGCGTTGACCCGGCAATTGCTCACGTTCAGCAGAAAGCAGGTGTTGCAGCCCGAGGTGCTGGATCTGAACTCGGTTCTCAAGAACATGGACGAGATGCTTCCTCGCCTCATTGGCGAAGACATCGACTTGCGCATTGTGCGCGGGCAGGATCTCAGGCGCGTCAAACTGGACCCGGTTCAGATCGAACAGGTCATCATGAACCTGGTGGTGAATTCGCGGGACGCGATGCCGAATGGCGGCAAGTTGACGATCGAAACGATGGACGTTTCTTTCGACGAACGGGACGCCACGCATCACGGTGTCGCCCCAGGCCAGTACGTCTTGCTGGCGGTCAGCGATACGGGTGAGGGCATGGACGAAAAGACCCAGAAGCTGATTTTCGAGCCGTTCTTCACCACCAAGGAACCCGGCAAAGGGACCGGACTCGGGCTCTCCACCGTTTACGGGATCGTTTCACAGGTAAAGGGCCACATATGGGTCTACAGCGAGCCTGGAAACGGCACGACGTTCAAGATTTATTTTCCGGCCACGGTGGAAGCGGCCACCGAAGACCATGTAGCCTCAGGTTCCAAGCCTACGCTGTGCGGTACGGAAACGGTGCTTGTGGTGGAAGATTCGGAATTGTTGCGAAACCTTATCACGCAGTTCTTGCGCGATAGCGGCTACAAGGTGCTGATCGCGCCCGATGGACAGCAGGCGCTGCAAGTTGCCGACGAATGCGCTGGGGCCATCGACCTTCTGCTCACCGACGTGGTGATGCCGGTGCTCGGGGGACAAGAGCTTGCGGCTAAACTCTCGACTAAGTATCCCGACCTCGCGGTCCTTTTCATGTCCGGATATACTGACAGCGCTTTGGTACACCAGGGAGCCATAGAGGGCGACAGGTCGTTCCTGCAGAAGCCATTCTCGCCTGACGTGCTCCTGGCGCGAGTGCGCGAAGTGCTGGACCGCGCCCAGGAAAACAAGCCCACGAAGCGACTGGCGGTGTGAGGCGCGAAGAAACCTGAGACAGGCGGAAGGCCGTGAGAGACAGGCAGTGCCGATCTCATTACTGCCGCCGTTCGCGCCTTCCCCGATCAGCAGTGATCTTGTCCGTGTATTCGCGTTACCCCTTGTAATCTAACTCCTTACCTTGGCGTTTCAACCTGCTGACATCCAGCCGCAACTTGCGTTAGTCGTCACATCTATACGTGATTACGATCACGAAAAGCCGCTCCAGACCCGTAGTAATAAAGATACTAGGGCTCCCCGCCATGGGTCACGACCCGTCTGTCAAAGGAACAGTGCCACGAGTTTGTTTAGCAGGCTGCTGAAAGGCGTGCTAAAGCAACCAGCGAGGTGCCATCTCGCGGGCTTATCGCGTAGGGAATCTGTTTTTCAGCAGCCGTTTAGGAGAGGTGGACGAAAATGAAATTGATCTCCATGAACCCTCTTGTCGACCAGGACGCATGCAATGGCTGCGTGGTATGCAGCAGCGTTTGCCCCACGCTGGCAATCACCCTGGTAGACAGGAAAGCCGTTGTAAAAGAAGAGGATTGCCGGGGTTGCGGCGCTTGCGATCAACGTTGTCCGGTCTATGCCATCAGCATGCATAAGCTGGATGCCCCCTACACCGTGAGGGTCGCCGTGGACGACGTTCCCTACGGCAAGATCGAAGCGCTCTGCCTGAAGGCCAACCTCAATCCACAACAACTTGTTTGCTACTGCACCTCCACTCGAGCCGAAGAAGTGGCCGCTGCCATTTTGAAAGGGGCCACGTCTCCGGAGGAGATTTCCAAGCAGACCGGCATTCGCACCGGATGCAAAGTCGAATGCATTGAGCCCGCCCTGCGGCTGCTGCAGGCGGCAGGAATCACTCCCGAGCGGCCGGTTGGCTGGCAATGGTATGGGTTGACGCCCACGGTGTGGGAAATCCCGGAAGAAGTCAAGGCCAAGTATGGCAGCCGGGGTTTCTATTTTGAGGAAGATATCGAACTGTTAAAGAAGGTAGTGGCGGCTAAGCCGGAGAGGAGTGATGCCTGATGAAAAGCGAACGGACGTCCAAGCGTAAACCGATTACGCCAATGCTGCCGAGGGCTTCCCAGTACGGTATTGCACCGGAACTGGTGAAGAAGCGTCTTGCGGAATACCCGGAGATGACATCGCTGCTGGTGAAGGACCTTTTCACCGACACGCCGGCGGTGATCTATCCCTCCGAGACCGGCATTCCAGCGGTTCGCAAGGCGGCGGAAGAGGCGTTAAGCCGGGTCGATATGTCGATGATCAAGCCCGGGCAATCGGTGAATGTGTGCGCCTCCCACCACGGCTTCACGCTGCTGGGCGGCGAGCCGTACGCCGAGCTATTGCGCGCGGTCCGCGACGTGATTGCCGCCCGCACGGGCACGCAGAACATTCGTCTGCGCGCCGGCGTCGGCCTGCGCTTCCGCGAGACCGAGGAATACATTAAGCGCTACCACCTCGACGAGCATTACAAGGGCAAGGCCAAAGGCGTAGCCCCGATCGACGAAGGCGTTGCCATTCAGACGGAAATCGGCACGCTGTACGGCATCAAGGCGATCTACGACGCCGACTGGATCGTACACGTGCATAACAGCGACGTGCGCGAAGTCCATTTTCACCGGCAGGTCGACCGCGCCGTCAAGCCGTTCGGCATGTCCTACGCCCGCATCGAAACGCGTTCCACCTATCACTGGAACATGGGACCGAGGGGCGCGAACTTTACCGCCCGGGCCATCTTCGACTCCGAGTATGTGAAGAACAAGTTTGCCTTCACGGCCTTCCTGAACATGTCGCCCAGCGGCGTGGTCGGGGTCAGCGCGGAAAACGATCTTTACGCCTTGAACGACCAGATCACGGTGGAAGGGTTGCAGTACTACGGCAAGATTATGACCCTGCTGGGCGAGATCGATGAGTGCATCGCGGGCCTGGATTTTCCGTGTCCGGTGCCATACGTCTTTGCCGCCGGCGTGATTTACGCGAATTTTATCGGCGCCAACCAGGACCTGTTCGATCTGGATCAGCCACTACCGCCGTACACGTGGTACACGGAGGCTTTTTACGGAAAGAACGGCAAACCGATGGTGGAAGGCATTCTTCCGATGAACCCGGCGATCAGGATGGTCGTTCACAACTATGCGTGGGGCGGATATCCCGGCGCATTCTTCTCCGAGCACATACCGACCGTGGTGGTGGGCCAGAAGCAGGCCGACCTGTTCAATTCCGACCCGCAAAACCTGGATTACATGAAGTGGGCGGTCGTGGCGAATCAACTCGATGATGCGATGCACTTCGCGTACAAAGTTGCGAAGACCGACAACGTCATCATCTTCGACGGCGCCATGGGCGGCATCAACGTGAGCGAGAGTCTGGCTGAGCTGTTGGTGCGCAAGGCTCCCGAGGTCTCGGCCCGGGTCGATGCGGAGCTGATGCCGAGGTGGCTCAAGCAGCGCGGCGTCACCGGCAAAGCGGAGCAGCGCGAACTCGCCGCCGCAAGGTAGTGGATCGAAGGGGGATGTTGTGCAAACCGCGGCCAGAGTGCAGCAGGATATTCGGGAGATCATTTTTGCCGGGATCAATGGCCGGCAATTCAGCGCCGGCATCGTCGCCGAAAGAGACGGAGTTGTAGCCGGAATCGCCCGTCTGCAAGCCGCTTTGGCGGAGGCGGGAATCGGCGCTGAGTTGCTGCTGGCCGACGGCGCCGAAGTGAAGGCCGGCTCGGTCGTCGGCCGAATTGCCGGTACCGCGAGGCAGATTGCTCTGGCCGAAGAGTTTGCGATCGGCAAGCTGGCGAAGTCTTCCGGGATTGCGACGGCGGCCCGCCGCGCGGTCCAACTTGCCGGCGACGAGATGAAGATCGTCTGCGGCGCATGGAAAAAAATGCCCGCGGAAATCAAGTCGATCGTCAGGGAGGCGGTCGTTTGCGGCGGGGCCGCGTTCCGGATTACGGACCAGCCTTTTCTCTATCTCGACAAGAACTTCGTTCGCATGCTGGGCGGAATTGAGGCCACGCTCAACGCAGTGGCGTCGGTCGGCGACAAGCTCAAGGTAATTCAGTTGAAGGGCGAGTTCGCCAGCGTCGCTCAGGAGGCGATCACGGCCGTCACCCACGGCGCAGATATCCTGATGGTCGATACCGGCGGTCTTGCCGATTTCGAAGCGGCCCGCAGGGCGCTGGAAGCCATAGGCCTGCGGCAGCAGGTGAAATTGGCGTTTGCCAAGGGCGTGCGCTTGCAGGACATTCCCGCCATGAAAGGCCGTGGCATCGACATCCTGGACATCGGTTCCGAGATCGTGGACGCTCCGCTGCTTGACATGAAGCTGGACGTCAGCGTGGTGCCGCCGTGCAACTGAATCTGCTGGAAAAGACCGAACTGCGGATCTACGGCCTTGATCTCCACGAGGTGAACCTGACCACCGTGGCCGCCAAAGCCGCCAAGGTTCTGCAGTTGCCTGCCGAACAAGTGTTGGTTGTGGACGTGAGAGACGATCACATCTGTCTCGACATCCTGGCAAAGACGGTCGATATGCGGCAACTCATTGGCAAGCAGGGAAGTCTGCTGGATGAGTTGCGCGGCATCGAGGGCTTGAAGGTGAGAGATGATGCCTACGTCGATTCGGCGGGCATCATGGGACTCATCAGTTGTGAGCCGTTGCAATCCGGCGAGATCGTCGCCCGCACCGCGGCCATGAGCGACGAGATCGAACGCACGGTCTTGCGCCGCGCACGGGTTTACGCAACCGGCTTTGAAGTCAAGAGGGGAATGATTGAAGACACCAATTCTCCCTACCTTTTGGCGCTGCTCGAGTCGCAGGGCTACAAGGCCGAGTTCGGCGGGATTCTGGAAGACGACGTTCACGCCATCGCTCACGCGCTGCGGGACGCGGCTGAACGGGGATTCGGCTTGGTGATTACGACGGGCGGCGTGGGCGCGGAAGATAAGGATTTCAGCGTCGAAGCGGTGACCAGAGTCGACCCCGAGGCGGCCACTCCCTGGATCGTCAAGTTCCAGGCGGGCACCGGCCGTCATTTGAAAGAGGGCGTGCGCATCGGCGTTGGCCAGTATGGGTTGACGACCTACGTCAGCTTGCCTGGGCCGCATGACGAGGTCGAGGCCAGTGCCGTGGCGCTGCGCAGGTTTTGCACCGCCGGCCGGGTGGATAAGCACGCTTTGGCGAATGCGGTGGTCGAGATTCTGCGGGAAAAACTGCGCGCCAAGCAAGCGCACTGGCACGCGCATCACCACTGATTGCGGTTGCGGCCATCAGGGCCTTGGAGATCGAAGAAAGCTTTATGTCGGCTCTTGCACAGAAGCGCATTGCAAAAGCACAGGCGATGATGCCTGAGCTGGGGCTGGACATTCTATTCGTCAACAATCGTGAAAACCTGATCTACTTCACCGGACTGACCCAGATCGAGTGCCAGGCGATTCTGATACCGCGCGAAGGCGAAGCTTGCAGCGTGACGTTATGGCTCGACGCCGGATACGTGCGGCGCGAAACGGGGCTCGCCACGTACGGTTACGAGTTTCCGCGAGAATCGCTGGTTGAGAAATGCATCGAGCGAATCAAGGCATTCGGCTACGCGTCTCCTCGTATTGGATTTGAGCGCTACTTTGTGGCGTTCGGCGTATACGACGGTTTACGCAAGGAATTCTCCGAGGAAAACTTCTGCGGCGCCAGCGATTTGTTCTATCGCATCCGGGCGATCAAGGACGATACCGAATTGCAATACATGCGCCAGGCCGGCGAGATCGTGGCCGCGGGTATGGAGGCAGCCGCGAAGTCGGTGCGTCCGGGCGTAAGAGAGGTCGAAGTGCTGGCTGAGGCCGAGTACGCGATGCTCAAGGCCGGCTCCGACGGTTCGCCCTTCCGTCCCCAGGTGGTATCGGGCGAACGCGCGCTGCTCACGCATCCTTGCGCCACCAGCAAAAAGATCGAGGCGGGCGAGATCGTCGTCATCCACTTGGGTGCGACGTGCCAGGGCTATTGCGCAAAGATGTGCCGAACCGCCGCGGTCGGCGAGGTTGCGCCAGGCTACCACCAGGTGCATGAGCTGCTGCTCAGGGCGCAATGCGCCGCGATTCAGGCTTTGAGACCCGGCGCCAGCTCCAACGATGTGGACGCCGCGGCCCGGGCCATGGTGATCGAGGCGGGCCTGGAAGAACAGTATCTCGACGTGACGGGCTACGGCGTAGGCATCAGGCAATCGGAGTTTTATCCCATCATCGGCAAAGGCCGGAGCGACAGGATTGAGGCCGGGATGGTAGTGGACCTGCTGCTGCCAACCATTTACCGCAAGCATGGCGGCGGTCCGCGGATTACGGATTGTATTCACGTCGGCCAAAAGGAAAACGAGATTCTTACTCGCTTTCCGCGTCAGATGCTTCAAGTTTCATAGTGCGACAGCGCGCCGCACTCCTTCAGGGAGAGCGGTAAATCCCATTGAGGAGGGCGAACGAAGTGATTTTGGAAAAGGGGTACAACCTCAAGGAAAGTTTCAAGATTCTCTGCACCAATATTAACGCCGCCGCGGTCGGGACCGGCCTTGTGGCTACGTTGTTCAGCACATTGGGCCCTGGCGTGATTGTGATGAATGCCGCCAAATCGGGCGGCCTGACCGACGCGCAAGCCGTGTCGTGGCTGCTTGCCCTATACGGCTTCGGCGGTTTGTCTACCATGTTCGTGGCTTTGCGCTATCGCATACCGCTGGTTATCGCTTACAGCATCCCGGGAGCAATTCTGCTGGGCAAACTGCTGGCGCGGTTTCCGCTCAACCAGGCGGTGGGCGCGTACATGGTGGTCGGCCTGGTGGCTTTGATTCTCACGCTCACCGGAGCCATCAAGAAAGTTGTCGATCATATTCCGGTCCCCGTGATGCTGGGCATGGTGGGCGGCGTGCTGCTTAGTTTTGGGGTCAGCATGTTCAGCGCGGCCATCAAAACGCCTTCGATTTACGGGCTCATGCTGGTAATCTTTCTCGTCGTCATGGGCTTCCGGAAGTTCAGTCAAAAATTTCCGCCGATCATTGTTGCCATGGTTGTGGGAGCGGCGCTGCTGTATTACTTCGGTCTGATCAAGCCCGTCACGATGAGCTGGCAGTTTGCCCAGCCGCGGTTTGCGCTGCCCGCGTTCAGTTGGTCGGCCATCCTCAACATCAGCGTGCCGCTATTCTTCCTGGTGATTGGCGTACAGAATATCCAGGCGGTCGGCGTGCTCTTGGCGGAAGGCTACACACCGCCAATCAACGCCATGTATCTGATCCCCAGCATCGGCGCCTTCTTCAACGGCTTCCTCGGCGCCCATCCGGCGGTTACCGCCGGTCCCAGCACGGCTATTTGTTCCGGTCCGGCGTCGGGCGAGCGCAAGGAGCTGCGCTTTATCGCAGCCTTCTTTGAAGGCGTATTCTGGTTCTGTTTCGCGCTGTTGGCCAAGGTCGCGGTTGATGCGGTGAAACTGGTCCCGGCCGAGTTTACAGCCGTGCTTACCGGGTTGGCCATGTTCGATGTCTTCGGCAGTGCGTTCAGGGGCGCGTTTACCGGGCAGTTCAAGTCCGGAGCTGTAGTAGCCTTTTTCGTGGCCGTTACGAACCTGTCGATCCTCAGCATCGGTGCTCCGTTCTGGTCTATCGTTCTTGGAGTGCTGACGTCGTTGCTCGTGGAGCGGGGAGACTTTAAGTTCTTTCAGAATCGCAAGCAGGCGAAAGCGGTCACGGCCTAGCGAAGCTGATCTAAGTCCGGTGACTATGTATCGGACATGGCAATTGAAGAGCCGGCGGGGGCAAAACTCGCGGAGTCTGTGGCAAATATGGAGGTATGACCGTGCCAGTAGCGAAACAAACAGCCGAAATCGCGGAAATAGCAGCGAACATTTTATGGTTGGCGCAGCAAAACCTGCGGACGTGTGCTCCCGTGCGCGAATTGTTAAGCGGCGCCGGGCCGGATTTTGGTTATCGGGTGCAGGACCTGAACACCAACCGGCGGCTGGCGGAAGGCGCTCGCCTGGTGGGTCGCAAAATCGGGCTCACTTCGGTGGCAGTACAAAAGCAGTTGGGTGTAGATCAGCCGGACTACGGAATGTTGTTTGCCGACATGGCCCAGGCCGACGGCGAAACAGTCTCGATGACGCGGCTGATCCAACCGAAGGTGGAAGGCGAAATCGCCTTCGTGCTGGGACGCGACTTGGATTTCGCGACGCCGACGATTGCGGACCTGCTGCGGGCCGTCGATTTCGCGGTCGTGGCGATCGAAATTGTCGATTCACGCGTTCAGAACTGGGACATTCGGCTGGTGGATACGATTGCCGACAACGCTTCAGCCGCGATGTACGTGCTGGGCACGCAGCCAAAACTGCTGCGCGATATTGATCTGGTGCATTGTGGAATGCTGATGGAACGCGGCGGTGAGCAGGTCTCGATTGGCTCCGGCGAAGCCTGCATGGGTAATCCCCTGACGGCGGCTCTCTGGTTGGCAGCGACGATGGCTCGCGTCGGACGTCCACTCAAAGCCGGCGACACGATCCTTTCCGGCGCGCTAGGGCCCATGGTTCCAGCGAAATCCGGCGACGCATTCGAGGTGCGCGTATCGGGGTTGGGCTCGGTGCGCGTGTCGTTCGCCTAGCAGACCCATCACGACCGTGGCAGGCAATGGAACTTTTGGCTACAGCGGCGACGATGGTCCGGCGACCAGTGCCGAATTGAGCGCGCTACGGGGGGTTGCGGTGGATTCCGCCGGCAACCTGTACATTGCGGATTACGGCAACCAGCGCATTCGGACTGTAACCGTAGCTACGCCGCCCCTGAGCTTCCCGCCGACCCAGATTAACTCCAACAGCGCTGCGCAGACATTCACGCTGGCCAACATTGGCAACGCGCCACTGAATCTGAGCGGCATTACGGCGAGCACGAGCTTTAACGTCGACGGCAGCACGACAACCTGTTCGCCTTCCTCCCCGCTCGCCGTGGGAGATTCCTGCGTGGTCGGCGTGGTGTTTTCTCCTACTACTGGAGGCAGCCTCATCGGCACACTCACGTTGACGGACAACGCGCTGAATGTCGCCGGCTCAACCCAGCAAGTAAATCTTTCCGGCAGCGGCGAGACCACGATGGCGACGGCGGTGAACTTCCAGCCGATCACGCCCGCTCAGCCCTAACTATGGACAAGCGATAAACATCGCCGTGAATGTGGTAGCGCAAAGCGGCCCGGGCACACCATCGACCGGCTCGGTAACTTTCACGGTGGATGGCATTGCGCAGCCGGCGACCCCTTTGGGAAGCAATGGCGCAGTCGGCTTGCAATTGAGCGGTCTGAGCACCGGCTTGCACCAGGTGAGCGCCAACTACGGCGGCAGCACGGATGGAACTTATCTGGCGAGCAGCAATTCCACTTCGTTTACGGTTTCGCAGGCGACGACGACGCCGAGCTGGACGCCTGCGGCGAACTCGCAGCTCTATGGCACGGCGATTGGGGCGGGCGTGCTTGACGCTTCGGTGTCGGGCGGTGTGGCGGGAACGATCTCCTACACGGCAACCCCGTCCGGCGGGCAGGCAACGGCGATCACGGCAGCGACGATCCTGCCGGCGGGCAGCTATACGCTGACGGCAAACTTTACGCCGGCCAACACAACCGCCTACACGGCCGCCACGGCGCACATCGGCTTTACCGTGAACCAGGCGACGCCGATTATCACCTGGGCCAATCCAGCGGCTATCACCTTTGGCAGCGCCCTGAGTTCTACACAGCTCAATGCGACCGCCAATGTGACCGGAGCCTTTGTTTACTCGCCGGCCATCGGGACCGTGCCCAGTGGAGGACTACAGACGCTGTCGGTCACCTTCACGCCCACCGACATAACTGACTATACGACCGCGAAAGCGCAGGTGAGCTTGACGGTGAACCCGGTCAGCCAGACCATTACCTTCACCGGCGCCCCCTCTCCGGCGACCTACAATAGCAGCTTCATAGTTTCCGCAACCGCAAGCTCAGGACTGCCGGTGACGATCACGCCTTCAGGAGCATGCGCGCTTTCAGGTAACACGGTGACCATGACCAGCGGCACGGGTATCTGCACATTGACCGCATCCCAGGCCGGCAACTCCAGTTACAACGCGGCGTCGCAAGTCAACCAATATGTCACTGCCCTAAAAGCGAACAGCACAACCAGTATCACGCCCATTTCCCCCAATCCATCTGTGGTTGGACAATCAGTTCAAGTTAGCTTTCAGGTTGTCGGAAATGGCGTGCCTACCGGCGCCGTGACTGTTAGTGCGAGCACGGGAGAGAGTTGCGTTGGCTCGGCGACGACAGGCAATTGTCTGCTCACCTTCAATACGAGCGGGACGCGAACGCTGACCGCCAGCTATGGCGGGGATAGCAACTTCACACTTAGTTCTTCCGGCGCGGTAAATCAGACCGTGAGCGATTTTGTTATTTCGGTTTCGCCGGCGTCGCAGACGATCACACCGGGGCAGTCGGCCATCTATACGCTTACCTTGGCATCGGTGAAAGGTTTGAGCGGCAACGTGTCGTTGGGATGCAGCGGCGGTCCGGCTAACTCCACTTGCAGCATCACCCCTGCCTCGGTGACGCTCAACGGTACGGCCACGGTCACAGTCCAAGCCACCTTACTTACGTCGGCGAACAGCAACTATGGCGCGTTCACAGTAGAGATCACAGGGGAACTGGGCGCTCTGACGCGCACGGCGAGCGCGAATTTGACGCGGGCCAACGTCGCTGTCAGCTCTCCGCTGCCTAACTCAACGGTGAGCACCACGGTGCCCTTCGTAGCCAAGGCGACGTCGAACTCGTCAACAACGACGATCAAGACTACGGCGCCTACGTGGTGGACACCAGTGGCACGCTGGCCTTATATGCTGTAAGCGACATGAATACCAGCAACACCACCTGGGCTTCGGTCGGCATGACCAAGCTTCCGAGCCTGTCCAACTTACCGTGGAGCAGCTTCCGCGTGATTCAAATTCAATCTTGTAACTAGAGCAATTTCATTTTCGGTGTACCCCTATATATCACCGCCGGGCTGGATGTTACCCCAGCAAACGCCAAGCGTTTGCCGGGAACCCCGTACGCCCAGCTCCTTCGCGGGGGATACCTTCCGCGAATCTGGTCTAGCACCCGAGGTCGCGCCGCTTTTGCGCGACCGAGGGATCTGCTTTGCTTCCAACTCGCGCAAAAGCAGATCCCTCGCTGCGCTCGGGATGACACCCTCGGAGAACAGTTTTTCAGCAACCTGCTAGAGAAGCGCTGGTGCAGTTGCGAATATCAGCAGTAGCTTACTCTGCGAGCACTGCTACCGCTTGCTCCCTTTCCTGCCAGGCTTCATCGGCGCCTTCTTCCGGACGTGACGGCAGCCGCAGCGCCGCGATGACACAGAAGGCATGTACGGCGCATAACAGCCAGAAGGCAGCGGCGAAAGCGCTTGCATCGAGCTGTGTTCCCGCAAACGGCAGCAAGAGATTCTGCGAATCTCCGTGCATTCTGGAATGCAGAAAGATCGCCAGTCCGGTGGTAGCGACAGGGCCGCCGAAGCGCTGCACGATGTTGATTGCCGTGGTGGCAACTGGAATGGTTTCCTTCGGGATGGCGGCATAGGCTGCCGCAATCGAGGGAAGGGTGATGGAGCCGAGTCCCACTCCTCGCACAAAGAGCGCAAGACACGTGGCCCACGTCGACAGACCTGGAGCGGAGCACAGGGCAAACGGAAGCGTGCCAAGAAGTGCAATCAGCGCCCCGGAAGAAGAGACCCGGCGCGAACCGAAGCGCTCCGTTAGCGGCCCCATCATCGGATAGGAGCAAAGCATTCCAAGCCCGGCCGGCGCCAGCAGAGCTCCCGCCCTGGTTGGCGAAACGTTCCTCGCCATCAGCAGGTAAAGAGGCAGCAGCATTTGCCCGCCGAAAATAACCGCATTGCTGAGGAACTGTGTCAGAGCGGCTGCTGAAAAACTTGGTCTTCGAAACAAATGCACATCGATGAGCGCCGCTGGTCCGCGCCGCGCTCCGTGCACAAGGAAGGCCGTCACCAGCCCGATCGCGGCCAGAAGCTCCAATTGGTTGAGATGCTTTGCCGCAGAATTGGAACTGAGCTGCTCCAGGCTATGCAGCAGGAACACGAGGCCGGGCGACAGAAGGAGAAACCCAACCAGATCGAACGCTCGAGGATTCGTTTCTCTGGCGTCATTGGGCAAGACCCACACTGCGCGTAGCGTGGCGAAAATGCCGATTGGCAGATTGATAAAGAAGATCCATCGCCACGACGCGTGTTGAAGAATGACTCCAGCCAAAGCCGGTCCGAAGATAGGGCCAAGCATAACCGGCATAACCATGAAGCCCATGACCCGGGCCACATGGCGGCCGGCCGCACGGGCTGTCATCATCTGCGCCATGGGAGCCAGCAGGCCGCCGGCCATTCCCTGCAGCACGCGAAAGCCGATGAGCGCCGCGGCCGAAGTGGCGAATCCGCAGAACATCGAGGCGGCAGTAAACGCCGTGAAGCAGCCAAGATAAACGCGCTTGGCTCCGATCCGGTCTACCAGCCAGCCGCTTAAGGGAAGCATCAGGGCCAGAGCGAGCAGGTAGCCGCTGGTGACCCACTGGATCACGGCCAACGAAGCGTGCAACTGCTGGCCCAGCTTGGAGAGCGAGACATTCACGATCGTCGAGTCGAGGCTGGTCATCAACGGGCCAAACAGCACGACCCCGGCGATGCGCCAAACAAGAGGATCAATGGGCCCGTTTCCAACCTGCTTCACTGTTCTTCCATTCATCGGCAGACAGCTTCCAGCACGCGGACAAACACTGCCGTCCCGCGACGCTCGCGAAATACAGCCGCAAGGCACGACGACTCTTACACTACCCGCGGCCCCAATTGAATTGAGGTTTCCGCGGAGTTGTCTTGCTCCTTAAAACCCCAAGGATACTTGCGTTGACCTGATAATACGGCTACTGGCGCCAACCTTCATAAGAAAATGTGGGCTTAACCTTGATTGCGATCGGCGCCGTAACTATCAGGCAGCGGAGCGTATTCTGTCTCATAACCGACCGATGGCCCACGCACGCTTTATTCCTGCATCGTCATTTTCGGAACAGGAGCTTCTTCATACAGCTCCGCGTCCTTTTTGTTTACCAGCACCCTGGGAAGCAAGAACACGAGCGGGACAGTAATGAGAGTGGTCACCGCGTTGGCAATCACCAGAGAGTCGAAGGAAATATGGTATTGCTCCAGCAGTCTCGCCCCGAACCAGTCAGTGCCGAACAGGGCTAGATTGCGGACACTCATCATCAGCGAGAAGCCGAGGCCTTCGCTGCCAGCGGGGGTGGCGCGAACCGCAAGATCCATAAGCGCCAGTTCGGCGAGCGTGTAGCCGAAGCCGTTTATTCCTTCGATCGCCTGGGCCCGGCC
Source organism: Candidatus Korobacteraceae bacterium (assembly GCA_050015355.1). Taxonomy (GTDB): domain Bacteria; phylum Acidobacteriota; class Terriglobia; order Terriglobales; family Acidobacteriaceae; genus CAWBRT01. The sequence continues at coordinate 32,350 of JBEKBO010000011.1, read as the reverse complement.
CAGCGACGAATAAAACAGATAGCTGAAGTTGGCCACCGCGCCCAGGGCCATGCACCACAGAAGCAGAGTACGCAGGTTGAAGCGCCGGCAGGCGGTTCCATATGCAACCGCCGCCGCGACCCCGCAAACGCCGGCAATGAGCTGCAGAAAACCCTGTACCTGCGTGCTCATGTGGAGTTCGTTCTGCTGCTTATAGAAAATCGCCGTCGAAAAGCCCGGTGCGATGTAGAACAGCGCCATGAGTCCTACCGCCGCCCACATCGTCTTAGCGGTGCCGATGTTGACCAGTTGCTTGCCGGCATTTTCGAGAAGTTGGCGCGAATCGATTCGCTTGCGCTGTTCGTGCAGGAACAAGATCGTAACCGGCACAAGCAGGAACATTACGCCGCCACAGGCCAATGCCGTCCAGGTAAAGGCGATGCTGGCGAGATAACCCGCGCTTGGACCGTTGATGATGCTACAACCCTGCTGCACGAACTGGCGGACCGCCGTGAGCCGGCCCGAGGCCGATTTCGCCTGTGCGATCTCGACCATGTAGCCGCCGATGACGGTGCTCGCTACGACCATGAAGGCATTGATAAAGATGCACATCCAGAGCAGCTTGCTGTACTCGTGCGGGGTGACGCAGAGTCCAATCCAGGAGAGGACGGCCAGCGTTGTGCTGATCAGAATGTAGCTCTTGCGGCGGCTGCCAAGGATCGGGAAAGCGTCGGTGAAGATGCCTGCGAAGGGTTTGAAATACCACGCCAGGCCCGCCCAGAAAAAGAACGCGGCGTTGGCCGATCGATCCACATGCAATTCATTCTTGAGAAGGTTTTGCAAGGGAATGCGCGCGAGCACCTGTGGTTGCGCCAGCGTTGTGGCAATAACGCCTACGACAATCACAATCGCGGCAGTAAGGAGCGTTCTGTTGTTCTCTGGTTCCGTTGGAGGCAATTTAGGACCGCCAGTTTGCCGGCCTTTGGAGATGGGTTCCGGCAACAACTGTAGTGTGGGCAGTATAAAACAAAGGCGGGCCATCGGGCGAAGGGCAAGCGCGGGTCACGCTCTGCCCCGGAACTGGATGATTTTGCGGCGGTCGCGTTTCGATGGTCTGCCCTCCGGCGCCGCTACGAATTGCTGCATCGTCTTTCGCTCGTCTGCTAACTTCTGGCGCAATGCTCGGCTCGCCTCTGTCTCGCGGTACAGCGTTTGCGCAACCGAGGCCGGGCCGCGCATATCACTGAGAAGCAGGACCTCAACCTGAAAGTCGCCGCCTTCGTTCGTTATCCTCAACAGGTCGCCCACCCGGACCTCGCGCGCAGCCTTGGCCTGCTGCCCGTTGGATTGAATCCTGCCGAGTTCACAGGCTCGCGCGGCCAATGCTCGCGTCTTGAAGAATCTGGCGGCCCAGAGCCATTTGTCCATTCGTACGCTGGCCATGATCTATTGCTGTCTACGTTTGGCTTAATTCCAGAATGCGCTGCGCCTTGGCATATACTGGCGGGTCCACCAGCTTGTTGTCTACAAAAACATAAAATGAGCCGTCTTTCTCGGCCTGTATAAACGCTTTCACCACCTTCTTAGCGAACGCCACTTCCTCATCCGACGGCGCAAAAACTTTGTGTACAATCGCCACCTGGTTGGGATGAGTTATGCTCTTACCGTCGAAGCCCAACTGTTTGATTAGCTGGGTCTCCGCAATCAACCCTTCCTCATCGGAAATGTCGAGAAACGCACCATCGATAGCCTTGATCCCAGCCGCTCTGGCCGCAGTTACGAGATGAGAGCGCGCATACAGCAACTCGAGTTCGAGCCCTCTGGTGCTACGAACGGTCTTCATGTCTGTCGTATAGTCCTCGACTCCGATTGCCAGCGCGATGAGCCGTCCCGTGGCCTTAGCGATCGGAAAGGCGTTGATGATTCCCAAAGCGGACTCAAGTGACACGATGACCCTGGTAGCGCCTTCGGGAATACCGGCTTCCTTTTCTATTGTCCCAATCAGTCTGTCCACTTGTTGCATTTCTTCGAGAGTGCCGCACTTGGGGAGACGGACAATGTCTGGCCGGACTCTGACTACGGCGCGCAGATCGTCGACTCCAAACGGCGATTGCCAGGAGTTGACACGAACTCCGATTAATTTGTCCTTCGGCCTTGCGTCGCAGATGGTTCGAACTACCATCTCCCGAGCTTCGGATTTCTTCGCAACCGGAACCGTGTCTTCCAAGTCCAGGACGACACAATCGGCCTTGCACTCCAAGGCTTCGGCAATCTTCTCCGGAATATTGCCGGGCACCCACAACAGGGTTCTCATCGGATTAGCCATGTAGTTCTCCTACTAGTCGTTCTTCCGCGAGCCTTTTGCGGCCACTCGTTTGGGGAGATAAGCGAGATCGCGATTAGCGGAGATTCCGCTCTGCTCGTAAATGGAAGCGAGTTTGGCCTGCATTGCCTGCGTGATTCCATCGACGAGACTACTCCCGGTGCTGTCGATGCCGACAATCAACGGCCCAAGACTGTTGACACGTACTACCCAGATCGCTTCCGGCACGCCCAAATCCATCCAGAAGACGTTCACGACTTCTTCCACCTGGCCGGCGTATAGCGCGCCGCAGCCTCCAGTGGCATTCAGAAAAAAGCCCCCCACGTCCCGAATCGTTTCGCGGGCTTTTGTGCTCATCGACCCCTTGCCAATCGTGCAACGAATCCGGAAAGCCCTCATCAGTTCAGGGCCGAGTTCATTGAAGCGTGAACTCGTGGTGGGGCCGGCGGAGAGCACTTGCCATTTGCCTTCCGTGTCCATGCGGGTGATTGGCCCGCAATGCCAAATGGCGCCGTTGTTCAGGTCGAAAGGCAGTTTTTCGCCACGGTGCAGCATTTCAACTGCTCGCCGATACCCCATGTCTCGCATCGTGTGAACCACGCCGGAAAGATAAACGATATCGCCCAAGTTGAGTTGGCGTATCTGCTCCTCGCTGACGGGCAGTTGCAAGTGATGTTCATTCGTCATCGCACGCGGTCCTCTTCCGGATGGGTTATATACTCAACCCGCCCGTCGCTATGAATGCGCGCCTTGGAGTACCGGCAAGCCCAGCACTGGAACACCACTGAGACCGGCGCAACCGCGGTGTGGGAGCCGCTCATTTCTGCATGGACTCCTAACGCGTAAGTCTTGCCCCCCAAACCCATCGGGCCTAATCCCATCGCATTCACCGCCTCGAAGATCTCGGTCTCCAGGGCGGCGACTGTAGGATCGGGATTGTGCTTACCAATCGGAGTGCGAAACAAGGCCTTCTTGGCCAGAACCATGGAAGAGTCGGCGAATCCACCAATGCAAATTCCGATGATCACTGGGGGACAGGGCTCTCCCATGGAATCCTCGGCGATGTCCAGTACGGCTTTAACGGCAGCCCGGCCAACGTCTTCGCTGCTCAGAATCCAGCACTGAGAGGCCCGCGTTTCCGATCCAAAGCCTTTGGGAACCGCCGTAAGATCCAGGTAATCCGACCCGCTGATCATTTCCCAGTGAATATATGGGATACCCCAGCCCGTATTCGTGCCTGAGTTCTGCTTGGTCAAAGGATTGATTACATTCGGCCGGAGTGGGACTTCCGCAGTAGCTCTGATCAGGGCTCTTTCGGCCGCCTGCATCAGGTCTCCCTCAAGCCGGCAGTTCAGGCCAAGATCGGCATAGAACATCGGCATGCCGGTGTCTTGGCACAATCCGACTTGCTTTTCGACGGCAATCCGGCAGTTGTCGAGAATCGCTCCAAGTTGTCCCTTGGCGACAGGGCTCTCCTCGCGGGCATAGCCCGACTTGAGAGCATTCTGTACGTCGACAGGAAGCTCGATCGACGCTTTCTTCACGAGCCTAAAGATTGTGTCTTCCAGCAGTTGCTCGCTAATCGCCACTCAGCTCTCCTCGCTGACGCGCGCAAATCGTCGGGATCGGCCGTTAGGAGCACTCGCTCCAGAGTCGGGCCGCTCCACCACGCGCTCAACTACTAAGCATATCCGACAAGTTTGCCTGTTGTGGGAGCATCCAGACGCGTCGGATGATGCGCTCGATCTCCTCGCCGGAAGCGCCCTGATGATAAGCCGCCAGCCGGCGCGCTTTGTCCTCCAGCTCCGAGAAATAATTCTTCCGTGCGCAACACAACGTTTGCCGGAAGATCGGAATACGATAAATCGTGGACGAAGGAGGCCAGCGTCGCCGTGCTGGCGCTTCGCGCCCCACCCGGCTTCATTTCGCGCCTCGTGGCGCCAGACGGGCAATTTTGGGGGCCTGGCCGCGCTTGTACACCAACAGTGTGCGGATAAATTCGATCACCACAGTGCCCTCATGGTTGTAGCCGGTGGTCTTTACCTTCACGATGCCGACGTTGGGGCGCGACTTGGATTCGCGCTTCTCGAGGACCTCCGTCTGGGAATAGATGGTGTCGCCCTCGAACACCGGGTTGGGCAAGCGGACTTCATCCCAACCAAGGTTGGCAAAGACGTTTTGCGAAACGTCCGTAACACTCTGTCCGGTGACCAGGGCGAGCGTGAAAGTGGAGTCCACCAGCGGCTTGCCGAATTCCGTCTGAGACGCGTAGTGGTAATCGAAATGGATGGGAGCCGTGTTCTGCGTCAGCAGGGTGAACCAGATGTTATCGGCGGCGATGACAGTTCGCCCCAGCGGATGCTGGTATACGTCGCCCACCTCGAAGTCCTCGAAGAATCTACCTTTCCAGCCTTCTTTTAGTGCCATTACACTTCTCCTGATGCTTGGTTATCAGAGCTTTGCTTGGAGCGGTTCAGCCAGATGAACCAGCTCGCCATCCCCCTTACCTTTTCGTCATAGCCACGGGCAAAGTCGCCGCTTCCGGGGCGTTCAATCTTAATGACGCGAGCTCCGAAATCGGCCAGTTGCCGCGACGCGAAGGGCGCGGAGACCGCCTGCTCGATGGACACTACCTTGATTCCTTCCAAGGGCAACATTTAGTAGGACCTCGGCAAGCCGAGTACGTGTTCGGCGACGTAGGACAGAATGAGATTGGTCGAAAGCGGAGCTACCAGGTATAGGCGCGTCTCCCGGAACTTGCGCTCGATGTCGTATTCCTCGGTGAATCCGTATCCGCCATGCGTCTGCAGAGCAACGTTGGCGGCCTCCCAGGAAGCCTCCGCGGCCAGGTGTTTGGCCATGTTCGCTTCCGGACCGCATGGCCGGCCGGAGTCGAACTTCCGCGCCGCATCCATCCGCATCAAGTCGGCCGCGCGCGTGTGTATGTATGCCTGTGCCAGGGGGAATGAAATCCCCTGGTTCTGCCCGATGGGACGATCGAAGACGACCCGTTCCTTGGCATAGCGGACCGCGCGGTCAACGAACCAGTAGCCATCGCCGACGCACTCGGCGGCAATGAGAATGCGCTCGGCGTTCATGCCGTCCAGGATGTAACGGAAGCCTTTGCCCTCTTCTCCGATCAGGTTTACAGCGGGCACCTCGACGTCCTGGAAGAACAACTGATTGGTTTCGTGATTCATCATCGTGCGGATGGGGGTCACGGTTAGTCCATGGCCGATCGCCTGATGTAAATCCACCAGGAATACGGAAAGTCCATCGGATCTCTTCTTCACCTGGTCGAGAGGCGTGGTTCGGGCGAGCAGAATCATAAGATCGGAGTGCTGCACGCGCGAGGTAAATACCTTCTGTCCGTTGACGACGTACTTGTCTCCGTTGCGTACGGCCCTGGTCTTTATCTTAGTGGTATCGGAACCGGCATCGGGCTCGGTAACTCCGAATGCCTGCAGGCGCAACTCGCCGCCTGCAATCTTTGGCAAATAGCGGCGCTTCTGCTCATCGGAGCCGTGGCGCAGGAGCGTGCCCATCGTATACATCTGCGCATGCGCCGCCCCGGAATTGCCGCCGGAACGATTGACCTCCTCCAGAATGATGGAAGCCTCTACTATGCCCAGGCCGGCGCCGTCATATTCTTCCGGAATCAGAGCGGCCAGATATCCCGCATCCGTCAGCGCGGCGACGAACTCCTCCGGGTAGGCCCGCTCGCGATCCACCTTGCGCCAGTATTCATCGGGATACTTGGCGCAAAGCTCGCGAATGCGGGTGCGTAAGGCGGTTCTTACGGGCGATTCAGATTCAGTTCTTACATCCATTCCAGGCATCAGAATTCCTCCAACGAAGTAAATTGTTCACCATGCCCTCCCCGCTGGCGCTGCTCCTACATTCGCGCGAAATCAATATATCCGCGCTGGACATCCGTGCTCAGTAGCTTTACCCGTAGCTTGTCTCCAACATCCACTCCTTGTTGGCCACGCGCCAACAATCCCTCTACATGGGGCTGCAACACGCGAACAAAGGTTCCGTGTGGAGTCACTCCCGTAACGATCGCATCGAAAGCTTCACCGATTCTGCCGGTCATTGCGACCGCCGCGATCCGCTTCGACATTTCTCGCTCAACCTTCCGCGCCGCGTCTTCTTTCGAGGTACAGTTGGCGGCAATTGCGGCCAACTCATCGTCTGAATATGGAGCAGGCTGGTTCGCGAGCACGGCTTTGATCAGTCTCTGGGTGACAAGATCGGCGAAGCGCCGATTGGGAGCCGTAGAGTGAGTGTAGTCCTGAACGGCGAGGCCGAAATGTCCTTGCTCAGGATCGCCGGGGCGTTCCAGAACATACTCACCCGGCCCCATCAACTTGATCACGGCCAGCGACAGATCGGCAAAGTGGTCCGGATCGGCGGCTTTGCGCTTCGTCAAGAACTCGTTCAGGGCCTTGGAATCCGGCTCGGCGGGCAGTTGCTCACCTTGTTGTGCTGCAAGCTCCACGATTCGATTCCAACGCTCGGGAGTTTTTACCACGCGCCGGATGGAGGAAACTTGCAGTAACATGCGGGCGACCACCCCATTCGCCGCGATCATGAAATCTTCAATCAGTTCCGTGGCACGGTTCTTCTCCTGCTTCACCACGCCCACGACTTGCTGGTTAAGCACCACCGGGCGGACTTCGGTGGTCTCGATATTCAGCGCACCGTGCCGATACCGCTCATTCCTCAGGGCCTGGGCGGCCTCATCCTGGAGGCGTAGCTGAGACTGCAATTCGGCTGAGTCTGCTACTTTAACCGGAGCTGCGCCTTTACTCTCGAGCCAAGCACCTACAGCATCATAAGTGAGCTGCGCTTTATTGCGGACGACCGCGCGATATACCTCGCTCGAGTTAACGCGACCATCCCGGTCAACCACAAACTCGATTACCAGGCTGAGCTTATCCGCCCCCTCCAGCAGGGAAGTCGTGCCGGTCGAAAGCTGCTCGGGCAACATCGAGAAATTCCGTATACCCGTATAGACCGTGGTCGTTTCCTTCGCGGCATGTTGATCGATGGCCGTGTTCTTCGGGACGAACGTATCGACATCCGCGATTCCTATCAGCACCCGCGACTGACCGGTGGGCAGCCGCTCAGCTACCTCAATCTGATCGAGATCACGCGAGGTATCGTTATCGATCGAAGACCAGAGCTGATTGCGCAGATCGCGAATCGCTCCTCCCGGCGCCACCTGTGGCGGGTGCGTTGCCAATTGCGAAAGCTGCTGCTCAACTTGCGGAGGAAATTCCGGCTCAAAGCCGTTCTCCAGCATGGTTTGCTTGGCTGCCGCCTGAAGGTCGAAGTGGGATACATGATTAGTGTTCATGCGTGTTTGGATTCCTACAGGTGCGTGGAGAATAGTTCGAGGCTGGCCAGGCCTTTATAAGGGTCTGCTGCAGGAGAGCGGGATCACATAAGGCCCTTCAGGGATAACGGCCACACGACAATCGTTATGTGCCTTCACACTCTCCATGACACAGGCCAATGGCGACTCGATCACGGTGACTCCTGTAAGTGCCTGCTGGTCTTTCGTCAGCCCGTCGGTGTAAAGAAAAATATTGGCTTTTTTCATGGCCTTGACCTGCATCTCCGTCTCCCATTCATCGATAGCGGCGTACTTTTTCCCGATGATTCCACGGAGAAACTTTTCAGGTCCCTGGCTAGTGAGGCACTTTTGCGCTTCAGCATATTCGGGCGATCCAATTCCCTCGGAACATGCGGAAACAATGATGAGGTTACCGCCCGGCTCAAGTATGTCGATGGCGCCCACCATTCCCTTGACTGTCTGGTAATAAGTCTTATCCAGCGGGTAACCCGCGGAACTGGTCACGACGGTCTTGAATTTGGTGTCCAGGCGGACCTCCGCATAGGGCCGCATGAATGAAACCGCTTCCAGGTGACTCGCTTCGATTTCGCCGAAATTGACAAAGGATATCCGACGCTCCTCATCGATGACCGTATTGACAGCCAGGCACCTTCCCACCATGTGCACTATCTCGATCTGGGCGGCGTGCAGAGGATTGCCCTCGATAACACAGTTTGCCGACCGGTAATCCTCCAGGACCCGCGCACAGTGGAACGAGCGGATCGTCGTTTCATGGGCAACGCCCGGGGCGACAATTTTTCTGCCTCCGGAATAACCAGCCATGAAATGGGGCTCCACCAGCCCGACGACGATGCGGAGATCGGCCTGGAGAAAGCGGCGGTCGATCCGGGCTTCGATGCCGTTCGATGTAGTACCTATGTATTCATGATCCTCATCTCGCCGGGCAAAATGGTTGGCGACGGTGACGGCACCGAGGACCCAGTCGTTTCCGACCAGTTCACGAAGCTCATCTCCTTCATTCGGCCTGTGGAGACCGGTTGCAACGAGAACCGTGATGGAAGCTGAGGCGATTCCAGCCTGGATCAGCTCCTTGATCAGTGGAGTTAGAAAAGGGCCATTCGGTACAGGCCGGGTAATGTCACAGATGAGGATGCAACAACTGCGGCAGCCCTTCGCCTCATCACGCAGCGTTTTGCCGTTCACCGGATTCGCAAAGGCGGCCTTGATAGCTGCCTCAGGCTCCGGGAGGACGGGCATGGCCTTTTTTTGGATCAGCGTAACGTCTATATCCCTAGGAAGATCAAGAGACAGTCCGGTTTTTCCATACATCATATTGATATTCATATCTGGCCTCCATTCACATACCGAGGTACGCCTCTCGAACCATATCGCTCTTCAGCAATTCCTGCCCTTGCCCCTCCATGACGATGCGGCCGGTTTGAAGCACATAGGCACGGGCGGAAATATCGAGGGCCTCATAGACATTCTGCTCGACAAGCAAAACCGTGACGCCGCGGGCGTTGATGTCCTTGACGATGCTGAAAATTTCCGAGACCAGTTTCGGCGCAAGTCCTAGCGACGGCTCATCCAGTATAAGTAGCGAGGGGTTCGACATGAGTCCCCGCCCAATCGCCAGTTGCTGCTGCTCTCCGCCGCTGAAAGTCTCGGAGCGCTGTCCCTGCCGTTCCTTCAATATGGGAAACAGATCGAAGACGCTTTGTAGATACTTTTCGACGTCCGCCTTGGAGCGGACGGCATAGGCTCCTAAGAGGAGATTATCAAGAACAGACAGCCGGCCGAAGAGTCTCCTGCCCTCAGGGACCATGGAGATGCCAATCTTCACGATTTCATAAGGCTGGGTCTGATGAATCGGGGCATCCTTGAACAGAACTTCCCCTTTCCAGGGATGAAGAAGACCCGCAATGGTTTTGACTATGGTGGATTTTCCGGCGCCGTTGGAACCGATAAGGCTGACTATCTCTCCCTTGTCGATCCTGAAAGAAATATCCTGAACAGCCGGGAGCCCTTTGTAGCCTACGGAGACATTATTCAATGTGAGCACTGTACTTTTCCCCCAGATAGGCTTGAATGACTTCCCGGTCCGAGCACACTTCTTTCGGCGTCCCCTCCATGATTTTTTTGCCGCTGTTCAGGACAACTACACGGTCGGATATCTGCATGACAGCTTCCATCACGTGCTCGACTATGACCAGCGTCATCCCTTCGTCCCGGATTTTCCTGATAAGATCGAGGATCTCCCGCAACTCGACTTTAGTGAGTCCGGCCATGGCTTCGTCCAGCATGAGCAACCGCGGTTGGGTGGCCAGCGCCATGGAGACCTCCAACCTCTTTTTATCGGCGATGGTCAGCTCCGTCGCGAGAAAATTTCTCTTTTCATAAAGACCAGCGAATTTCAGTATCTCGCCGGCCTTTTCCATGGCCGGTCCGATCCGGCGATAACGTAGCAACGCACCCGTCGCCACGTTCTCGAGGACCGTCATGTCGCTGATCACCTCTACAATCTGGAAGGTGCGCGCGATACCAAGGTTGCAGACCTTGTCGGACCGCATGCGTGTTATATCCTTGCCGAAAAAAGAGACGTGGCCGCCGTCAGGCTTGTAGAAGCCAGTTACGCAATTGAACAGGGTTGATTTCCCAGCCCCGTTGGGACCGATAACGCTGACGATTTCCCCTTCCTCCACGGAGAAGTGGATATCGTTGTTTGCAGCCAGGCCGCCGAACCGTTTGGACAACCCGGCGACATTCAAACAGAGTGCCTTGTTCATTTCAGTTTTCCCGAGATTCTCCGGAGCTCCATTGAAGCAATTGTACGATCTGGCATGGTTGCTTTCTGGAGGCTCTCTCCTTTTCCTGCCAGGAACTAGCCCGGCCCATTATGGCCGAGGGATGAGAGGTGCCACCTTCTACGAGTTAACGGACCTCCTCGTCTTCCCGCCTATCTTGGACAAAAGCTTCCAGACCCCGTCGGGGTAGTACATGGAAATCAGAGTGATCAATAGCCCATATATCAGCATGTCCACGCCCGTTCCCTTGTAACCGAGAGTGATACGCGTGTATTCCGATGCAGGTATCAGTATAGCCGCGCCGATCACCGGCCCCATTATGCTTCCCGCTCCTCCCAGCATCGAGATGAGAACAATCTGGACAGATGTAGCGAGAACCATGACACTTCCGGGATCGATATAAAGAACATACTGAGCGTAAAATGTGCCTGCCATGGCGCTCAGGAAGGCGCTTATCATAATAGCCATAAGACGGTACAAAACGACATTAACGCCCATGACTTCCGCAATCTTATGACTCTCCTTGATTGCGCGGAAGTAGTATCCCATTTTCGAAGTGGCTACAAAATAACAAACAGCCAGAGACAACAGAAGAAAGGCAAGCATTATGTAGTAATAAGGCAGTTTCGAAGAGTTGAACAAAAAATTGGCGAAGGATTCGTTCTGCATGGACAACGTCAGTCCTTCCGCCGCCCCTACCGTTTGCCAGTTGTTGAAGACGATCCTGACGATTTCAGCAAATGCGATACTGGCGATCGCAAAATAGTGGCCCCTCAGGCTGGAACAGGGATATCCAATAGCTGCCGCCACCAGAGCGGCGGCGCAACCCCCGGCGACGAGCCCTATCCAAGGGTTGACCCCATGGGCAACTGACAAATAGGAAGAAGTATAAGCGCCAATGCCGAAAAAGGCAGCTTGCCCGAAAGAAAACATACCGGCATAGCCGCCCATGATGTTCCATGCTACTCCCAGCATTCCGAACATGAACACAAGGATCATGACGTGAATATGAACGGACTGGCTGATAACCAGGGGAAAGGCAATGAGCAGCAATAGGGTGGCAACTCCAGCAATAACCTGCCGAACAGTGAAATTACGCATGCATTACCATCCCAAGAGCCCTTTCGGCCTTATCCAGATTGTTATGAGATATATACTGAAGACAATGGCGTACTTGTAAGACGGGTCAAAGAAGAAACCACCTAACGTCTGCGCCAACCCTACCAGTATTCCAGCGATAAATGCCCCCTCAATGCTGCCAAACCCGCCAAGGGCCACGACACAAAAAGCGATAGTCCCGAACAGGCCTCCCACTTGGGGATAAATATAGTAGTAAGTGGATAAAAAGGCCCCCGCTACTCCGACGAGGGCCGTGCCGATTCCAAAAGAAAGAGAGTTGATGCGCTCAGTATTGATTCCCATGAGCAGAGCCGCATCGCGGTCCATCTCGGTCGCCAGAATCGCCTTGCCTGTTATCGTCCTTGTCATGAAAATCAACACGCAGACAGAAGCGATAATGCTCCCTACGGAAGCCGCAACTTTGGGAACACTGAGAGTGATACCGCCGACTTGCCACGTACCCTGGAGCATGGTTGCCGGCAATAGCCGGAAATCCGGTGTCCAGAAGAAAACAGCCAGATTGGAGATAAAGATACTTACTCCGAATGTCACTACCAACTGGGCCAGCATGGGACCCTTCATCACCTTGCTCACAATGAAGCGGTAGATCAGCGTGCCCATGATAAACATCCCGACAAAACATATGGGAATCGAAAATATGGGGTCGATGCCGTACAGGGTAAAGAGCCAGAACGACGTGAACATGCCGAGCATCAGGAATTCGCCGTGGGCAAAATTCACGATGTTCATGACACCCCAGATAAGCGTCAAGCCGATGGCGACCAGTGAATACATCAGGCCGATTAATAAACCATCGACAAGCTGCTGAAGCAATTGATCAGGCATGGATCGGCTCCGCTCCTACTTTCTACCTTTCCACTCCGGGAACGGCCAAACTACCGGCTTCGAAGCCGCGTCAAAAGGCCAGACCGTTATATATTCCTGATTAAGGACCTGCACCAGCGTTCCCCGCGCGTAGATGTTCTGGTGAGATTGCGGGTCGAACTTGATCCCCTGCCACGGGTAAAGAACCTGGTTGCCGGTTATATTGGTCTCATTCAGCGCTTTTACCATAGCTTCCGGATCCGTGGACTTCGCCCGGTTGATGGCGTCGGCAACAACAAATGGGGCCATGAAGCTCCGAGCGGCGTTTTCACTCATGTCTATGCCATATTTCTTTTTGAAAAGGGTGTTGACCTTGGTCACGAGCGGTTTATTCTTGCCCAGATCGAGGGCAAAGGTTGACCGGACAATTACGTAGTTGCCATCGGCTTTTATCGCATCCAGGTAGCCCGGCTCGATATAACCCGCCATCGTCAAAATGCCTTTGGGTTGAAAGCCCTTTTCCTTGAAAGTCTTGGTAAAGAGAATGGCATCCGTGATATACGAAGCGTGCATCAAAACGTCCGGTTTGCTCACGATGAGCTTGCTCACTTCGCTGGTCACGTCCGTTGCGTTGGCCGAGTACGTTATATCAGCAACGACTTTGTACCCGAATTCCGCGGCAAATCTCTTGTAGGCCTTGCCGGCCTGCGAGCCGAATTCCGTATTCTCGTAAAGCACAGCAACGGTCTGGACTTTCTGTCCGGTCTTCTTTTCCAGGTCCTTCAGGAACTGGAACTGGTCGCGGGCAAAAATATCGTCGTGGGGGCTAACCCTGTAAAAATACTTATATCCTCTGTCCGTTAGTGTGGGAGAGGAAGAATCCGAACACACGTATGGAATCTTCAGCCTTTCGGTAATCTGGCTGGCGGTTTTCGTAACGGCACTCTGGTAGGCCCCGATCATGGCAACTACTTTTTCCGAGGTGATCAACCTTTCGGCCTCGGACATGCCGTTTCTCGGGTCCCCCTTGGTATCGGCATACACAATCTCGATCTTTGCGCCTCCCAGGTTCGGCAGCCCCGCGGTCTTTGCCAAGGGGAGGTCAAGATCGTATTTCCCGTTAATGATATCCACCGCCAGATCGACGCCCCTCTTGCAATCCAGACCGGTTGAAGCGATATTGCCGGTCAGCGGATAGACTGCGCCGATTTTGATGACCTTCGGTGGTGTTTGCGCGGCCACGGAACAAACCAAGATCAGCAACAACGATAATGCGGCGGATAAAACTCTGACGAAACTTCTCGATGCCATCTCGCTATTCCTCCCACTCAAATTTTTTCCTATCTCGAACCGCACACGTTCCCCAGGTGCTTAACAGAAATAATTCCAACTGTCTGGAGCAGCGAAAAGAAATAACACATAAATGTCTCAAAAACAACGGCGGGGATTCTCCGTCGGGCTACCTCGCTCCTGCTTGTTATTACCGTTGTACCTCAACGCCTCCGCTTATCTGGCGATAAGCGCTTCTCGCGATTGTGCCCGAGTTACAGGCCGCACGGAATCCTGCCACTTTTGGGTAGCGCGAAAGCGGTTTCGCGATCCAGGAGACGATCTGCTTCCTTGAGGGCCGCGATTGCGTGCTTCTGGTCTCTGGACCATTTCGGGAAATCGGCGGCGTGTACGACATCCAGCCAGGGTAGATGGGTGTTTGGAATCGGCACGTTTCCATGGATCGATTCACCCCGTTGAGGAAGCCAAAGATTGGCGACGACACGCCCGCAACAGGCGCATGTGCTCGGAAGCCAGCGCCTTGCCCTGTTATTCTTCATTAGGAGGCTGCTGAAAAACTCGTCGCAGTGTCATCCTGAGGTCGCGCCGGTTTTGCGCGACCGAAGGATCTGCTTTTGTTCAGCACGCACAAACAGCAGATCCTTCGCTCCTCCACCCCAGCAACGGCAAAAGCGGCCGTCGCCGGGGACCCCGGCTGCGCTCAGGATGACACCTCGGAGAACAGTTTTTCAGCAGCCTGTTAGGTCTATTTGGAGATGACGGTTCCCTTTGCCTCCCATCCTTAATGCCCAGGGCCTGTCGAAGGCATTCGGAGCGGCGCCTCTGTTCCAGAACGTCTGGTTCACCGTCGCTGAAGGCGATCGCATTGGCCTGATCGGGCCGAACGGCTCCGGCAAATCGACACTGCTGCAAATCCTGATCGGGCGCGTGCCGCCGGACAGCGGCGAGATCGCCGTCCGCAAGCTTGCCCGCCTCAGCTACATTGCGCAGGAGTCGCAATTTGCCCCGGGCGAGACCGTCCGCTCGATCATTCAACGTGCGCTGCGGGCGGCCGGCGTACCGCACGCGGAATGGGAGGGCCGCGTTGCAGAGACGCTGGGCCGCGTGGGATTCGACGACTTCAATGCGGATGCCACGGCGCTATCCGGTGGCTGGCGCAAGCGCGTAGTGATCGCCGAGGCCCTGGTGCAGGAGCCCGACATTCTGCTGCTGGACGAGCCGACCAACCATCTCGATCTGGACGGCATTGAGTGGCTCGAAGGCTTGCTGCAAAGCGCGCCGTTCGCCTGCGTGGTTGTCAGTCACGACCGCTACTTCCTGGAAAACGCCGCCACTTCGATTGTCGAACTGAACCGCCTTTATCCGGAAGGCGTTTTTCGCGTCGCCGGCAACTACAGCGCCTTTTTGGAGAAGAAAGAGGAATTTCTGGAAGCGCAGGCGAAACGGCAGGAAGCGCTAGAAAACCGCGTGCGCAGTGAGATCGAGTGGCTACGGCACGGTGCCAAGGCACGCACCACGAAGGCGAAGGCGCGTATCGACAAAGCGCAGGACCTTATCCGCGAACTGGCGGACATGGATGCGCGGGCGCGCAGCGCCTCCGCCAAGATCGATTTCTCCGCCACCGATCGCAAGACCAAGCGCCTGATCGAAATGCGCAAGGTGAGCTTTCGAATCGGCGAACGTGCGCTGTTCGAGGACCTCGACTTCATCGTCACCGCCGGCATGCGCGTCGGATTGGTCGGGCCAAACGGCAGCGGGAAAACCACTTTGCTGCGCCTGTTGCGCGGTGATCTGCCGCCATCGACGGGAGAGATTCGCCGTGCCGACTCGCTGCGTATCGTGCACTTCGATCAGAACCGCGACATCGATCCCACGCTGACGCTGGCGCGTGCGTTGGCGCCCGACAGCGACTTCGTCGTGTATGGCGAGCGTGTGATTCACGTCGCCTCGTGGGCGTCGCGCTTTCTGTTCACCGCCGAACAACTCAACCAGCCGGTGTCGCGGCTCTCCGGCGGCGAGCGCGCCCGCATTCTCATCGCCAAGCTGATGCTTGAGCCGGCTGACGTGCTCCTGCTGGATGAGCCTACCAACGACCTCGATATACAAACGCTGGAGATTCTGGAAGAAAGCCTGCTTGAGTATCGCGGCGCGCTGGTGATGGTAACCCACGATCGCTACCTGTTGGACCGCGTTTCCACGGTGGTGTTAGGACTCGACGGCATGGGCGCGGCCGAGCGCTTCGCCGACTACTCGCAATGGGACGCATGGCAGAGAGCACGCAAGCAGTCGTTGGTGGCTGAGTCCCGGCGGCGAGATCGCACTCCAACCGCGCCCGCCGCGACCTCGTCCGGAAAAAAGAAGCTTTCCTATCTGGAAGCACGCGAGTTTGCGACCATTGAGCAACGCATCGCCGACGCCGAGCAGGCGCTGGCGGCGAAACGCGGCGCCTTTGAGGATCCGGCGATCGTCTCCGATGCGCCACGCCTGCTGGCCGCGGAGGCAGAGATGCTCGCCGCGCAGAAGGTGGTGGACGACCTCTACGCTCGCTGGGCGGAGTTGGAACAAAAAGGCGGTTAAACAGGCTGCTGAAGAACTGTTCTCCGAGGGATCGGCTTTATTTTCAGCACGCGCAAACAGCAGATCCTTCGCTCCTCCACCCCAGCAAAGGCCCGGCCGTTGCCGGGGCCCCCGGCTGCGCTCAGAGCTTGTGACTTTTTCGGACGGTGCCCCACATCTGCCGCAGTTAGCAGATGTGGGACTTGGGCACCAGTCGAACTACCCCACGTTAGCCCAGTCACCCCAGCGAGCCGAGCCTCGCCGGGGGCCCCGACGCGGGCGAACGTGGGGCACCAAGCCGAAAGATTCATCAATAAAACCCAGCGCGGCGCGGAGCGGGACAGTCTCATGGGATGCTTCGCTGGCTCAGGATGACACCTCGGCCTTCGCGAAACTGGTTAATCCGAGGTACTATGAAGCGGATATGAGGGCACGGTCACATACGCATCTGCTCGACGATATTGGCTGGAACATCCTCAGCGAGCTACAGGAGAACGCTCGCATTCCATTTTCCGAGCTTGGGCGGCGCGTAGGCTTATCGACTCCGGCGGTGGTTGAGCGCGTGCGGCAGATGGAAGATGCCGGAATCATTCGCGGCTTCCATGCGGAGGTCGATCCGGCGAAACTTGGCTTCGGCGTCATGGCTTTCATCCGCGTCAAGGTTTCCGGAGGCAAGCTGCGGAACTTCGCCGAGTTGGTGCGGTTATGCCCGGAAGCGCTGGAGTGCCATCGCGTGACCGGCTCCGAGTCGTTCATCGTCAAGGTCGCGGTCACGGATATCAATCACCTCGAATCGGTCATTGATTCGCTGATGCCGTACCTGGCGACGACCACCTCGATGATCCTTTCATCTCCCGTCGAGTGGAGCGCGGTGAAGCGCCGGGTGCAGCCGCCGTTGGGCGAAAACGGCAGCACCGAATAATGTAAGGAAAACGACCATCAATTCCGCAAATCCGAAATGATCGCCTTCTAAAACCTTTAAAACATACTGTACTAAGTCACCAGCGACCTCCTACCATTGTTTGTTCATTCTGGAGGACGTATGGACAGCGCTCTCATCTATCTCGACAACGCGGCCACGGTCTGGCCGAAGCCGGAAAACGTTTACCGCTTCATGATCGATTTCTACCGGGAGATGGGCGTGAATCCGGGACGCAGCGGCTTTGACAAGGCTCTGGAAGCCGGCTCGCTTCTGGACAGGCTGCGCCAGCGGCTGACCAAATTTTTCGGCGGAGATGAAGATGCGCCCGAGCGTTTATGTTTCGGCTACAACACCACCGATGCGCTGAACCTCATCATCAACGGATTGCTCGCCGCAGGTGACCACGTCATCACCACCAATCTCGAACACAATTCCGTTATCCGGCCCATCAATCATCTGGTCCGCGATGCCAACGTCGAGGCCACGTTTCTGCCGTTCGATGGCCAGGGTTATGTTCAGCCCGACGATGTCGCCCGCGCCATGCGTCCCAATACCAAGCTGGTCATCGTCAACCACGGCTCCAACGTCATCGGCACGATTCAGCCCATAGCTCAAATCGGGCGCATCTGCCGCGAACATAACGTCACGTTCGCCATTGATACCGCGCAAACGGCCGGAATTGTGCCTATCAATATGAAAGAAATGAACGTGGACGTGTTGGCCTTCACCGGTCATAAAGCGTTGATGGGCTCGATGGGAATCGGCGGCCTGTGCGTTCGCAAGCACGTTGAGATCCGCCACACGCGGGCCGGGGGCACCGGGGTGCACTCCGCCCACCCCTACCATCTCGACGAGTATCCCTGGCGCATGGAATACGGCACGCCCAATATGGTCGGCATCGCCGCGCTCTGGGCCGGACAAGAGTGGATCGAGGAACAGGGCGGGGTCGAGGCCATCCATCGGCGCGAGATGAAGCTGGCCGCCAAGCTGGTCGACGGTCTGCGGCAGATTGAAGGCGTCCGCATCTATTGCTGGGATACGGCTGACAACCACCTCTCGACCGTCACCATCAATATCGACGGCATCGATGCCGGCGACGTTGGAACCATGATGGACGTAGATCACAACATCGCCACCCGCACCGGTTTGCATTGCGCTCCGCTGCTGCATACGCAGTTAGGCACGTTGGCCATCAACGGCGGCGTGCGCTTCTCGATTGGAGCATTCAACACCGAAGAGCACATCGACGCCGCGATCAACGGGGTTCGGGCGATTGCGGCATGGTCCGCCGAACGCATGTCGAAGCCAAAGGCTACTGCCGCCCGTGCGGCCGCCGCGAGATAGAGCGGTTGCATAATGGCGATTAATAGCGCTTGAGTTGTTCCCCGTGGCTGTGTCTGTCGCGAAAGCGCTGCAAAATGCAACACTCAAAAAAGACCTCTCACAACTGTGATGTGACCCAACACACATCAATGTTTAGTCACCTATAGCACCTTACCAACGGTTCCTTTTCAGTACTCATTAGGCAACTGGAACACAGGGCTCCCGATTCATTGGGCTCCTAGGACGGAGTCTCCGGACTCTCGTTTCGGGCGCGTAAAGTTCGCAAGTTGTTGGCATCCTCGGGGGTGTCAACCGGCAGTCAGCCAGTACCAAGGTCTAGCTATGGCCAAGTTGGTTCTCGCCGCTGTATTTGCCTTTACTCTTCCTCTTTTTTTGCCGATAGCAGGGGTTTCGATCAACATGGGACTGCTGGCCTCAGTCGGCATGGTGGTCGGTTTTTTGTCAGGGCTGCTTGGCGTCGGCGGCGGATTCCTCATGACCCCTATCCTCATGATGATCGGCATCCCGCCGATTGTTGCCGCTGCCTCCGATACCAACGCAATTGTTGCGACTTCCGCTTCGGGGGTGGCTGCCCATTTTCGGTTGAATAACGTCGACTTCAAGATGGGGGGCTTCTGCCTGCTCGGCGGCCTGTTCGGTTCCGCGATCGGTGTGCAGGCCGTAAAGATACTAAGGGCGCGCGGAAATGCGGACTTACTGATTAGCGTCATGTACGTGGTGGTTCTGGGCGGCCTCGGCGGCTTCATGGTCTACAACAGCCTCGTAAAGTTGCGCCGCGGGGTAATGGCGCCGAAGATACGCAAGGCCGGGTCGAATGTGTTCAGCACCTTCCTGGCCCGCCTGCCTTTTCAAATGGATTTCGCAAGGTCCGGCGTGCGCCACTCAGTCCTGCTGCCGTTCGTCCTTTGCTCCATGGTTGGAATCATGACGGCCCTCATGGGTGTTGGCGGCGGTTTCATCATGGTGCCGGCGATGGTTTACCTGCTGCGCATGCCGGCGCACGTGGCGGTGGGAACCGATTTGTTTCAGATTCTGTTTACCTGTATAGGCGTCACGCTCATGCAGGCTGCCAGCAATCACAGTGTTGATGTGGTGTTGGCCTTGCTTATAGCGGCCGGGTCAACCATCGGCGCTCAGCTCGGCGCCCGCGTGAGCCGGCACATGCGGGGCGAGCAGTTGCTGATTGTGCTGGGCGTTTTGGCACTTGTTGTGTGCCTGAAGATGGCGGTTGGAATCGCATTGTCCCCGTCGAACCCGCTTTCTGGCGCTGGAGGGCACGCCATGCTGAAGGCAGAGCACACCGCAGTAATGGTTTGTGTGCGGGATTTCGTGAGGTCATCTATATGGCATTGAGGTCACGGCAAGCCATGCTCACGTTTCTTGTCCTGCCCGCGCTGGCAGTCATTTTGGCGACTATTGTTTGCCCGAACGCCTCTGCGGAAGTAACCCCGCCGGTCACACTCAAACTCTCACCCGAAACGATCGAGATGGGGGCCTTCTACGACGGCGCAAGGTTGCGAATGGAGGGCAAGGCCCCAAGCGGCTCGAAAGTAATGGTGGTCCTCAGAGGAGTCTCCAAAGACGAAGTCTTTAACAAGAAAGACCGCGTCGGCCCGATCTGGATCAATGTCGACAAGGTGCACGTGACCGGCCCGCCTTCGTTGTTCCTGCGCTTCAGCTCCGAGGATGTGCACACTTTCCTGGACCGGCAGACAATTGACGCCTACGCACTGGATGAGCTCTCGATCAGGAATCGGATGCATATTCGCACCGAGCACGGCTTGCGTGACCCAGAAGCTCTGAGGTTGATTGGCGATCAGTACGTGGATTTGAAAAAAAAAGAGGGCAGCTATCGCCGAATAGCGGACCGGGTTCACGTGACTGATATCGGAAATGGCGAAGCGCGTTACACTTTGGAAATTGGTTGGCCCAAGTTAGCTACGCCAGGTTCGTACCAGGTGGAAGTCTATGCGTGCCGCGATGGCCGAATCGTCGGCCAAAGCGGAGCCGCTCTACAGCTAGTCGAAGTCGGGTTCCCTGCATTTATGGCGGCTGCCGCGCGAGAACATCCATACGGGTATGGCATCCTTGCTGTTATCCTGGCTGTTATCGCGGGATTCGGAATCGACGCTCTTGCTGTCCTCTTAGGCGGAAAAAAGAAGCACATTCCCGCCGAGGCGCACCCGATGCCACGGCCTCAGCCGGCACACCGCACTATGGCAGCAGCGGCCGGCGCGGGTAAATCGCCCCCACTGGCGCAGGACGGCGGCCTCCCGATCTCGCAGCCCATTCCAGCAAACCGCGCCATGGCAGCATCGGCCGGCGCAAGTGCCACGCGCAGCAGCGACATGGGGCCTTGATCCCGTCGGGCGACGCCGGGGTCCGGCGTATCGGAGACGTAAAGCCGCGGGCGGGTGTCAACACTGTACTTGATCGCAATCGACGGCAAGACGCGAGCTGAGTAGAGGAGGAGTTTCGATGTGTGTGATCACCATCTCCCGCGGGATGTTCAGCGGGGGCGAGCTATTGGCGGAGTGTCTTGCTTGGAAGCTCGAATATCGCTGTGTAGACAGGGAAGTGATCGTCGAGAGAGCTGCCGCGCACGGGGTATCGCAGGATGTTCTGCGGGACGCACTGCAAAAGCCACCCGGATTCCTGGAGCGTTTCAGCCATAAGCGATACGTGTACCTGACGCTTATTCAGGCCGCGCTGACGGAGGAGGTTAAGACAGGGAACGCGATCTACCACGGCAATGCGGGTCACCTGCTACTGCGAGGAGGACCCAATGTGCTGCGTACGCGTATCATCGCGCCGATGGAGTTTCGCATCCGCATAGCGCAGGATCGGCTCAGGTACGGCAAGGATGAAGCTGTGGCTTATCTCCAGAAGGCCGACGAGGATCGCCAGAGGTGGACTCAATTTCTATACGGCGTGAACTGGGGTGATCCTTCGCTTTACGATATTGTGATCAATCTGGAGCATATGGCAATCGAGGAGGCTTGCCACGTCATCTCGGGACTAGCGCGCGAGGCTTGTTTCGAGTTCACGGCCGAAAGCCGGAAGCAGATGGACGATCTGGTGTTGGCTAGTCGCATCAAGGCCGACCTGGTGCTCGACCCGAAGACGTCCGACTTGGAGCTCGATGTACGGTCCTTTGAAGGGGAAATCACGATCACGGGGAAGGTGTCGCGACTCAGCGAAGTCCAGGAAATCGAGCGTGTGGCCGGTGCAGCGGCCGGCGTAACCGCCGTGCATCTGGACGAACTGATGTCGTCCACACGCGACTGAGCGGCGACAGAAAGTTGGGTGGCTGCGGGTACCGCAAGGCAACGGCCTGGTCCCACGGAATCGGGGTATAACTATTTCCAGCCCCACTTCTGGAAAACCGCGTGAGCCTGAGCCGTCTGTAGAAACGCAATAAACTTTTCCGCGAGCGCGCGGTTCGGCGCCGTTTTGGCAATCGCTATCGGCGTTCCGCGGTATAACTTTTGGGCCTCGGGCAAGCGAACCAGATCCGACACCTCGGTCAGGCGAAAGTACCACGACTCGTAGGTGATCCACGCATCCAGCGTCAGGTCTGATCTCCATTGGTCAAGCGCCTGGATACTGTTGCGTACCGACGACGCAATGTTCTTCTGGATCGCGGGAATCAATCCCGCCCTGCCGGCAAGGTCTTCCCACAACCCGACTTGGCCCGCTCCGTTCACATCCAGAAGACGAACGCCAGGTTGCGCCAAGTCGGCAAGCGACTTGATTTTCTTCGGGTTGCCCTTGCGCACCAATATCCCCGCCGGCCGCACGTACAATTCGACGCGCGATTTTTCATCCAGCATTGCAGGCTGCCTCAGCGCAAAATCGGTCAGCATGTAATCCGCGCCGCCAAAGATCAGGTCAGCATCCTGCTGTGCCTGTGAGAACCACTGTGGCTCGGGGCTGGCCGTAACGACAACCTTTACCTGGGTTGCCCTGCTGAAAAGGTCGGCGCATTCCTGGATTGGAGCGAGCGGGCCACCCGGCCCATACACGTGAAGGACGGGCTGCTGCGCCGCGACCTGTAAGCTGGTGCACAAAAGAAACGCAAATGCTGCCGTTAAGGATATTTTCTGATGCATTACTGCCTCCTTGCGCGTCTCCGCTACATAGACAAAATGCACGAATAGGGCATTGCCCTTTGCCAGACAGTTACGTGGAAGCCCCCCGCTTCGATTGCAGGCGGAGCCCAATCGGGCGACAGCAGACGCTCTGCATACACGAATAACGGCCCCCACCGGCGGCGAGTCCGTCGCCGCCCGTGGAGGATTCTTTGGTAGCCGCAGGCGTCGTTCCGTTTCCTCTGGAGCGTTTGCGCCCCGAGGCGAGTACTACTTGATGGTTGCCGCACCTATCTTGCAGACCACCTCATCCTGTGAGCCCGCACCTCCCGAACAACCGATTGCGCCGATGAGCTTGCCCCCCTCGACGAGGGGAATGCCGCCGCGAGACGCAATCATCCCGTCGAGCGAGAGTGCGTAGTTGTAGTGGCTGAGCTGGATAGCGTTCTCGAAGGCCTTGGTCTCGCGGCGGTAGATCACTGCCGCGCGCGCCTTGTGTTCCGAGACTTGGATCGAGGCAAGCTGCGCTCCGTCCATACGTTGGAAGGCAACGAGGTTGCCGCCGGAGTCGACGACGGCAATGTTCATTTTCCAATCCCGCTTCTTGGACTCGGCCACGACAGCGGCGATGGCTGCCTGGGCGCGTTCGAGCGTTATTGGGGCGCCATAAGGCACGTCGAACGGCATTATTTTCGGCACGTCATCGAGGGGATTTGGTGCCGGGGGCTGTTGCGCACTCATCGGACTAGCGACGAGCAAGGCAACGCCAAGCATAGCAACGGCGAAAACTCGTATCAGTGACATTGTAGTTCTCCTTGTTTCGGTTTATTGCGTTGTAAAGCAACAGGCGGCCAGTGCGATGGTTCGCTGTCATGGTGCCGGCGTGGTCGCCAACAGGCGAATGGCGACCCCGGAGGGACTCGAACCCCCAACCCTCAGATCCGAAGTCTGATGCTCTATCCAGTTGAGCTACGGGGCCAAGCTTGACGACTTAAGCCTTCTTTGCTGCCCTTCTTCTTGCGGCCCACCTTTTTTTCATCATCTCCGAAATACGCTTCCGTCCCGCGGCGCTCATTACACCGCGTTTGCGCCTCTTCCGAACGGCCGGTGCCGCCGATTGGGGAGATTGTGAACGAGCGCCGGAGCCACTCAATGCCTCAAGCGCGGCAATGGCCCGGTCAATTCGTACCTTTTCAGCTCGTAGATCCCTTATCAGTCTTGCCGTATCCATCTTGTCATTTCCTTTCTACACCGCGAAACAAGATACCTTGCCGACAACCTAGAAATCCAGCTTTAAAATGTGTTCTTGAACGTACTTTCTTACTTTGCTCGTACCATGCGAATCTCAAGCCCTGTCGCCGGGGCTTATAAAGTCCCCGTTGTGGCAGTCTCATTCGGCGCTTCAGCCCCGATTGCCCGGTTCGATTCGCCATCCGCCGTGGCAATCAGGTCTTTCGGCACCAGTAGGATCAACGGCAAGATCAGCGCGTACACAACGGTCGTCGCAATTACACAGTAGAGGAATCCATTGCGGGGGCTGCTGTTATAGATACTTGAGCCCAACAGGTCGCCGCCACGCGCGGAGAGCGCAAAGACTCCCTCAACCAGCATCATTAAGGTTCCTTGCAGGCCGGCCGGACAGGACCTTATCGCAAGATCAAAGTACGCCGCCGTTGCAATACCGCCCATCAACCCTATGGGCACCGCTAGTAGCAGCGCGAGGTTACCGGAGTGAATGAACGCCAGCGGAATCATCTGCGGCACCGCGATGATCGTTCCCCACCACAGCAGCTTATTCAGCGGCAACTTCTTGCAAAGAACGCCGTAGAGCAGAAATGTCGGGATGAACGAGACCGCGAATATGCCGTTATAGTACGAGTAAACAGCATCCGACGCATGGAGCTTATTTGTCAGATAGAACTGCAGCGGGGTTGCCGCCCCTGGCGCAAAGTTCCATAGGAAACAGATAAGAACCGCTGGATAAATCGCCCGGTGTTTCAGCAGCCGCTTGACATCCCCCAGGAAATCCAGTCCTCGCGCCTGCGGCTTGTCATAGGTATTACGGAAGACAGAATAGGGTTTCCAGAAGCCCAAGAGCGCTATGAACAAAGTAAGTACCGCTACCAATGAAAAAGTCGCTCTCGGCGGCACATGTTCGGATATGTACCCGGAAGCGAATGCCCCCATAATGACAGGGACAGAGCTGACCACATTCCATAGCGTGCTCAGGCGGCCGGACATAAGTTTCTCTTGGCCGATTAAGGCGATCAAGCCCTGATAGGCTGCCGAGGTGAACCGCGACGCCAGCATCACCAGCAACATCCCGATGAGCAGTCCCTGGTACGAGAGGCGGGAGACAGCCATCCCGAAGAACGCAATTGCGGTTAGCGGAGCGAAAATCAAAAAGAAGCCGCGGTCCCGCAACCCCAGCGGGTTCCACAGATCCCGCATCAGGCCAAAGACGAACGCAAAATACACCGGAATGCCCGTAACCAGCCGGAATGCTGAAACTTGTGTCGCCGTTGCATGCAACTGGTTTTTCAGCATGTACGAGGTCTGGATGTCAACCAGATAGCCGCCGGGCGTGGCGAAATACACGAACAACGTCAACCAGCCGAAGTAAATGAAAGTCTGGCCGGTGCCCGCGGAATCGTTATGAGCGACAGTATTTATGTATTGTCTCCTCACCTTGTAATCACAACAGGCGCCCGGCGAGCGCTACAGCGGCCACGTTCGAATCACAGCCGGCAGTCGTTCATTTTGCCGGCGCCGTAATTCTCTTCACGTTCTTGACCAGGAAAAGATACGAACAGGCGCCCACCAGTGCGCAGGAGCCGACAAACACAAGCGCCGGTTCGAAATTTCCTCCTCTCACCAGGTAACCGATGATGAGGGGCACCTTGGACTAACGCAGAAAGGTTGAATCTTGGCGATCTTCATACGAGACCTCGACACGCTTTCAGCAAGGTTTCGAGACTGAATTCCGTTTGAATCTCAGCCAGTGGACATTGTACCTGAGCTATGCGCAGCGTTTGAGCTGAGGGAAAAGCACTGAAGGAAAGACTCATTGGCGATCGCTGGAAATCTTTTCGTAGAACAGACAGCCGCGAAGTAGCGGCTTCGCGATAGGTCGTGCCATAAAGCTCCACCAGCAGAGAGAATTCCTCTAGAATAAACGGACACTCACGGCAAAGGAGCCTGCATGGCATTCACGGTGAACCAAGGAGCGAAGATTTACTGGGACGAGGTCGGGGAGGGAACCGCTGTCTTGCTCATCACGGGGCTGGGGTTTCCGTCCGGCGCGTGGCACCGCACCCGGCCAGCTCTATCGAAAAAATACCGGACCATTGTTCTGGACAACCGTGGTGTCGGCCGGAGCGATAAGCCTGCAGGTCCCTATTCAATTGCCTTGATGGCATCAGATGCGGCAGCCGTGCTCGATGCCGCAGGCGTGGAAAGCGTACATGTATTCGGCATCTCCATGGGAGGCATGATCGCGCCGGAGCTCGCGCTGCAATATCCGAAGCGCGTGCGTTCGTTGATTCTCGGCTGCACGGCGGCGGGCGGTCCACAGGCGGTGCGATCCGAACCGGAGGCTACCCAGATGCTCATGGCGCGAAGTAACATGGCTCCCGAGGAAGCCGCCCGAGCAGCACTGCCGTTTATCTATCACCCGGCCACTCCGCAAAAGCTGATCGAGGAGGACCTGGAAATACGCAAGCCGTGGTTTCCCAGCCAGGAAGCATACAAGGCACAATTGCAGGGAATCCTTGCATGGGAGTCCTACAGCCGCCTGCCGCAGATCCATTCGCCCACACTGGTGATTCATGGCGAGTCCGACCGGCTGGTACCGGCAGGCAACGGAAAACTTATTGCGGAGAAGATTCCCGGCGCAAAGCTGGTCGTCCTGCCGCACGCCAGCCACATCTTTACCACCGACCAGCCAGAAGAAGCACACCGGGCGATCCTGGAGTTCCTGGCAAGTCAACCTACGGCGTAGCGGCGCTCAACAATCCCCGCGGTGCTTACGGTGTGATTTCCCTCGCGGTGATCTCGTACTTAAAGCTGTCCGGATCGAGGCTGTCGAGCCGGCCGTCGACCGTTTCCGCCTGCGGATACATGAAGAAACCAACCGGCGCGCCGATCGATCCGGGCAGGGCAACATCGTGGGCGAAGTTGAAAGCCATCCAGTTCATCTCCCAAGACCCGAATAGCCGTACGCGCGCCTTCTTCACCATGTCGTCGTCCAATGGACGATTTCCGGGAGGTTCCTCAAGCACCACCTTGCGCACGTCGGCCGGATCGACAGGAACCCAGCCGTGTCCGCCGAGGTACACCTCGGCACGGCAGTGCTGTGCTTTCGTCACGTTCTCCGACGAAACTCCGAGGCTCTTGTATCCCAGCTCCGACTTTGCAACGCGGATGCCATACACGTCGCGCGCTGGAAGTCCCGCCGCGCGCGCCAGGCCAACGTAGAGGGCATTGAGATCGGCGCACTTGCCGCCCAGATCCCCGGACTCCAGCATGCCGCGGATGTTGCCAACGCCGCAACCGCGCGTCTTCGGATTCCGAAACGTGTTGTCGACGATCCAGGCGTAGATGGCGCGCGCTTTCTCGACATCCGTCTTCGCCCCTTTCGTGATCTCCGTCGCTGTCGCTCTCACGATGCCATCGGTCGGCAGGAGCTTTGTCGACCGCAGAAAATGCTCCAACTCCGCGCGCTCCGTTTTCGGCGGGTGGCCGGGCGTGGAGAGATCGACCGTATAATTATTTGTCGCGATACGGCTTGTTACCGTGAGGACCGGCCTCACGCCGGCCGGAAATTTCGCCGCGATGATTCCGAGCGCGTCAGCTTCGCTTTCGACAATCTCCGCCGTACCGCCCTCCGCGCTAAAGCGATTAGCGAGCGTCTTCTGGTAGGGCGTCTTACCGATAAGCGCTGCCGGCAGCCATACGCGGGTCATTCCGGAAGGTTTTAGAACTTCGACACGCGTCGTCACTTCAAACGTGCGCCAACTTCCAGACGATGAGTCGTGTGCGAACAGGCGCCCCGTGTCCGGCAGGGCGAGACTGGCGGACGCAATGCCCGCGTAGCGCAGAAAATTGCGACGGTTCATAGGCTTATCCCTTCGGCTAGCGGCATTTTTAGCGATTCAGTCGGTACGCAAACGTATAGCCGGGTTTGGAGTACAGCGGCCTTCCGCTTCGTGCAGCGTGTCTCCACCGTATACTGGGTCTGCTATGGAACGCACCAACGATCGCCAGTCCATGTCCCTTGTTTGGATGCTGATTGCCGCAGCCGTGTTCGCAACCGTCGTTGCCCCCGCCCGGAGCGCCGGCCAATCACCCGCCACTTCGGAGTTGCTGCCGGGCAGCGCGGAGTTGATTCAACCTCGGGAGTTGTCGAAAGCCCTGCAATCCGGTTCCGCGAAGCCCACCGTGCTCTACGTCGGTCCGCGTTTCCTTTATGCGCAAGCACACATCCGCGGCGCCGAGTTCATAGGGCCGGCATCCGATCCGCATTCGCTTGATAACCTGCGGAAGCGCGTCACGGCTCTGCCCAGGAATTCGTCCATCGTTCTCTACTGCGGATGTTGCCCCTGGGACCACTGCCCGAATATTCGCCCAGCGTATAAAGAACTCCAGAAGACGGGATTTACTGCCGTGAAGGTGCTGTATCTCGCGAACAGCTTCGGAACCGACTGGGTGGAGAGGGGCTATCCCGTCGAGAAAGGCCAGTAGCGTGCGATGAAAAAAATCGCGGTTGTCATGGTCGCCATTGGGCTGGCCGTTGGCGTTTATTACGGCACGCACAATCGCACCGCAAAACGGGCGCGTGACCAGGACACGAGTTCATCCACGTCGCCGGCCCCGGCGCTCACCTTGGTAGACCTTGGCGGCAACAAGATCGACACGTCCAGCTATGCGGGCAAGGTCGTGCTGATCAACTTCTGGGCAGCCTGGTGCACGCCCTGCGCGGAGGAGATTCCACAGTTCATCGCTTTGCAGGACAAGTACCGCGCTCAGGGCCTTCAGGTGATTGGCATTTCAATGGAGGACAGAGACAGCGCGCTGCGCGCCTTCTACCGAAAATACAAAATGAATTATCCGGTGGTCGCCGGCAGCGAGAAAATTGCAGAGGCCTACGGCGGTATTCTCGGATTGCCGACCAGTTTCCTGATCGGCCGCGATGGCCGCATTCGCGCGAAATACCCCGGGCTGGCGGATTTCACCAAACTTGAGCAGGAGATCATTGCCCTCCTGCGGTAGCGCGCCTCGCCCGACTCTTTTCAGAGCGTACCTTCCGCGAATCCGGTCTATTTCGCCAAGAACGCAGCCAGGCGTTCAAGCCCAAGATGAAGCTTTTTGAGATCGGTTGCATAACACCAGCGCAACCATCCTTCGCCTTCTGGGCCAAAGGCTCTGCCGGGTGCCAGGCCAAGGCCTGCTTCTTCGACGAGCAGTTTCGCCAACTGCAACGAGTCTGCGTATCCCGCGATCCGCAGAAAGACATACATCGCCCCGTCCGATTCGGGGACCTCGATGCCGGGGAGCGCGCGCAGTCCGTCGATGAGATACTGTCTTGCCGCAATCAACTCCGATCGCAGGCGTGCCACATGTGGTTCGCCATATTGCAAGGCAGCGGTGGCGGCACGCTGCACAAACTCAGGAATGCAGGATGTGTTGTACTCAATGAGGCATGCCAGATTAGGCACGATGCTCGGCGGAACGACCATCCAACCCACGCGCCATCCGGTCATGCGCCACGCTTTTGAGAAGCTGTTGACCCCGATCACCCGGTCATCTTCCTCTGCAAGCGTCAGGAAGGAAGGTGCTGCGCGGAGCCCATCGCGATAGATCAGGCGCTCGTATACGTCATCGGCCAGAATCCAGATTCCATGACGGCGGCAGTGCTCGAAGAGGATGCGTTGTTCGTCGCGGCTGATCGTCCACCCGGTTGGATTGTTGGGTGAATTCACATAGAGCATGCGCGTATTGGGACCGATCGCCGCCAGCACTTTTTCAAGCGGCAGCGTCCATCGTCCTTGGCGCACTTCCAAAGGGACGCAGGTGACCTCGGCGCTCAGTATCTTTGGCATCTCGACGAGGTTCGGCCAGAGCGGAGTTATCAGCACAACATGATCACCCGGTTCAAGGATGAGTTGGCCGGCCAGCATAAGAGCCGAATCGCCGGACGAGGTCATCGCGATGCGATCGGCACCGATGCGTGTCTGGTGTAGATCTGTCAGGTAAGCCGAAACCTGCTCGCGCAGATAGGCGCGGCCCAGGTTCTCGGTATAGAAAGTCTCGCCCTTCTGGAGAGAAGCAGTAGCAGCCTCGCGGATAAAGGCGGTCGTCGGCTGGTCGGATTCTCCGAACCAGAAAGGCAGGATGTCTTTGCGACTCATGGCGGCATTGGCGACTTCGCGAATCAGCGACGCGGAGAGTGCCTGTATACGAGGACGCGCGGTGGGCTGACTCCGCCGAAGTAAAGCACCGGTTTCTTTAAGCAATGGATGGCCTCTTGACGGCATATTATAAGTTGACATATCAATCTGCCAATCTGCATTAAGGTCGGCTGGTTGAGACAAATCCCCCCATGCGCCAATTAGAACATTTTGGAACATGATTGTGATTTAGAGGGCTTGTAAGTACTTGAAAAGATGGTGGCCAGGGACGGTTTTGAACCGCCGACGCTAGCCTTTTCAGGGCTGTAGTCTGCCATAGCCATCTAATTGAATCTCCTACACTTGTCTGTTGTTAGAACCCTAAAAATCACCTGGTTTGTGCAACCATAATGCAACCACAACCGAATGGTGTGCGGATGCCGCTGTTTGCCTCAACTTCGCGCAACCGTAAGCCGATGAGGATCGATGAGCCACGACACAGCAGCCAACGCCAGGAGCGCGCCAGGGAGCCAGCGGAACGCAGCCTGAGGCATTACAACCAGCCTTCCCAATCGGCACCATGGTCCGGCTGAAGTTCAGTCCCGCCAGTGATGAAACCGGGGAAGTGGCCGGCTATGAGCGGGGGAAAGTAGTTGTTCGCTGGCCGGACTTTGACGACCGGGTATGCCGTTACATGGCGTGCTCGCTGCTGGTGGTGCCTCTGACGCCGCACGGCGATACCCCACCGTTTGAACGGACGGAACGGAGCAGGGCAAACAGATGAACACGATATGCAAAACGACAACGAACGCAGGCGATCGGTGCCGAGCCGTCGCGGTGAAGGACGGACTTTGCGCCTTACACGCTGACCCCAAACGCGCGGCCGAGATGGGCCGGAAGAGCGGCCAGGCCAGGCGCTTCAGAGGATCGGGTGAACAGCCACAACCTGAATTGGCACCCCCGCGGACGGCTCAGGAGGTACGGGCCGCGCTCGGTCAGTTCATTTCGGACGTGCGGGCACGTCGTCTCGATTCGAAGGTGGCTAGCACCCTTGGGTATCTGGCAAATGTGCTGCTGAAGTCCATTGAAGTTTCAGACGTTGAGGGGCGGCTGGCTGCGCTGGAGAGCGTTCTAGGGGCCGGAGGCGTGCAAAGGGATCAACGGAGAAAGTGAGATGGCGCTCAAGGCGAGATTACAGAAGCTCGAAGCATCATCAGAGGCGAAAAAGCAGCTTTTCCTCTGGCTGCAACACGCCAAGGCGGCCGGCGGATTTGTGCCCTACTGGGAACAAGAGCTTAAGGGACCGTTGGGGCCCTTTGAGTGGCTCGCTGACGAAGAGGTGTACTTCCTCTGGCACCTCGTCAACGAAACAAACTCGATGATTTTGAAGGATGCTCAGGCCAACCGCGACTTGCGCTTTTTCGCACACTGCGCGCTCGATGGAGTGCTGCGGCAGATCGCCCAACCCGATCGCTCTGGCGTTTTTGTGCCTGCGCGCCGGATTTCCGAGCTTACCGAACGCCTCGGTGGATACTTGTACGCCAAGTTCAAGGCTCTTTTGGAGGAGTCGCTGTCGCTGGCGGCTGCGATTGATAAGGTCGCCGAAACCTATCTTGCTGGCGAAGACATTCTGTTTCCCGATTCACGTGCCGTATTGAACGCTGAAACTTCCGATCTGCGCAAAACCGCAGACGTATTTGGACCGCTCGCGGAATGGCTTAAGGTGGAGCCGATTACAGTGGAGGGCTTTACCCCAGATCATCCGATGGTGGACGCCAAGGCCACCCAACTCGTGAACTTCTCACGGGCCGGTGCGCTCAGTCGTAGCGGAACGCGCAAGCAATTCATTGATGCTCTCCAACGGGCGTGGCCGGAGCTCGTCGCAAGCTGAATTCGGATTGAGACGGTTGGGCGCCGGCAGTGGCAATTCGGAGGAAGAGAAAACGATGGCGACGATTAAGAGTCGCTTGGAACGGCTTGAAGAAAAGCAATGGCAGAAGCAGTGTGAAGAGCTTGATCGTTATCTCAAAGGCCGAAGTCTGGAGGACGTGGAGTTCTTTGCCGTCCATGGCTATTTGCCTGAAGAGCCGATACCCGGTGAGCCATATGCGCCAGGTCACACCAGTTGGGAAGAATACAAACTCCTCGTCCGCGGTCGAAGTGACGACGAGCTGAAGTTTTACGCAGTGCACGGCTACTGGCCGGAAAACAAAGCTGAGGCGACAGACTAGTACTGTGACCGCATAGATAGGTAAGCTAGATAGGCACTTGGCAAGAAATGGATTGGAGTCTATAGCTATGTCATGCGTGGACGCAGATCACTTCAGATTCAACTTTCTCGACGGGA